>JAEWDF010000109.1 GCA_023390245.1 Pseudomonadota bacterium
GTGCAGGGCGTCCAGGAAGTCCATGGCGCGCAGGCCGATGGCGTAGCCGAGCGCCCACAGGCCGGCGATCAGGAAGAGGATTCCGGCGATGACGCGGCCGCCGGGAAGGCGCAGCGCCTCGATCCCCTTGGCCGACAGTCCGGTCAGGGCGTCGCCCCACAGGCCGCCCAGCCCCGCCGCCAGCGGCCAGGCGGCCGGCGCGGCCAGCGCCGCCAGGGCGCCGGCCAGCAGCAGGGTCCCGCCGGTCGCCGCCAGCGCCTTCAGCGGCGTCGGCTTCAGCCGTTGCTGGATGGCGTCGCCGATGGCGCGGGCCAGGCCGAAGGCGACCAGCAACAGGGCCGCGGGCCAGGCCGCCAGCCCCAGCGACTGCATGAACAGGTCCGCGAACAGGGCGCCGTTGGCGCCCAGCCAATTGGTCGTCGGCAGGGTCGAGGCCGCATTCAGGCTGGCGTCGGCCGGATTCCACGAGGCCAATGCGATCAGCAGGAGCGTCGCCAACAGCGCCTGCAACACCCCCCGGAACCGCACCATGAACGGCGCGTCCCAGAGAATCCGGGCGCTGACCCAGGCCTGGCGGCCGATGGCGAGGGCGGTGGTCATGGAGGAACGGACCTCGGGCAGGCTACGAACTTCGCCTGTTTTGCCCGCCTCAGGGTTAAGGGGCGTTTACCGGCCGTCTGTCTCCTCCCCATGAAATGGGGAGGGGGACCGCGAAGCGGTGGAGGGGTTCTGGCCGCAAGGTCGGCGCCTGCGACGTATCGAAGAACCCCTCCGTCACGGCGCGAAGGCGCGCCGCGCCACCTCCCCATTCGCTTCGCGAACAGGGAGGAGACAAGACGTCACTGGACGCGACGCTCCGCTAGCGCGACAACCCGTGCATGGCTGACACCGAACGCTACGACATCGTCATCGCCGGCGCGGGTCTGACCGGGGCGGCGTTCGCCCTGGCGGCGGCGCAGGCCGGGCTGAAGGTGGTGATGGTCGATCCGCAGCCGTTCAGCGCACAGCTGGCGCCGACCTTCGACGGGCGGTCCACGGCTATCGCCTTTTCCACCTTCCGCATGCTGGACGCGCTGGGCCTGGGCGAGGCGCTGCGGCCGCACGCCTGCCGCATGGACCGCATCCTGGTCACCGACGGGCGGCGGCCGGGGGCAGCCAGCCGCGCCGCCTCGCCCGCCTTCCTGCGCTTCGACGCCGAGGAGATCGGCGACCGCACCGACGGCGAGCCCCTGGGCTACATGGTCGAGAACCGCCGCATCCGCGCCGCCCTGGCCGAGGCGGTCGCGGCGGCGGGCCTGGCGGTCAGGGCGCCCGCCGCCGTCGCGGTGGTCGAGACCGATCCGGGCAAGGCGACGGTGATCCTGGCCGACGGATCGCGCCTGACCGCGCCCCTGGTGGTCGGCGCCGAGGGCCGGGGATCGAAGGTCCGCGCCGCCGCCGGCATCGACACCGTCGGCTGGGGCTACGGCCAGAGCGGGGTGGTGGCCACCGTCCGCCTGGGCCGCGACCACGGCAATGTCGCCCACGAATACTTCCTGCCGGCCGGCCCCTTCGCCATCCTGCCGCTGACCGACCGGCGCGCCAGCCTGGTCTGGACCGAGACCACGCGCCGGGCCGAGGCGCTGAGGACCGCCTCCGACGCCGCCTTCCAGTCGCACCTGATGCGACGCTTCGGTGAGTTCCTCGACGGCGCGACGGTCGAGGGGGCCCGCTTCGTCTATCCGCTGTCGCTCAGCCTGGCCGAAACCCTGACCGCGCCGCGCATCGCCCTGATCGGCGACGCCGCCCACGGCGTGCACCCGGTGGCGGGCCAGGGGCTGAACATGGGGCTGAAGGACGCCGCCGCCCTGGCCGAGGTGCTGGCCGAGGCCGCACGTCTGGGCGAGGACATCGGCGCGGAGACGGTGCTGGACCGCTACGCCCGCTGGCGCCGGTTCGACAACGCCGTGCTGGCGGCCGGCTTCGACGCCTTCGTGCGGCTGTTCTCCAACGACCTTCCGCCCGTGCGCCTGGCGCGCGACCTGGGGATGGCGGCGGTCAACCGCATCGGGCCCCTGCGCCGCGCCTTTATGCACGAGGCCGGCGGCGGCGTCGGCGACCTGCCGCGCCTGCTGCGGGGCCAGCCGGTCTGAATGCAGCCAATTGCGGCCAGCGGCGTTAACCCTGCCGGTGCGGCCAAGCTTGTCGGCCCGGCGAGAGAGGAGTGTCTGAGATGGAAAGTCTGATCGATCAGATCGGCGCCTTCCTGGGCGGCGTGGCCGCCCTGGCGCAGACCGGCTTCGACGGAGTCAATCAGGTCATGGGCCTGATCATCGCCATCATCGCCGCCCTGCTGATGGGCGGCTGGCGGGCGCTGGGCTCGACCGCCCTGGGCGCCGCCCTGGTCCACCTGATCGTGCTGGCGGTCCTGCCGGTCATCAACGGTGGGACCTTCGCCCTTCCGAACATCCTTTCGGTTCCGTTCTGGATGACGGCCGCCGCCCTGTTCCTGGGCTACGCCATCGTCATCGCCATCTTCTTCTTCATCAAGACGCTGCTGACCGGCTCGGCCTTCGCACGCCGCCGCGTCGCGCACTGAGGCCCGGCGCCGGGCTTCCGGCCTGGAGGACCTGGCGACGAGATCCCGGTTGTCGCGCCGTCGCGTCCGGTATATGGAATGTATACGAACCATATATCGAGGTCCCGCCATGGGCATCGTCAACATCGAGGACGAACTGCACGAGCAGCTGCGCCGCGCCAGCAAGGCGTCGCGCCGGTCCATCAACGCCCAGGCGGCCTTCTGGATCAGGCTGGGAATGCTGGGCGAACTCAATCCCGGCGTCAGCTTCCAGGAGCTGATGGCGCGCGAGCTGAAGGCCGCCGGAGTCGCCTCGCCCGACAACGCCGCATGATCAAGACGCCGGACGAGATCGAGCTGATGGCCGAGGCGGGGCGGTTATTGGCCTCGGTCTTCACCCACCTGGACGGCCTGCCGCTCCGGGGCGTGAGCACGCTGGAGGTCAACGACCGAGTCGAGTCCTTCATCGTCGGCGACCTGAAGGCGCGCCCGGCCAGCAAGGGCCAGTACGGCTACGGCTTCGTGCTGAACAGCTCGCGCAATGACGTCGTCTGCCACGGCGCGCCGTCGAGGGACGAGATGCTGGCCGACGGCGACATCGTCAACTTCGACATCACCCTGGAGAAGAACGGCTTCATCGCCGATTCCAGCAAGACCTATCTGATCGGCCAGGTCGCCGCGCCGGCCCGGCGGCTGGTGCGCGCGACCTATGAGGCGATGTGGAAGGGCATCCGCGCCGTGCGGCCGGGCGCGCGGCTGGGCGACATCGGCCACGCCATCGAGACCCACGCCAAGCGGGGCGGCTATTCGGTGGTGCGCGACTATTGCGGCCACGGGATCGGTCGCGAGATGCATGAGGCGCCGCAGGTGCCGCACTTCGGCAAGCCGGGTGCGGGCGTGGTCCTGCGCGAGGGCATGGTCTTCACGATCGAGCCGATGCTGAACCAGGGCCGCCGCGCCGTGGAGACCCTGGACGACGGCTGGACCGTGGTCACCGCCGACGGCAAGCTGTCGGCCCAGTTCGAACACACGGTCGCGGTGACGGCGAACGGCCCGCGGGTGCTGACGCTACGGCCGGAGGAGGCGCGGGCTTGATCGCCGCTCCCTGGATGAGGCCGGAACGGGAAGGCGCCGATTCAGCCGGTGTTTCTTCCCACGCGCCGTCTGAATCGGCGAGGCGCCGGCCGTGCGGCCAATTCGCCGCTTGATGGGAAGGCATCCCGACGCCATCTGAACCGTTACGATTCTTCGAGCCGACCACGGACCCGACCATGACCTTCGCCGACCCCACCCTGTCCGACGACCTGATCAAGGAGGGGACCGACGCCTCCTTCATGACCGACGTGGTCGAGGCGTCGAAGGTCCAGCCGGTGATCGTCGACTTCTGGGCCACCTGGTGCGGACCGTGCCGCACCTTGGGACCGGCGCTGGAGAAGGCCGTGCGCGCCGCCAAGGGCGCGGTGAAGATGGTCAAGATCGACGTCGATGCGAACCCGGCCTACGCCGGCCAGCTTCGCGTTCAGTCGATCCCGACGGTCTACGCCTTCGTCGACGGTCAGCCGGTCGACGGCTTCCAGGGCGCCGTTCCCGACAGCCAGATCAAGGCCTTCATCGACAAGCTGACCGGCGGCCAGGGCGGTTCGACCGAGACGGCGCAACTGCTGGAGCTGGGCGAGGAATCGCTGGGCCTCAACGATTTCGGCGGCGCGGCCCAGGCCTTCGCCCACGTCCTGTCGATCGAGCCGGACAACGAGAAGGCCATCGCCGGCATGGCGCGGGTCTATCTGGCCGGCGGCGACCGCGAGCAGGCGCTGCAGACCATCGCCATGGCGCCCCAGGACTCCAAGGAGCCGTCGGTGCAGAGCGTGCGCGCCCAACTGGCCCTGTCGGCCGCCGCCCCGGCGGGCGCGTCGGCCGAGTTGGAAGCGAAGGTCAAGGCCGATCCGGACGACCACCAGGCGCGCTTCGACCTGGCGGAGGCGCAGGCCGCCGCCGGCGACTTCCAGGGCGCGGTCGACAACCTGTTGGTCATCGTGAAGGCCGACCGGGAATGGAACGACCAGGCGGCGCGCAAGCAGTTGCTGACCATCTTCGAGGCGGCGGGCCTAGGTTCCGATGTCGCCAAGGACGGGCGGCGCCGGCTGTCGTCGATCCTGTTCGCCTAGGATCTGACCTCATGCCGCAGGGCTATGTCAGGGCGCTGGACCTGCCGCAGGTCATCCCGGTCTTCCCGCTGGCCGGCGCCGTCGTCCTGCCGCGCGGCCAGCTGCCGCTGAACGTGTTCGAGCCGCGCTATCTGAACATGGTGGACGACGCCATGGCCGGGGACCGGATCATCGGCATGGTCCAGCCGCTCGGCGGGCCCCGCGCCCTGCCCGGCCTGTCGGCGGTCGGCTGCGCCGGGCGCATCACCGGCTTCGCGGAGACCTCTGACGGGCGCTACCTGATCACCCTGACCGGAGTGTCGCGCTTCCGCGTCGCCGCCGAACTGCCGGTGAAGACCCCCTATCGCCAGGTTCGCGCGGCCTTCGACGCCTATGAGGGCGACCTGACCCCGCCGGGGGAGTCGCCGGACTTCGATCGCCATGCCTTCCTGGACGCGCTGCGCGGCTACCTGGCCAACCGGGCGCTGGAGATCGACTGGGACACGGCCGAGGGCGCGCCGATGGAGGCGCTGGTCAACAGCCTGTCGATGGCCCTGCCGTTCGAGCCCGCCGAGAAGCAGGCGCTGCTGGAACGCCCGACCCTGATGGACCGCGCCGACGCCCTGAACGCCCTGATGCGCATCGACGCCGCCGACGGCGGCGAGGACGACTCCCGGTCGATCCAGTGAACTCCTCGCGCACGCCGGCCTCAAGCAGCGCGAAGCGCGGTAGGTCGCTAAAACCAGCCTCAAGCAGCGCGAAGCGCGGTAGGCCGTTAAGACCAGCCTCAAGCAGCGCGAAGCGCGGTAGGCCGTTAAGACCAGTCCCAAGTAGCGCGAAGCGCGGTGGGCCGCTAAGACCTTGCCTCAAGCAGCGCGAAGCGCGGTAGGCCAACAACAATGAGCGACGCCTTCAACACCCCCGCCTCGGTCGATCCCCGGCTGCTGGAAGTCCTGGTCTGCCCCGTCACGCGCGGCAAGCTGACCTACGACCGCGACGCGGGCGAACTGATCTCCGCCGGCGCCAAGCTGGCCTATCCGATCCGCGAGGGCGTGCCGATCATGCTCCCCGAGGAAGCGCGCCGGCTGGACTGAGCCGCCCCGACACCGAACATTCACCGGCCCAGGACGCAACGCGCCCGGCGGGCCCCAAAGCAGCGCGAAACGCGGTAGGCCAAAACTATGACTCTGAAGGTCGCCATCCAGATGGACCCCATCGAGGCCGTCAACGTCGAGTCGGACACCACCTTCCTGATGGCCCTGACCGGCCAGGAACGCGGACATCGGCTTTGGGTCTACGACTTCCGCACCCTGGCGCTGGAGGAGGGCCGCCTCTACTGCCGCGCCCGGTCCGTGACCGTGAAGCGGGTCCAGGGCGACCACGCCGTCTTCGGCGACTGGGAAAGGCTCGATCTCGGGCGGGACGTGGACGTGGTGCTGATGCGCCAGGACCCGCCCTTCGACATGGCCTATGTCACCGCCACCTATCTGCTGGAGACGATCCACCCGCAGACGCTGGTGGTGAACGATCCGGCCGAGGTGCGCTCGGCGCCCGAGAAGTTGCTGGTCACCCGCTTCCCCGACCTGACGCCGCCGACCCTGGTCAGCGCCGACCCGGTCGCCCTGGCCGCCTTCCACCAGAAGCACGGCGACGTGGTGCTGAAACCGCTGCATGGCGCCGCCGGCTCGGGCGTGGTCCGGCTGAAGGCCGGCGACCCGAACCTTGACGCCCTGGTCGAAATCCACGCCATGGCCTCGCGCGATCCGCTGGTGATCCAGAAGTTCATCCCCGCCGTCTCGGCCGGCGACAAGCGCATCATCCTGGTGGACGGGGAGCCTGTCGGCGCCATCAACCGCATCCCGGCCAAGGACCAGGTGCGCTCCAACCTGCGCGTCGGCGGGGTCGCCGCGCCGGTCGAGCTGACCGCCCGCGACCAGGAGATCTGCGCCCGCATTGGCCCGACGCTGAAGGCGCGGGGCCTGATCTTCGTGGGCATCGACGTGATCGGCGACTGGCTGACCGAGATCAACGTCACCTCGCCCACCGGCGCCCAGCAGCTGTTGAACTTCACCGGCGTCGACGCCACCGCCGCCATGTGGGACGTGATCGAGAAGAAGCGCGCGGCCTGATCGCGCGCATCGAACAGGAGGGAACATGAAGATCATCGTCGCGGCCTCGGCCGCCCTGGCCGTGTCGTGCCTGACGCCGACCGGCCCAGTCCTGGCCCAGGATGAGGCGCCGCGCCGTCCGTCGGTCGAGGCGCTGGAGCGGATCATCGAGACGCGCACGCCCGAGACCCGCGTCGAGACGCCGGACCAGGACCGCATCACCGCCCGCCGCATCGACATCGTCGACGAGAACGGGGTCATCCGCATGACCCTGTCGGGCCAGACCCCCGCCCCGATCATCGACGGCATCCAGTACAAGCGCGTGTTCAACGTCGCCGGAATGATCCTGTATGACGAGAACGGCAGCGAGCGCGGCGGCTTCGGCACGGCCGATGTGGACGGCGGCATGGCGGTGCTGGCGCTGGACCATCCGGCCATGGACGCCATCGGCTGGCGCGTCTCGCCCGATGGGGAGGTGAGCTTCTCGATCAACCAGGCCCCGCCGCTGGTGCGCGAGCCGGCGCTAGGGGACCGGCTGGTTCCGGGCGTGCAGACCTCGACCCGCATCAAGCTGGATGTCGCCGCCGACGGAACGCCCGCCATCGCCCTGGCCGACAAGGCCGACCGGCCCCGGCTGCGCCTGACCGTGACCGAGGAAGGCTACGGCGCCATCGAGTTCCTGAATGCCGAGGGTCAGGTGATCCACACCCTGGCGCCCGAAGCGGACGTGCGCTGAGAGGGCTTGCCGCCGAACGCAGTTCGTGATTTGTTCTCATGATTGCATGGAGATGCAGTCATGGTTGCAAGGGTGATGACGGTCGCCTTCGACGGGGTCGAGGCGCGGCGGGTGGATGTGGAAGTCCAGCTGGTCGGCGGCGACGGGCCGACCGTCTTCAACATCGTCGGCCTGCCGGACAAGGCGGTGGCCGAGAGCCGCGAGCGCGTGCGCGGGGCCTTCGCCGGCATCGGCCTGGCCCTGCCGGCCCGCCGCATCATCGCCAACCTGGCGCCGGCCGACTTGCCCAAGGAGGGCAGCCATTTCGACCTGCCCATCGCCCTGGCCCTGATGGCGGCCATGGGGGTGATCGCGCCCGACGCCCTCGATGGCTGGGCGGCGATCGGAGAGCTTGGGCTGGACGGCCAGATCGCGCGGGTCGGCGGCGCCCTGCCCGCCGCCGTGGCGGCCGACGCCATGGGCCTGGGCCTGATCTGTCCCGAGGCGACGGGCCCGGAGGCCGCCTGGGCCGGCGGCGCGCGCATCCTGGCGCCGCGCTCGTTGATCGGCCTGGTCAACCACTTCAAGGGCCAGCAGGTTCTGCGCGCGCCCGAGCCCGGGGCCCTGGCGAGCGGCGGCGCGGTCCCCGACCTGCGCGAGGTCAAGGGCCAGGAAAGCGCCAAGCGCGCGCTGGAGATCGCCGCCGCCGGCGGGCACAACCTGCTGTTCATCGGCCCGCCGGGCTCCGGCAAGTCGATGATGGCCCAACGCCTGCCGGGCCTGTTGCCGCCGCTGACCTCGCGCGAACTGCTGGAGACCTCGATGGTCTGGTCGGTCGCCGGCCTGATCGAGCGCGGCGCCCTGACCCGCGACCGGCCGTTCCGCGCCCCTCATCATTCGGCCTCCATGGCCGCCCTGACGGGCGGCGGCCTCAGGGCCAAGCCGGGCGAGGCCTCCCTGGCGCACAACGGAGTCTTGTTCCTGGACGAACTGCCCGAATATGCGCCGCAGGCCCTGGATTCGCTGCGTGCGCCGCTCGAGACGGGAGAAATCATCGTAGCCCGCGCCAACGCCCATGTCCGCTATCCGGCGCGCTTTCAGCTGGTGGCGGCGATGAATCCCTGCCGTTGCGGCCTGGGCGGGGCCGGGCGCGGGGCGTGCGGCAAGGCCCCGCGCTGCCAGCGCGATTATCAGAACCGGGTCTCCGGCCCGCTGTTCGACCGCATCGACCTGACGGTGGAGACGCCGCCCGTGACGGCCGCCGACATGGCCCTGCCGCCGCCGGCCGAGGGCACGGCCGAGGCGCGCGCCCGCGTCGCCGCCGCGCGCGCCATGCAGGAAGACCGGGCGCGCGAAGCCGGGCTGGATCCGTCCCAGGGCCTGAACGCCAGGACCGGCGGCGAGGCGCTGGATCGCTTCGCCACGCCGGACGAGGCCGGACGCATGCTGCTGATGCGGGCGGGGGAGGCGGGGGGATTGACCGCGCGCGGCTGGATTCGCACCCTGCGGCTGGCGCGCACCATCGCCGACCTGGACGGAGCGACCGGCGTCCTGCGCCGCCATATCGCCGAAGCCCTGATCTACCGCCGCGCCACGATCGGCGCCGCGGCCGACTTCGACCGCCGCGCCGCCGCCCGCCCGGGCTTCGCCGAAGCGGACGCCCCGGCCCAGGCGCGGTTCCTCCACAGCTGAGACCAAGGGACGGCCGTGATTGAAATGCTTCTGGTCCTGGCTGTTCAGGCGGCGCCTCCGGCCTGCGCCCTGACGGAGGCGGACCGGCTGGCCAACCGCCGGCTGACGTTCGAGGAATTCGACCAGGGCGGGTCGGATCTGCCGCATACCGGCTGGAACCTGACCATGGCCGGCTGTCATGAGCAGGCCGTGGAAGCCGAGGCGGATTATCTGCTTCATGGTCCCGATCTGGCCGACCGCGACCGTGTGGTGGTGCGCTGGCACATGGCGCAGGGCCTGGCGCGGCTGGACCGCAACGCCGAGGCCTCGGTCGCCGCCCTTTCCGCGGTCCAGGACCTCCCGCCCCAGGAGGACGGCTTCGACTGGAACGCCTATGTCCGCGGCGTCTATGGCTATCTGGTCCGAGATCGGGCGCTTCTGGACCGGTCGCTCTCGGTCCTGCGCGCGACGCCCGGCCAGCGCAATGCGCTTAACGCGGACGCGCTGGAGCGTCTCTCGCGATGCTTCGACAAGCCCTATCTCGAAGCGCTGGAGTCGCCGGCCTGCGCCGCGACCGAGGCCTTGAGCGGTCCTTAACGCCTCTTCGTCATCCTGCCCGAGAACGGAGACGGCGATGGCGCGACGGACCAGGGCGACGACGGCGGGCGATCCGGCGCAGCAGTTCCTGCGCCTGATGAGCCATGAGATGCGCACGCCGCTGAACGGCGTGATCGGCATGATCAACCTGCTCCAGCGCACTCGGCTGGACGGCGCCCAGCGGGCCTACGCCGAGAACGCCCGCCAGTCCGCCGAACATCTGCTGGGCCTGGTCAACGACCTGCTGGACTATGCGCGGCTCGACGCGGGCGCGCTGGAGTTCGATCCCGCGCCGGTGGACCTGGAGGGACTGGTGCGCGGCGTCGCCGAACTGCTCAGTCCGCGCGCCCACGACAAGGGGCTGGAGATCGCCTGGTCGGTCGAGCCGGACGCGCCCGACATCCGCGCCGACGAAGGCCGGTTGCGTCAGGTCCTGTTCAACCTGGCCGGCAATGCGGTGAAATTCACCAGCGCCGGCGGCGTCCGCATCTCGGTCGGCCGCGCCGGCGGGACCGAGGATCGTCCGATGCTGGCCTTCGTGGTCGACGACACCGGGCCAGGCGTGCCGGTCGAGGCCCGTGCGCGCATCTTCGAGGAGTTCGGCCACGCCGATTCCTCCGACGCCGCCCGCTTCGACGGCGCCGGCCTGGGTCTGGCGGTGGTGCGCAAGCTGGCCGCCGCCATGGGCGGGAGCGTCGCCATCGAGGACCGTCCCGAAGGGCCGGGCGCCCGCTTCCGTTTCGTCGCCCCCTTCGAGGCGGTCGCCACCGCGCGCGCGCGGTCGCTGGCGGGCCGGACGGTCGCCGTCCGTTCGCCCGATCCCTTCGTCCGGGCCAGCGCCGAGGCGCAGGTCCGCGCGTCCGGCGGCGACGTGGCCGAGGGCGCGCCCGTCGTCCTGATCGACCACGCCCTGGCGGGGGGCGGCGGACTGGTCGCGCCGCCGGCGGAGGGGCGCGGCGTGGTGCTGCTGAAGCCGTCCGAGCGCGAACTGATCGACCGCTATCGGGCCGCCGGCTTCCACGGCTATCTGATCAAGCCCCTGCGCCGGGCCTCCGTGGCCGAGCGGGTCCTGGCCGCGGCCGGGGCCGAGGCCGGGCGCGGCGAGAACGCGCCGATCCAGCCGGTCGCGGAGGACGACCGCGTAGCCCCCGTCCGCTTCGCCGGGACCCGCGTGCTGCTGGCCGAGGACAATCCCGTCGGCGCGCTCCTGGCCCGCACCCTGCTGCGGCGCGAGGGCTGCACAGTCGAGACCGCCGCCAGCGGCGAGGAGGCGGTCGCGGCGCTGAAGCGCGCCCGCTATGACATCGTCTTCATGGACATGCGCATGCCCGGCATGGACGGCCCGGCCGCCGCGCGCGCCATCCGCGCCTCGGGCGACCGCACGCCGATCCTGGCCCTGACCGCCAACGCCTTCGCCGAGGATCGCCGCGCCTGCCTGGAGGCCGGCATGGACGACCACCTGGTCAAGCCTCTGGAGGCCGAGGCCCTGCGCGCCGCCCTGGCCCGCTGGACGAAGCGCGACATCCGCGCCAAGGTCGCCTGAATTCAGGCGACCGTCCCGGCCGCCGCCGGAGCCGTGCATGACCGACAACGCCCCTTCGACCCGATCCGCCGGCCGGTTTGGCGGCCTGGCCGTCTATGGCGAGCGGAGGGTCTTCGTCATGCTGCTGCTGGGCTTTTCCGCCGGCCTGCCGAACCTGCTGATCTTCGACACCCTGTCGGCCTGGCTGCGCGAGAGCGGCCTGTCGTTGGGGGTGATCGGCTTCTTCGCTCTGGCGACCCTGTCCTATTCGTTGAAGTTCGTCTGGGCCCCGCTGATCGACCGGACCAGCATCCCCCTTCTGACTAAATATCTTGGCCATCGGCGGTCGTGGATGCTGATCACCCAGGCCGTCGTTATCTTCGGCCTGTGGTCGATCTCGGGTCTCAACCCCGCGACCGCCCTGCCGCAGGTGGCGCTGTTCGCGGTGCTGGTCGGCTTCTTCGGCGCCACTCAGGACATCGTCATCGACGCCTGGCGGATCGAGGCGGCGGATGACACGCGTCACGGCGCCATGGCCGCCGCCTATCAGTTGGGATACCGCATCGCCCAGATCGTCGCCGGCGCGGTCCCGCTGGTCTTGGCTGACCTCTATAACTGGAACCTCTCCTATGCGGTGATGGCGGCCCTGATGGGATTCGGCGTCGTCGGCGTCCTATTCGCACCGCGCGAGAAGACTCATTCGATCCGCCCCATCCCTGTCTCAGGCATTCCGTCGCGTCCACGGCTGGAAGTGCTGGAGTGGATCGCCCGACTGCTAGTGATCGCCGCCGCCGCCATGGTGGTCGGTTCGGGCCTGACCGCGCAGGCCGGCCCGCTGAATGGCCTTTTGGGCCTGTTCGGCCTGGGCGCCGAGGGCCAGGCGGTGATCACCGAGGCCTGGGCGGCGAAGCCGGAAGGGGTCTATCTGCAGGTCCTGGCCGTGTTCGGTGGGCTGGCCCTGATGGTGCTGGCCTGCTGGCCCATCCCCGGCGTGAAGACACGGCCCGGCGCCTATCTGGCGGGTTCGTTCGGCGAGCCGCTGGCCGATTTCTACAAGCGGTTCTCGGGCGTCGCCACGCTGATCCTGGCGCTGATCTGCGTCTATCGCTTGGCCGACTTCGTGCTCAACATCATGAACCCCTTCTACCTGGACCTCGGCTTCTCAAAGACCGAGTTGGCCGAGGTGCGAAAGGTGTTCGGCGTCGTGATGACCTCGCTGGGCATCTTCATCGGCGGATGGTCGGTGGCCCGGCTGGGGCTGATCCGCACCATGGTCATCGGCGCCTTCATGAGCCCGGTGTCGAACCTGGTCTTCGCCTGGCTGGCGACGCAGGGCCCCAGCCTGTCGGCCCTGACCGTCGCCATCGGGGTCGACAACATCGCCACCGGCTACGCCGGCACGGCGCTGATCGCCTACATGTCCAGCCTGACCTCGATCGGCTTCACCGCGACCCAGTACGCCCTGTTCAGCTCCCTGTATGCGCTGCCGGGCAAGCTGATCGCTTCGCAGTCGGGCCGCATCGTCGAGGCCTCGGCCCGCGCGGCGGAAGGGGCCGGGCCATTCGCCGCCTTTCGCGGCCTGTTCGCCGGCCTGCCGGAAGGCTCGCTGGCGGGCGGCGCGGCGACCAGCGGCGTGACGCCGGCCGCCCTGGGCGCCGGCTATGTGGTCTTCTTCCTGTATTCGACGGTCATCGGCGTGTTCGGGATCGTCCTGGCCTTCGTCGTCGCCCGCAAGCAGACGGCGCTACAGGCGCGCCAGGCCGAGGCGGAGGACGATCCCGCCGTCGCGGCGACCGAAGGACAGCCGTCCTGACGGCTCAGCGCTTCAGGAAGCCGCCGATCATGTCGCCTACGCCGCCCGGCAGCTTGGCCAGCAGGTCGTCGGCGCCGTCGACCCGGCCTCCCGGCGTCAGCCGGTCGATCGCCTCGGGCAGCAGGCCGGCCAGGGTCTCGGCCGCCTGTTCGGGCGAGACGCCAAGCTTGGCGGCGAAGTCGGCCAGCGGGCCGGAGCCGATCACGGCGCGGATCTGCTCGGCGGAGATATTGGCGTTGGCGCCCTGGCCGATCCACGATTGAACCGTGTCGCCCAGTCCGGCGTGGCCGAACTTCTCCGCCAGGCCGCCGACGCCGCCCTGGCCCTTCAGCAGGTCGCCCAGACCGCCCGCCGCGTCGCCGCCCAGGCCGTTCATCACATTGTCCAGAAAGCCCATGTCGTTCTCCTTCGAGACATCGGGCCGCAGCCTATCACCGAGGGATGACGGATACGAGAAGGGCCCCCCCGACGCCGGCGGGCCCTTCGATCGAGCCTCTCGGCCGGATCAGCGCTTGGCGTCCTCGGCGCCCGAGGTCACGGCCGAGCCGGCGGCCGAGACATCGCGGCCGACGCCCGAGATGGTGTTGCAGGCCGACACCGCCAGAGCGGCGGCGACGAACGACAGAGC
The DNA here is from genome assembly GCA_023390245.1 of Pseudomonadota bacterium. Lineage (GTDB taxonomy): Bacteria > Pseudomonadota > Alphaproteobacteria > Caulobacterales > Caulobacteraceae > Brevundimonas. Next base: position 13,756 of record JAEWDF010000109.1, read on the forward strand.
AAGGATCTTACGCATGGCGGATGCCCCTTTGTTATGGTCAAGCTCCGTCCAAACGCCGAGCTTGGCCTTGGGTTGCATGGCGCGGCGCCGGATCGCGATCTCGGGCGTTGAGGCCGTGAGGCAAGGAAAGGAACCGTCATGAAGACCACCGCCATCCTGTCGCTCCTGGCCCTGACGGCCCCGATCCTGGCGGCCTGTGCCGGGTCGGCCGTCGGCGCGGGCCCGGCCCGGCCCGCCGATGGAAACGACTGCGCCGTCATCGCGGCGGTGGCCAAGGAGCACTATCGTTTCGGCCCCGACAACGTCCCGCCGCCGCTATGGCTGGACGGGCGCGGCGGCGACTGGCGGCCCGCCTGCGACTGGAGCCGCTATGGCCTGAGCTTTCCCGAGACCTACGACCCGGACGCGCCGGTCCAGCGGGACGAGAACGGCCGGCCGCGCATCCGCTGGGTCTCGTTCAAGCCGCCGCGCTATGACGGCGAGGGAGCGCTGGTCGAGGCGGGGATCATGCACGGACCCCTGGCGGGCATGGGCGTGGAGTGCCGCGTGCGCTCGGGCGTCGCCGGCTGGACCGTGCAGCAATGCCGCAACACATGGATTTCCTGACGGCTTAGGCGCTAAAGGGCGGCCATGCCCTTCGTCGCCACCGTCCTGACCATGTTCCCCGAGGCCTTTCCCGGCCCGCTCGGCGTGTCGCTGATCGGCACGGCGTGGCGCGAGAAGGGGCTGTGGAGCCTTGAAACGGTTGACATCCGCGGCTTTTCCACAGATACGCGCGGCTTCCTGGACGACACCCCCGCGGGGGGCGGCCCGGGAGCGGTGCTGAAGGCGGACGTGGTGGCCCGGGCGGTGGACAGCCTGTCGGGACCAGGACGGCCGCTTTTGTACATGAGCGCCCGGGGTCGGCCCCTGACCCAGGCGCGCGTCAGGAAATGGGCGAAGGCGGACGGGATCGTCGTGCTGTGCGGCCGTTTTGAGGGGGTGGACCAGCGGGTGCTCGACGCACGCGGGTTCGAGGAGGTCTCGGTCGGAGACGCGGTTCTCGCCGGCGGCGAGGCGGCGGCGATGGTCGCGATCGAAGCGTGCGTAAGACTGATCCCCGGAGTGCTCGGCGCGGCGGACAGCCTGTCGTCGGAAAGCTTCGAGGACGGGCTCCTGGAGCATCCGCAGTACACCCGACCGCGGACGTTCGAGGGGCGCGACATTCCCGAGGTGCTGCTGTCGGGCGACCACAAGAAGGTCGACCAATGGCGCCAGGCGCAGCGGGAAAAGACCACGCGGGAGAGACGGCCAGATCTCTGGGCGGCGCATCTCGCCAAATCACAGGTAAGGGGCGCGAAGCCCGAGGAGAAATGACATGAATATCGTGCAGCAGCTCGCCGCCGAAGAAAAAGCCCGCGTCCTGGGCGATCGCAAGATTCCCGAATTCCAGCCGGGCGACACCCTGCGCGTCAACGTGCGCATCAAGGAAGGCGAGCGCGAACGAATCCAGGCGTTCGAAGGCGTCTGCATCGCCCGCGACGGCACGGGCGTGAACGAGACCTTCACCGTCCGCAAGATTTCCTTCGGCGAGGGCGTGGAGCGTCGCTTCCCGATCCTGTCGCCGAACGTCGACTCCATCGAGGTGAAGCGCCGCGGCGTGGTGCGCCGCGCCAAGCTGTATTACCTGCGCGATCGTCGCGGCAAGTCGGCCCGCATCGCCGAGCGCCAGACCGTGCGCAAGGACGCCATGGTGCCGGAGACCGGCGCGACCGAAGCCCCGGGCGGCGACGAGGCCTGATCCCGGCTTCCGGTTCGAGATGACGAAGGCCCCGGTCGCAGGACCGGGGCCTTTTTCCTTTGTGCCTCAGTCCGCGTCCAGGTCGGCCAGGAATTCGAAGATCGCCGCCCTGGCCGCCGGTTCGTCCAGCATGGGGGCGTGGCCGACGCCGGGGACCTCGACGAAGGCCATGTCCGGCGCGGCCTTCCTCATCCGTTCGGCGATGGCGGGGCTCAGCAGGTCCGACAGGGCGCCGCGCACCAGCAGGGTGGGGCGCTTGCGCGCCAGCCGCCGGAAGACGGGCCACAGGTTGGGGACCAAGGCCTTGGCGCCCGCCGCCCGGATGGGGACGGCGATGTCCGGGTCGTAATCCAGCACGATCTCGCCGCCGGCCTGTTCGCGGAAGACACGCCGGGCGAAGGCGGCCCAGTCGGCCTCGCCATGATTGGGGAAGGCCGCGCCGTTGGTGCGCCGGGCGTAGTCGGCCGCCTCGCTCCACGAGCCGATGTCCACCGGCTGGCCGGCGTAGGCGGCGATCCGGGCCAGGCCCTCGGGCGCGACCTCCGGTCCGACGTCGTTGAGGATCGCCGCCACGACCGCCTTGGGCTTCAGCGCCATGAGCGCCATGGTGATCAGCCCGCCCATGGAGGTGCCGACGAAGACCGCCCGGTCGATCGCCGCCTGGTCCATCAGGGCCAGCACGTCCCGGGCGTAGACGTCCGGCGTATAGGTCATGGGATCGGGCGCGCGGTCCGACAGGCCGCGACCGCGCACGTCGACCGCCAGCACGCGCCGGCCGGACTGGGCCAGCAGCGGCGCGACGGTCTCGAAATCGGCGCTGTTGCGCGTCAGGCCGTGGATGGCGATGACCGGCGGACGCGCCGGGCCGGACCCCGGGGCGTAGTCGCGCGCGAACAGGCTCAGGCCGTCCGGCGAGGTCCAGCGGCGTTCGGCGTAGGGAACGGACATGGGCGGGCTCCTTGCTTCCGTCCCATCGTAATTCACCGCATGGGGAAATGCGACGCCCTCAGGCGCCGATCAGCTCCTGCACGAAGGCGTCCAGGTCGCCGCCTGTGAACAGGAAGCCGGATACGCCCGCGCGGCGCGCCGCTTCCATGTCGGTGGGCTGATCGCCGATCATGAAGGACTTGGCCGGGTCGATCCCGTGTTCGGCGATGGCCCGCAGCAGCATGCCGGGGTTCGGCTTGCGGTCCGGGTGGTCGGGGTGGCGATAGCGCTCCTCGCGCGCCTCGGCGTGGAAGGGGCAGGCGTAGACGGCGGCGATGTGCGCGCCCTCCTTGGCCAGCCGCCGCACCAGCAGGGCGTTGAAGGCGTGCATCTGGTCCTCGGCGAACAGGCCCCGCGCCACGCCCGACTGGTTGGTGACGATCACCGCCAGATAGCCCAGCCGGTTCAGCCGCCGCACCGCCGCCCCCGCGCCGGGAATCAGGACCAGGTGCGCCTCCAGGTGCGGATAGCCGGAATCCTCGATCAGCACCCCGTCGCGATCCAGGAAGACGGCCGGGACCCCGCTCACGACCGGCCCCCCAGCAGTTCGGCGAAGGCGGTCATCAGGTGATAGAGGCTGGAGGCGGGTACGCCCGCGTCGTGCGACCGGCCGTCCGCATCATAGCTGTCGATCCACAGGCCGGGAACGGCGGCCGCCAGGTGGCTGTCGAACACGCCGTCGACCAGGGCCGCGGCGGCGGACGGATCGAACAGCAGGGCGGTGCGGATTCCTTCGGTCTGGGCCCACAGGCGCCGGCCCGCATCGATCGGCGCGCCTTCGGGGTCCATCTCGCGGATCAGGAAGCCGGCCTTCAGCCCCTGCGCGACCGCGCGGCGGTGCAGGCCTTCGGCCGCCTCGGCCGTCGCCAGGCCCGCGGCCTCGGCCCGGGTCAGCAGCCAGGCCCATTCCTCCAGGTGCCCAGGCTCGACGACATGGCCGGTCTCGGGATCGGGCGCCCAGTCCTGCGTGAAATACTCGCGGATCGCGCCATCGACCAGGAAATGCGCCCGGCACAGGCGCAGGGATTCCCGCGCCGCCGCCTCGAAGGCCGGATCGGGCGCAGTCGCCTGCCAGGCCAGCATCGCTTCCAGCAGGTGCATGTGCGGGTTCTGGCGACGCGGCAGGCGCGCGGGCAGGGCCTCGCGCCAGCCGCCGTGCGGGGCCGCCATCCTCGTGTTGATCGCCGCCAGGGTCTCCAGCGCCAGCGGCCGGGCGCGCGGGTCGCCCAGCACCCGGTGCGCCGCCGCCAGGGCGAACAGGACGAAGGCCAGATCGTAGAGATCCGGCGTCGGATCGACCACGGCGCCGATGTCGTCGGTCGCGGCGACCCACAGGCCGTCGTCGCGGCGGCTGCTGGCGATCAGCCCGTCCAGGCCGGCGCGTCCCACCTCCCGGCCGGCGTCCCAGCCCAGGGCCGCGCCCTCGCAGAAGACATAGATCTGGCGCGCTTGGACGCGGGTGCGGCGCTTCAGCCCCCGGATCGGCCGGCCGTCGAAATCCAGCTGCTCCCAGAAGCGTCCGCGCGCGTCGACGCCACGGTCCGCCCACAACGGCAGGGCCTGGTCGAACAGCCAGGCGGAGACGCGGTTCCGGGCGGGGGCGAGATCGGTCACGAGCCTCGGCTTAGGCCGCATCGCGCCGGGCGCCAAGAGGCCGGATCGGCGCCTGGATCGTTGCAAAGGGCAACGCGAAGTGACCCTCGCCCGTTTGGTCCGGCGAACCGGTTTTGCTAGGGAGCGGCGTTCCCGCGGCCCGCGAACCAGGACCGCCGCCCCCGATTGTGCGGAGAGCGACCCATGATCCCCTTCATCGACCTCCAGGCCCAGCGCCGCCGCCTCGACGGCCGGATCGAGGCCGCCGTCCAGGACGCCGTGACCGGCGGCGCCTGGGTGATGGGCCCGCAGGTCCGCCAGTTCGAGGCCGACCTGGCCGCGTTCGGAAAGGCGAGACACGCCCTGTCCTGCGCCAATGGCACCGACGCTCTGGCCCTGCCGCTGATGGCGTGGGGGATCGGACGCGGCGACGCCGTCTTCGTCCCCAGTTTCACCTTCGCCGCCACCGCCGAGGTCGTGCCCTGGTTCGACGCCGAGCCGGTCTTCGTCGATGTGGACGCCGACACCTACAACATGGACCCGGCGGCGCTGGAGCGCGCCATCGAGGGGATCAAGGCCGAGGGCCGGCTGACGCCGCGCGTGGTCATCGCCGTCGACCTGTTCGGCCAGCCGGCGGACTATCCGGCGATCCGGGCCGTCTGCGACCGGCACGGGCTGAAGCTGATCTCGGATTCGGCGCAGGGCTTCGGCTGCACCATCGGCGGCGACCATCCGCTGAAATGGGCCGACATCACCACCACCAGCTTCTTCCCGGCCAAGCCACTGGGCTGCTACGGCGACGGCGGCGCGGTGCTGACGGACGATGAGGCGCTGGCGCAGCTGGTCGATTCCGTGCGGGTGCATGGCAAGGCGGTCGCCGCCGACCTGAAGGACCGGACCTTCGACCACGACCCGAAATACCTGAACATGCGCATCGGCATGAACAGCCGGCTGGACACGATTCAGGCGGCCGTCCTGATCGAGAAGCTGAAGGTCTTCGGCCAGGAGATCGAATGGCGCAACCGGATCGCCGCCCGCTACAACGAGGCCCTGCGCCCCCATGTCGCCAAGGTCCCGGACGTGCCGGCCGGCGCCGTTTCCAACTGGGCGCAATATACGATCGAACACCCCGACCGCGACGGCCTGGCCGCGCATCTGAAGGATCAGGGCGTGCCGACCGCCGTCTATTATCCGATCCCGCTGCACCTGCAGCCGGCCTATGAGCGTTTCCCGCGCGGCGCCGGCGTCCTGCCGGTCACCGAACGGCTGAAGGATGTGGTCGTCAGTCTGCCGATGCACGCGGACCTGGACGAGGCGACCCAGGACCAGGTCATCGCCGCCGTCGTCTCCTACAAGGGCTGAGCCGCCATGCCGCATCCGACCCCGCTCAAATTCGGCGTTGCCGGCGCCGGCGTCATGGGCCGCAACCACGCCCGCGTCGCCGCCGACATGCGCGAGTTCGACCTGACGACCCTGTTCGACCCGGACGCCGTGACGGCCGAGGGCGTCGCCGCCGCCTATGGCGCGGCGCCGGTCACCACGCTGGAGGCCTTCGTCGAGGCCGGGCTGGACGCCGCCGTGGTGGCCACGCCGAACCGCTTCCACGCCGACACGGGCGTGGCCCTGCTGGAGAAGGGCGTCCACGTCCTGGTGGAGAAGCCCATCGCCGCCACCGTCGCCGACGCCCAGCGGATGATCGACGCCGCCCAGGCCAATGGCCGCGTGCTGATGGTCGGCCAGGTGGAGCGGTTCAATCCGGCCGTCGACACAGTCAAGCGCGCCGTCCAGGACGACGAGATCATCTCCATCCAGGTCACCCGCGTCGGTCCCTTCCCGCCCCGCATGGGCGAGGTGGGCGTGGTCATCGACCTGGCCGTCCACGACATCGACATCATCCGTCACCTGACCGACGCCGAGATCGTCGAGGTCCAGCCGCAGCTGGCCCGCACCCGCGCCGAACGCGAGGATACGGCCCTGCTGCAATTCCGGCTGGAGAACGGCGTCATCGCCCACATCACCACCAACTGGGTCACGCCCTACAAGACCCGCACGCTTCAGGTGGCGACCAAGTCCAAGTTCGTGGTGGCCGACCTGATCACCCGCCAGGTGACCGAATATTTCGGCCAGCAGCCCGACGGCTCCTATTCGACCCGGATGCTGAACAGCTGGCCGGCCGAGCCGCTGAGGAAGGAGCTGGAGGCCTTCGCCCGCGCGATCACGACCGGCGAGACCCCCGCCGTCACCGGCGAGGACGGCCTGAGGAACCTCGAGGTCGCGCTGCGTTGCCTGGGCGAGGCCTAAAGTCGCCGCAAAGGGCGGGGAAGGAGGACGCATGCGATCCCTGACCGCTGTTCCAATCGCCGCCCTGGCCGTCGGCCTGGCCGCCGCATCGGCGCCCGCGCCGGCGCGCGCCGACACGCGCTTCCTGGCCTATGACGCCGCCAACGACCTGACCCAGGCCATGACCAAGGGCCTGACGTTCGAGGTGCGGCGGGGCCTGTTCGGGGCCGTGCGAATCCAGCGGCTTTTCTCCACCTCCTCGCGCGGGTCGGCCGAGCTGGAGGAGGGCGGCCCCGACGGGGTGCGCCGCCAGCTTCCCGACGGCGCCGACGAGGACCAGGTCTATCGCATCCAGCCGACCGGCGACGGCCGCGGCCTGGCCCGCGCCCTGTGCCCCAGCGCGGACTCCGTCTGGCTGGTGACCGGCCGCGTCCGCGCCGCGCGGCCCCTGACGGTCCATGCGGTGGGTCAGTGGTCGGACGGGACCTTCCGCCACTGCCTGACCTTGAACTACGAATGGCGGGGCGAATGGGCGACTGAGCCGCTCATGGGGCCGCCCGCGCCCTAGAAGGCGAGTCCCCTTTCGCCGTGTCGGCTTCGTCGGCATAGACTGGCGCCATGTCCACGGCCGCGGCCCGAAAATCCTTCTCCGGCGGCCGCGCCCTGTTCGGCCTGATCCTGGCCATGGCCGTGCTGATGGCCGCGCCGGGCCCCGCCTTCCTGCCCGCGGCGGAGACGGCGGCGGCCGAGGGCTGGCGTTGGACGCACACGGCGACGGCGCGCCTGGTCGACGAGGTCCGTCGGCGGCTGGGGCGCGAGGCCCCGCCCCAGGTCGCGATCGGGGAAACGGACGCGGCGCCCCTGTCCGGCGCCTATGCGCCGGCGGACACCCGCGCCGCCGCCCTCGCCGGAACCGTGACCTTCGCCGGCGCGGAGGTTCGACTGGAGACCGGCGGCGTGCTGAGGACGCGGCCGCATCGCCTGGTCCCGAGCCAGGACTCCCTGTCGCGGACGCAGACCTGGGCCGAGGCCTTCGATCTGCCCGCCGATGTCCAGGTGGAGGTGCGCGAGGTCGTTTCCGGCCGGGCGCCGGCCCTGTGCGAGGGCGCCGATCCGGCCTGGCTGGCGCTGGTCCAGAGCCGGGACGCGGTCGCCCTCCTGCCGCTGAACGCGGGCGCCGCGCCCGGAAAGGCGCGCGACGAACCGGCCTGCCCCCTGCTGCGCCTGGAGCGCCAATGACGCGCGGCCTGGTCCTGGCGGCCCTGCTCGGCCTCGGCGCGGCGCTGCTGACCTGGCAGAAGCCGGGCGCGCCGGTTCCGTCGGGCGGGGGGACCGAAACCGTCTATCTGCTGGACAACGGCTTCCACACCGACCTGGCCGTCCCTCGATCGGCTCTGGCGCGGCGGGGCGGGCCCCTGGCCCGGGCGGTCTCGACCCTGGCGCCCGGCGACTGGGTGCTGATCGGCTGGGGCGATGCGAAATTCTATGTCGAGCAGGGACCGATCGGGGCGCGCCTGCCGGACGGCGCCCGCGCCTTCTTCCGTCCGGGCAATCCCTCGGTGGTGATGCTGGACCCAGAGCGCCGCGACCCGCGCCAGGTCTTCGCCGAGGACGGCCGGGCGGCCCTGGTCCTGTCGGACGCCGCCTTCGATCGCATGGTCGGCCGGGTCGAGGCCTCGCTGGACTTGTCGGGCGGCGCGCCGCGCGTCGCCGCCGCGCGTCCCGGCGATGACGCGCGCTTCTTCGCCAGCCGGGAGACATTCTCGGTGCTGCACCTGTGCAACCACTGGACGGCCGGGGTGCTGAACGCCGGCGGCGTCGCCGTGCGCCCGGTCCGGTCGATTTCCTCGGCCGAGGTCATGCGCGCGGCCCGCGCCGCCGCGCTGGACACGGCCGGACATCGCGACTAGACCGCCCGCCTTTCGCGTTTCCGGCCGGGTCCGATCCCCGGTCGAGCCGGGATGACGTTCCGGCGAGCGATGAAGAGGAGGCGGCCGTGGCCCGCAAGCAGCATACCCGCAACGCGTCCGGGCCGATGGGGCCCAGCCAGCGCCAGCTCCGCGCCGGCGAGCTGATCCGTCACGCGCTGGTGGACATCCTGCGCGAGGAGGAAATCCACGACGAGGCCCTGCACGGCGTGTCGATCACCGTGACCGAGGTGCGGATGAGTCCGGACCTGAAGCACGCCACCTGTTTCGTCGAGCCCCTCGGCGCCGGCGTCGAGGCGGCCGAGACGACCGGCCACGAGAGCGAGATCATCAAGGCGCTGAACGCGCACGCCAAATTCCTTCGCGGCCGGCTGGGCCCGAAGCTGGACATGAAGTTCACGCCGGATCTCAAGTTTCGCCACGACGAGAGCTTCGACACGGCCAGCCACATGGACCGGCTGTTCAACGATCCCCGCGTCCGCGCCGATCTGGATCGGCGGGCCGGGGAGGACGATCAGTGATCCTCTGGGGGAGGACCTAGATGGGCCGTCGGAAGAAGGGCGACCTCGTCGACGGCTGGGTGTGCCTGGACAAGCCGCTGGAGATGGGATCGACCGAGGCGGTCAGCCGCGTCCGTCGCCTGTTCAACGCCCGGAAGGCCGGTCACGCCGGCACGCTGGACCCGCTGGCCAGCGGCGTCCTGCCCATCGCCCTGGGCGAGGCGACCAAGACCGTATCGATGATGATGGAGGCCCGGAAGGCCTATCGCTTCACCCTCCACTGGGGCGTCTCGACCGACAGCGTGGACCGCGAGGGCGAGATCGTGGCCCGCTCGGACGCGCGGCCGACGGTCGAGCAGGTGAAGGCGGCCTTGCCGGCCTTCGTGGGGGAGATCGACCAGATCCCGCCGCGCTTCTCCGCCATCAAGGTCGACGGCCAGAGGGCCTACGACCTGGCGCGCGACGGCGAGGCCTTCGAGCTTCAGCCCCGCCGCGTGACGATCCACGAGGCGGCGGTCACGGCCGCGCCCGACGCCGACCATGTCGAGATCACCGTCCTGACCGGCAAGGGCGTCTATGTCCGCTCGCTGGCGCGCGATCTCGCGACGGCCCTGGGCGCCGAGGGCCATGTGTCGGCCCTGCGCCGCGAGCGCGTCGGCCCGTTCAGCACGGAAAACGCGGTCACTCTGGATTCTCTGGAGGAAATGGTGCATAGGGGCGCCGCCTCGGAAGGCTTGCTTCCCGTCGCGACCGCCCTGGACGACATCCCGGAGCAGGCCGTGACGCCAGAAGACGCCTTCTCGCTTCGGCAGGGACGGCCGATCGTTCTGCTCCCCCGTCAGGTCGAAACCTTGAAGAGCCGCCTCTCGGGCGGGTCCCGCACGGTTTCCGCCTTCCAGGGACAGACCCTCGTCGCCCTCTGTCAGTTGCGGGCCGGCCGGCTGGAACCCGACCGCGTTTTCAACCTCCAAGGTTCGTAAGAACCGGGGACCAAGCGGCCCTCAAGCAGCGCGAAGCGCGATAGGGCCACGAAAGGACTCTACGATGTCGATCACTGCTGAACGCAAGCAGGAACTCATTGCCGACAACGCCCGTGGCACGGGCGACACCGGTTCGGCCGAGGTGCAGGTCGCGATCCTGTCGGAACGCATCGCCAACCTGACCGAGCACTTCAAGACCCACAAGAAGGACAACCACTCGCGTCGCGGCCTGCTCAAGATGGTCTCGCAGCGTCGTCGCCTTCTGGATCACCTGAACAAGGTCGACTCGGCCCGTTATCAGGCGATCATCGCCAAGCTGGGCCTGCGCCGCTAAGCGGGGCGCGGGACGAGCGAAAGAACGCTTTCGAGGCGCGGGCGGTCACGTCCGCGCCTCGTTCCGTAACTAAAGCCTGCCCGCGCGCCGCGGGACTGAACGGCGCAAGACGCGAGGGCCGCAAGTGTCCTCATCCACCCGCCCGGCGTGATCGCCGGGTCACCAGGGCCCGAAGGACTGAAAGCCTGACTGTCCGCCCCGACCGGAATACGCCGGCGGGATACGAAAGAAGAGATATGTTCGACATCAAACGCAAGACGATCGAGTGGGCCGGACGCCCGCTGACCCTGGAGACGGGCCGCATCGCCCGCCAGGCCGACGGCGCCGTGCTGGCGACCTACGGCGAGACCGTGGTCCTGGCCACCGTCGTCTATGGCCGTCAGCCCAAGCCGGGCCTGGATTTCTTCCCCCTGACGGTCAACTACCAGGAAAAGACCTTTGCGGCCGGCAAGATCCCCGGCGGCTACTTCAAGCGTGAAGGCCGTCCGACCGAGAAGGAGACCCTGGTCTCCCGCCTGATCGACCGCCCGATCCGCCCCCTGTTCGTCAAGGGCTTCAAGAACGAGACCCAGGTCGTCGTCACCGTGCTGCAGCACGACATGGAGAACGACCCGGACATCGTCGGCATGGTCGCCGCCTCGGCCGCCCTGACCATCTCGGGCGTGCCGTTCATGGGCCCGATCGGCGCCGCGCGCGTCGGCGTGATCGACGGCGAGCTGGTGCTGAACCCGGCCATCGACCAGATGCCGACCTCGGACCTGGACCTGGTCGTCGCCGGCACACAGGACGCCCTGATGATGGTCGAATCCGAAGCCAAGGAGCTTTCGGAAGACCTGATGCTGAAGGCGCTGATGTTCGCTCACGCCGGCATGCAGCCGGTGATCGACGCCATCATCGACCTGGCCGAGCACGCCGCCAAGGAGCCGTTCGACTTCCAGGCCGAGGATCACTCGGACGTGGTCGCCTCGATCAAGAAGCTGGTCGGCGACGAGATCAAGACGGCCTACACCCACCCCGGCAAGTACGACCGCCGCTCGGGCGTCGACGCGGCCAAGAAGACCGCCGCCGCCGCCCTGGTGAAGACCGACGAGAACCCGGAAGGCGTCGACTCCTCCAAGTTCTCGGCCGCCTTCAAGGAGTGCGAGGCCGAGGTCCTGCGCCGCGATATCATCGAGAACAGCCACCGCGTCGACGGCCGTGCGCTCGACAAGGTCCGCGCCATCGTGTCGGAAGTCGGCGTCCTGCCGCGCACCCACGGTTCGGCCCTGTTCACCCGTGGTGAAACCCAGGCCCTGGTGGTCGCCACCCTGGGCACCGGCGAGGACGAGCAGTACATCGACAGCCTGACCGGCACCTATAAGGAAAGCTTCCTGCTGCACTACAACTTCCCCCCCTATTCGGTGGGTGAAGCGGGCCGCATGGGATCGCCCGGCCGTCGCGAGATCGGCCACGGCAAGCTGGCCTGGCGCGCCATCCGTCCGATGCTGCCGTCCAAGGAAGACTTCCCCTACACCATCCGTCTGGTGTCGGAGATCACCGAGTCCAACGGCTCGTCCTCGATGGCCACGGTCTGCGGGTCTTCGCTGGCCCTGATGGACGCCGGCGTGCCGCTGGCCCGTCCGGTCTCGGGCATCGCCATGGGTCTGATCCTGGAGCCGTCGGGCGAGTTCGCCATCCTGTCGGACATCCTGGGCGACGAGGATCACCTGGGCGACATGGACTTCAAGGTCGCGGGCACCCGTGAAGGCATCACCTCGCTGCAGATGGACATCAAGGTCCCCGGCATCACCGAGGAGATCATGAAGCAGGCCATTGCCCAGGCTTCGGCCGGCCGCCTGCACATCCTGGATGAGATGGACAAGGCCATCGACGGCGCGCGCACCGAACTGGGCGAGTTCGCGCCCAAGATCGAATCCATCAAGATCGCGGTCGACAAGATCCGCGAAGTGATCGGTTCGGGCGGCAAGGTCATCCGCGAGATCGTGGAAAAGACCGGCGCCAAGGTCGACATCGGCGACGACGGCACCATCAAGATCGCCGCCAACGACCAGGAGAAGATCGACGCCGCCAGGGCCTGGATCCAGTCCATCGCCTCGGAACCGGAAGTCGGGACCATCTACACCGGCAAGGTCGTGAAGGTCGTCGACTTCGGCGCCTTCGTGAATTTCTTCGGCGCCAAGGACGGTCTGGTCCACGTGTCGCAGATGGCCCTGGAGCGCGTCGCCAACCCGGCCGACGTCGTTTCGGAAGGCCAGGAGGTCAAGGTCAAGTTCCTGGGCTTCGACGATCGCGGCAAGACCAAGCTGTCGATGAAGGTCGTCGACCAGGAAACCGGCGAGGACATCACCGACAAGATCAACGCCGAACGCGCCGAGCGCGGCGAGGCCCCGCTTTCGGAAGACACCGGCGGCCGTCCGAAGCGGGACGGCGACCGGGGCGGCGATCGCGGCCGTCGTCGTCGCGACTGATCGGTCCGGCTGATTGGACAGAAGCCCCGGCGGAGCGATCCGCCGGGGCTTTTCTTTGGCTGTGTCGCGGGAAAGAACCCCTCCGTCTCTCCGCTTCGCTGCGAGCCACCTCCCCGCGAAGCGGGGAGGAGACGGTGAAGCGCCGTCCGTGTCTCCTCCCCACGCAGTGGGGAGGGGGACCGCGAAGCGGTGGAGGGGCTCTTGAAGCGGCTCAGACTTCCGCTCAGTGCGCCCCGGTCGGATAGGGCGTCGTCACCGCGCCGGAGATCATGCCGGGAATGGCCTCGCCCAGGCCCATCAGGATAAACTGAATGGCCAAGGCGCACAGGATCAGGCCCAGCACGCGCACGATGATGGCCATGCCGACCTCGCCCAGGGCGCGGCTCAGCCAGCCGGTCATGGAGAAGCAGACGAAGGAGATGACGCAGGCCGCTGCGATTGCGACCAGGGAGGCGACCGATCCGACCGGCCCCAGCTTGGCCGCCTCGCCGGCCTGGATGATGACGGCCGATATGGCGCCCGGCCCGATCATCAGCGGAATGGCGAAGGGCACGACCAGGCGCTGGAACCGGCGGCGGGCGTAGCCGCGCACGTCGCCCGAATCGGTCAGAACGTCGGCGTCGGCGAACATTTTCAGAAAGTCCTCGCGCGCCATGTCCAGGCCCAGGAACAGCAAGAGGATGCCCCCGGCGATGCGGAAGGCGGCCAGGGAGATGCCGAAGAACTGCAGCAGCCCAAGGCCCGTGAACAGGAAGAAGGCCAGGAAGACGGCCGCGAAGGCGCAGATCAGCGCCGAGACCGAAATCCTCTGGCGCAGCGTCGCTCCGGCCGTGGCGGCGGCGAAGATCGGCAGGTTGCCGATCGGGTCCAGCAGGGCGAACAGGGTCACGAAGAGGTTGACACCCAGATCGACCGCGTTCATCGCCTGACCTCGCCCGAAAATCGTTTCCCACGCCGGTCCGGCCGACGCGCCCTCGCGTCCAGCCATAGCCGCTCAGCGCGAGTCCGTCGATGACCCAGCCCAACCGCCTGCCCGACGACCGCATCATCTGCGCCCTGGACGTACCGACGACGGCCGAGGCGATGCGGCTGGTCGAGCGGGTCGAGGACGCGGTGGGCTTCTACAAGATCGGCCTGCAGCTGTTCGCCGCCGGCGGCATGGACTTGGCCCGACAGCTGAAGGCCCAGGAACGCAAGGTCTTCCTGGACTGGAAGCTGCATGACATCGGCGCGACGGTGGAGAAGGCGGCGGCCAACCTGGCGGAGTCCGGCTGCGACCTTCTGACCGTCCATGCGCGGCCGCAGGTGATGGCGGCGGCGGCGCGGGGCGTCGCCGGATCGGGGCTGAAGGTGCTGGGCGTCACCGTCCTGACCAGCCTGTCCGCCGAAGATCTGGCCGCCGACGATCATCGGCTGTCGCCGGCCGAACTGGTCGAGCTCCGCGTGCGCCAGGCGCTGGAGGCGGGGATCGACGGGGTGGTGTCCAGCCCGCACGAGGCCTCCCGCGCGCGTCAGATTGCGCGGGAGGCCGGTCGCGAGGACTTCCTGGTCGTGACGCCGGGAGTGCGGCCGGCGGGCGCGGCCCTGGACGACCAGGCGCGGGCGGCGACGCCGGAGGCGGCGCTGCGGGCCGGGGCCACCCACCTGGTGATCGGCCGTCCGATCACCGCCGCCGCCGATCCGCGCGAGGCGGCGCGGGCGATCGCGGACTCGATCGCGCGGGTCTGACCTCAGCCGCGCTCGCCCATTTCCTGGCGATAGGGTCGGGGCGGCGGCTCCAGATGCGCCCCCGGCGGCGGCAGGTCGCCGTAGTACCGGTCCAGCGACGGCGCCTGCTCATAGCTGGGCAAGGGCGGGGGAGGCGGCGGCGGAGGCGGAGGGAGCGGCGCCTCGACATAGGCTTCGCCGTAGGCGCCGCCATAGGCCTCATGGCGCTCCTCGTAGGACCGGTAGGCGTAGTCCGCCCGACCGTCGTCGCGCCAGTGTTCGCGATGCTCCCAGCCGCCGCCATGGCCGCAGCCGCAATCGGCGGGCGGCGGGACCGGCTGGGGCAGGGGCTGCGGATAATAGGGCCGCCAGCCGATGTACTCGCGGCCGAAGCCATAGACGGCGTAGCCCATGGGCGCGCTGACCGGCGCCGGCCCGACGATCCGGACCGGGGTCGCGGGGATATAGCCGCCATAGCCGCCCTCGGCATAGCCGCCACCGACGTAGACGGTCCCGCCGCCGACGTAGCCGCGCTGGAAGCCCGAGGCGCCCGAATAGGCATGGGCGTTCACCGCGCCATAGGCGCCGGCGTAGGCCCCAGCCGCCGCATTGGCGTTCACATTGACGTTGTAGTTGTAGTTTCCGCCATGGCCGCCGCCGCCACAGGCGCCGCAGCCGCCGCCGGGATGTCCGCCGCCATGTCCGCCCGGTCCGCCGGCCAGGGCGGGAGCGGCGGAGAGCAGCAGGGCCGCCGAGGCGGCCGCGAGGATGGACTGTATCGTCACGGGACAGACTCCTTTGCGTCGTCCCGTCCCGCGCAAGTCCCGCGCCCGGATCAGCGATCGTAGAGGTAGCCGGCGTCGCAGTTGCAGGACCGGCCCCGGCTCCAGCGGCTGTAGGGTCGGTCGTCGTTGTAGCCGTACCAGTCGCGATAACCAGGCCGCCGGCCGCTGTCGTAGCGCGGATAGCCGTAGCTTCGGCCGTAGGCGTAGCCGCTTCGGTAGGGCGCGCTCCAACCGTAGCGACCGCCCCGGTCGTAGCCGTAGCCGCCGTAGGCGTAAGGCTGGGTTGGAACGACGACGTAGCCATAGGTCGAATAGCCGGTCGCCAGCCGCCCCGTCGCCCCATAGGCGCGGCTGGCGTAAGGCTGGATGGCGGGCGCGGGCACATAGGCGGGCTGGCCCCAGGTCTGGGCGCGCGCTTCGGCGGCGGCCAGAGTCAGGGTCAGGCCGGTGGCGACGGCCAGGCCAAGGCGGAACGTGGCGGCGCTCATGGCGCTCCCTCCCTCGCGGTTTCGGGAAAGGTTAACGCAAATGGCGGAGCTTTGTTCGATGAAAGTCGCGGAGGGCCGACGGCGCCACCGGCGATCCCGACCCCTATTTCCGCCGACGCGCCGGCCGTATCCAGGCGGCCATGGGCGCGGTGCGGGCCGGTGGACTGGACGCCTGCGTCCCGCGCTGAACCGCCGGGCTTGACGGCGGAGCGGGCCTCGCCTCTCCTGCCCGCGCTGTTCAGGAGACCGACCATGAAGAGTCAGTTGATGGCCGCCGCGGCGGCCTGCGCCCTCGCCTTCACCGCCGCCTGCGCCACGGCGCGGGCGCCCGACGCCGCCCCGGTCCAGGCCGCATCGGCCCCGGCGGCGGGCGACTATCCGGTCACCGTCGAGGGCGCGGCCCGCTTCGTCGCCGACGCCGAGACCCGGCTGCTGGCCCTGTACGAATACGTCGCCCGCGTCCAGTGGGCGCGCGCCACCAACATCACCTTCGACACCATGTGGCTGGAGTCCAAGGCCAACGCCGAGGCGACCGAGCTCCAGGTCCAGTTCGCCAACCAGGCGGCCCGGTTCAACGATGTCCAGGTCGATCCGGTGGTGCGCCGCAAGCTGGACCTGTTGCGCCTGGGCATCGTCCTGCCGGCGCCGAACCGGCCGGGGGCCGCCGATGAACTGGCCCAGATCACCACGCGACTGGACTCGACCTATTCGACCGGCAAGTTCGACTTCAAGGGCCGCCAGATCAATCTGGACGACGCCTCCCTGATCCTGGCCGAGAGCCGCGATCCGCAGGAGACCAAGGCCCTGTACGAGGGCTGGCGCACCGTCTCGCCGGTGATGAAGGACGACTACGCCCGCATGGTCGAGATCGCCAACGAAGGCGCGCGCGAGCTGGGCTTTTCCGACACCGGGGCCCTGTGGCGCTCGGGCTACGACATGCCGGCCGACGATTTCGCCGCCGAGACCGAGCGGCTGTGGGCGCAGGTCAAGCCGTTCTACGAGAACCTGCACTGCTACGTCCGCGCCCGCCTGAACGCCAGGTACGGCGACGCGGTCCAGCCCGACCACGGCCCGATCCGCGCCGACCTCCTGGGCAACATGTGGTCCCAGCAGTGGGGCAATATCTACGACGTGGTCGCGCCGGCCGAGGGCGGCCGCTCCAGCTACGACCTGACGAATCTGCTGATCAAGGCCGGCTACGATCCGGTCCGCATGATGAAGACCGGAGAGGGCTTCTACACCTCGCTGGGGCTGGCGCCGCTGCCGGACACCTTCTGGGAGCGCAGCCAGATCGTCCGCCCGCGCGACCGCGAGGTGGTCTGCCACGCCTCGGCCTGGGACCTGGACAACGCCGACGACATCCGCATCAAGATGTGCACCAACGTCAACGCGGACGACTTCTACACCGTCCATCACGAGCTGGGGCACAACTACTACCAGCGCGCCTACAAGAACCAGCCGATGCTGTTCCGCAACGGGGCCAACGACGGCTTCCACGAGGCGATCGGCGACTTCGTCGGCCTGTCGGCCCTGACGCCGACCTATCTCAACCAGATTGGCCTGCTGGACGCGACGCCGGGCGAGGACGAGGACATCCCCTTCCTCTTGAAGATGGCGCTGGACAAGATCGCCTTCCTGCCGTTCGGCCTGATGGTCGACCGCTGGCGCTGGGACGTCTTCTCCGGCCAGGTGGCGCCGGACCAGTACAACGCCGCCTGGACCGCCGACATGCTGGAGTACCAGGGCCTGGTTCCGCCGGGTCCGCGCCCCGCCAACGCCTTCGATCCCGGCGCCAAGTACCACGTGCCCGGCAATACGCCCTACACCCGCTATTTCCTGGCGCACATCTACCAGTTCCAGTTCCACCGCGCGGCCTGCCGCCAGGCCGGCTGGACCGGGCCGCTGCACCGTTGCTCCATCTACGGGAACGAGGACGTCGGCCGACGCTTCAACGCCATGCTGGAGATGGGCCAGTCACGGCCCTGGCCCGAGGCGATGCAGGCCTTCACCGGCGAGACGACCAACGACGCCTCGGCCATCGCCGACTATTTCGCGCCGCTGAACGCCTGGCTGACCGGGCGGAACCGCGGCCACGACTGCGGCTGGTCGCAGGCCTAACGTCGGTTAACCGTCCCGCTTGAGCCTTCCCTTAACCGCAAGGCGCCAGACTGGCGGCCTCGCGGACGGATTGCGTCCGCGCCGGGGATCGGCAACTTGGCAGGATCGATGATCGCGCAGATCTTCAAGCGGCTGGGCCGACTGGGTTCGGACGCGCGCGGGAACGTGGCGATGATGTTCGCCCTCAGCCTGCCCGTGCTGGTGATGGTGACCTTGGGCGGCGTCGACCTGCACCGGGTCACCACCATGAAGGCCAATCTGCAGGACGCGTTGGACGCCGCGGCGCTGGCCGCGGCGCGGTCGCCCTACACCAGCGCCGCCGACCTGAAGACCGTCGGCCTGGCCACCCTGCGCGCCAACATTCAGGACAAGGCCCTGCTGAACGGCATAGACGACAGCGCCGTGACCTTTGTCATGAACGCCAACCAGGTGGTCATCGCTGACGCCACGGCGAACGTGAAGACCCTGGTCGCCAACATCGTCCTGCCGCCCTACGGCAAGATCATGGACGACACCCTGCCGGTTTCGACCCATTCGGAGGTCAACCGGTCGTCGCGCGATGTCGAGGTGGCGCTGGCGCTCGACATCACCGGCTCGATGGACAACTGCACCCGGAACTGCCCGGCGGTCAGCAAGATCAATGCCCTGAAGGCCGCGGCCAAGGAACTGATCGACATCGTGGTGCAGAAGGAGCAGTCACCCTATTATTCCAAGGTCGCCCTCGTTCCCTATTCGATGGGCGTCAATGTCGGGACCTACGCCGACACGGTTCGGGGCAACCTGACCTCGACCTCGAAATCGATCACCGCCGCCACCTGGCTAACGGGCGGCGTCAAGACCATCTCCGGCGTCTCCAAGGCCACGACGGCGGTCGTCACCGCCTCGAACCACGGCTTCGCCAGGGGTGACAAGGTGGTGATCTGGAGTTCGGAACGGATGACGCCGGTGAACGGCGTCGCCCTGACGGTCGGTGCGGTGACCTCGAACTCCTTCGAACTCAGCGGCGTCAACAGCCGCAACTACACGACCTTCTCCGGCACGGCCTATGTCGCCAAGTGCGCCCGGACCGACTGTTCGATCCAGATCACCGTCTCGCAGCATGGCCTGTCGACCAGCGGCGACGCCGCCTATCTGACCAACATGGGCGGCCTGTCCCAGCTGAACGGGATCGGCTTCCGTGTCAGCGCGACCACGACCACCACCGCGACCCTCGCCCTGGACGCTTCGATCAGCCAACTGGCGAACGCGCCTCAAGGCGGAGCCTCCTACACCGGCGGCGGAAAGCTGGCCTGCGGGATCGACGGCTGCACCCAGCGTGACTTCATCAACCAGGACGGCGCCTGGGCCCGCCAGGGCTCCAGCACCTGCGTCAGCGAACGCGCGGGGTCCGCCGCCTATACGGACGCCGCACCCTCCGGTGCCTCGACCTACGTCGGGCGGAACTACGCGGCCTCGGGCAACGCCTGCCCGTCGGTGGGCATCGTGCCCCTGACCAACGTCAAGAAGACCCTGACCGACCAGATCGACAGGTTCGCCGCCGTCGGCTCGACCGCGGGTCACATCGGACTGGCCTGGGCGTGGTACATGGTCTCGCCCGACTTCGGCGTCTGGACGGGGACCTCCAAGCCGGCGAACTACGATCCGAACAAGACTCTGAAGGCCGTGGTTCTGATGACCGACGGCGAGTTCAACACCCCCTATTTCAGGGGAGTCATCGCCTCCGACGCGGGGTCTGGCAGCGGCGGGACCGACACCCACATCAACCAGCCGGCCACGAACGGCTCGTCCTTCGACCAGGCGTTCCGGCTTTGCCAGAACATGCGAGAGGCGGGCGTCGTCGTCTATACGGTCGGCTTCGACATTCCCGCCCCGGCCAATCTGACCGGCGCCATCGATTCGGCCGGAGAGCTGATGCAGCGGTGCGCCTCCAATCCCGAGCGCGCCTTCCAGGCCAGCAACTCCACCGACCTCAGCGACGCCTTTCGCGACATCGGCCGGGACATCACCCGACTGCGGATCTCGCGCTGATCCGCCGTCAGAGCAGGCGGATCTCGCGCAGGCGCTCGGTCAGATAGTCCTCGGCCAGGATGGTCTTGCCCGCATAGCGGTCCGGATTGTCGACCGTGATCGTGCTCGACAGGGTCTCGATCGGGAAGTCCGGGTTGAAGTGCAGGAAGAAGGGCGTCGAATAGCGGGCGAAGCCGCGGCGCTCGGGCGCGGGATTGACCACCCGATGGGTCGTCGACGGCAGGACGTGGTTCGTCAGCCGTTGCAGCATGTCGCCAATGTTGACGACCAAGGCGCCGGGCGGCGGGGCGATGTCCAGCCATGCGCCGTCCCGGTCCAGCAGTTGCAGCCCGGCCTCCTCGGCGCCCAGCAGCAGGGTGATGACGTTGATGTCCTCGTGGGCGCCGGCGCGCACGCCAGGCGCATCGGCGGGGACAGGCGGATAGTGCAGCATGCGCAGCACGCTGTTACCCATCTCGACCTTGTCCTCGAAGAAGTCGTCGCCCAGCTTCAGATAGCGGGCGATGGCCTTCAGCAGGCGCCGGCCCAGCCGGTCCATGTCCTCGAACATGCCGTAGACATGGGCGCGGAAGCCGGGAACCTCAGTCGGCCAGACGTTGTCGCGCATGTATTTCCGGTACGGATGGCCGTCCGGCAGTTCGCGGCCGACATGCCAGAATTCCTTCAGGTCGACCGCGGCCGCGCCCTTCGCCGCCTCCACCCCGAAGGGCGTCAGACCCCGCGCGCCGCCCGTGCCGGGCTGGTGATACCGGCGCTTGGTCTCCTCGGGCAGGGCGAAGAAGGCCTTGGCGTCGTCCAGGGCGGCGGCGATGCGCCCCTCGTCCAGCCCGTGATCGGCGACGACGGCGAAGCCGTAGCGGGCGAAGGAGCCGCCCAGCGCGTCGCTGAAGGTCTGGAAGTCCTGGTCGTACAGGCGCATCGACACCGGCTGGATGGCCCTGTCGGCGCGGGCGGTCGGTTCGGCGGTCTGGGTCGCGCTCACGGGCGTCGTCCTCGATCTGGTGGGGCGGCGGCTCCCATACGCCCAAATCGCGGCGATGTCAGGTCTGCGGCGCGGCGCGCCGTGGCGGCGGACGTTCAGATACGGTACAGCTTGGAACCGTCACAGTAAGCCCGCGTTTCGCGCCATACCGCATCAAACGGAAGGACATCCCACATGCGCGCCAAGATTACCGTCGTCGGCGTCTCCATCGCGGCCCTGCTGGGCGCCGCCGCCTGCACCACGACCGACCCCTATCGTTCGACCCCGCAACGGAACAACACCGGCACGGGCGCCATCGCCGGCGCCCTGGGCGGTGCGGTGCTGGGCTATCTGACCAACACCTCCAACAGCGAACAGGGCCGCAAGAACGCCCTGATCGGCGCCGGCATCGGCGCCCTGGGCGGCGCGGCCGTCGGCCAGTATATGGACCGCCAGCAGCGCGCGCTCGAGACCGAATTGTCCGGGTCGGGCGTCGGCGTGGCCCGGCAGGGTGACAACCTTGTCCTGCGCATGCCGGCTGACGTCACCTTCGCCCACAATCAGGCCGACGTGCAGCCGCGCTTCTACGACACGCTGGCCGATGTGGCCCGGGTGCTGAACGAGTACGACCGTTCCGTCATCGACATCATCGGCCACGCCGATTCCGACGGGACCGACGCCTACAACCTGGACCTCTCGCGTCGGCGCGCCGCCTCGGTGGCGCAATATCTGGTGAGCCAAGGCGTCCTGGCCGGCCGGCTCTATGTCGATGGCAAGGGCGAGAGCCAGCCGATCGCCTCCAACGCCACCGCCGAGGGCAAGGCCCAGAACCGGCGGGTCGAGATCCTGATCCGGCCGTTCACCGGCTGATCGTGCCCAGGCCGGCGGGAGCCGGCTTCACTTTCGGGATCGATCGGGAAGGGGCGGCGCGAAGGCGGCGCCCCTTCTTCGTGCGACCGCACACCGTTCCGTGACTTGCATCCGCCGCCGCCCCATGCTCTCGGATAGGCGATCATTCGAGGACGATCGTGAAACGCGACCATGGCGAACTGACGGAAAGCTTGCGACTGGCCGGAGTGGCCATTGTCAGCGCGGTCGTCGTCGCCGCCGCCGTCATCGCCCTCGGAGAAGGCGCGCTCCATGGTCCGACCGGCGAGTCCCAGGACCGGGAGCAGGGCGCCGCGCTGATCCGCACCTCCAGCTGATCCAGGGCGAAGACCCGCGCGATTTCGGCGCCACAACCACCTCGCCGCCAAAGAAAAACCGCCGCCTCCTCGCGGAAGCGGCGGTTGATCTTGTCGCCTTCGACAGGCTTCCCTTCCGGATTTCCCCGATCCGGATGAAGTCCGGACCGGGGATTTCGGGTTTTAGAAGTTGATGTCGATGGTGGCGCGGCGGTTGAGCGGCTCGCGCACGCCGTCGGCGGTCGGCTTGGCCA
>JAEWDF010000087.1 GCA_023390245.1 Pseudomonadota bacterium
GGGATTTCTGGATCATGGAAACTCGGGGTCTGGAGGTCAGTTCTTTTCGCCGGTGGCGGGGTCGGTGGCAGTCTCGCCGGAATTGCTGGACCCTTCCGACCCGCGCGGCTCCTGGGCCGGGCGCGGCGGCTCCCCCTCGCGCGGCGGCCGGCGCTCCTCCTCGTATTCGACTTCGCGGTTGTCGGGTCTGGCGTCGGTCATGGCGGCCTCTCGAAGCGGAGCGGGAGCGTCCGCCGGGGAACAACGCCCGGAATGGCGACGGGCTCCGTGAACGGCCGTTCACCATGCCGGTGAACCGGGCCGAAACGGCGCCTGGGGCAGTCTGTGCGATGGAACGCGCCTTGCCGTGCAGGGGCGCGAGAGGATCGAGATGGCCGAAACGCTGCAAGTCGACATCGTCGGGGCCGAGGCGCTGGGCGCCGCGGAGATCGCCCTGTGGCGCGCCTGGTCGACCGAAAACCCCGCCCTGGCCAGCCCCTATTTCCGCTGGGACTATGCGGAAATCGCCTCGCGGGTCTGCCCCGGCGCGGCGATCGCGGTCTTCCGGCGCGGCGGCTGCGTCGTCGGTTTCTTCCCGCATCAACGGCGCGGCGCGGCCATCCAGCCGCTGGGGGCGCCGATGAACGACTACCATGGCGTCGTCGCTCCGGCCGGCGAGACCGTCTCGCTGGAGGATGTCGCCCGGCTGCTGAAGGCCGACAGCCTGAATGTGCCGGGCTGGATCGGCCCGGCCGAGGCGGGCGAGCCGCGCGCCACGGTGCAGGTCGTCCTGTCCGACGAAGGCTATGACGCCTGGTACGCCGAACGCCGCGCGACCTTCGGCAAGTATTTCAAGGACAAGGAACGGGCTCGCCGCAGCCTGGAGGCCGAGCTCGGTCCCATCGAAATCCGGCGCGGGCTGCGCGATCCGGCGCTGCTGGACCATCTGCTCGATCTGAAGGCGGCGCAGTATCGCCGTTCGGGCCTGCACGACATCTTCGCCTGTGGCTGGACCCGCGATCTGCTGCACGCCCTGATGCGCGAGCCCCGTCCCGACTTCGGCGCCTCCATGGCGGCCATGCACGCGGGCGGCAGGCTGACGGCGGTGGAGTTCTCGCTGCACGCCGGGGGGCATTACCATTTCTGGTTCCCGGTCTATGAGCCGACGCTGGCGCGGTGTTCGCCCGGCATCCTGCTGAGCATGGACACCATGCGGCTGGCGGCTGCCGAGGGCTTCCGCGTCTTCGACTTCGGCTTCGAGGGCGAGGGCTACAAGAAGTATTTCGTCAATGCGCGCCAGACGGTGCGCGAGGCGGTGGTGCTGCGCCCCGGCGTGACGCGGGCGTTGGCGGACGCCGCCGCCGGCGTGCTGGAGAGGACCGGACGGGGCGAGGCGCTGCGCGCGTCCCTGCGCCGACGCTGGGCCACGATCGAGGCCTGCGAGCCGTCCGCGTCCGGCCGCTTGCGCGGGGCCGCAGTCGCCGCCCGTTCGGCCGCCCGCAAGCTGGCCGCGCGGAAGAAGGCGCCGGCGCGCGTCGCCCACGTCTGACTGTCCAGACCATCGCCCTGACCCGGAGCCTCCCCATGTCCGACCGCCGCACCCGCTATCCCGGCCCGATCGCCGAAGCCCGGGATCATCCCCATCGTCTGGTCGAGCAGGGCTTCGCCGAGGACGCCGCTCTGGCCGCCGTGCTGGACCGCTATCCCGCCGAACTGTTCGACATCAACCTGTATGACTACGACGACGAGGGGCAGGTATCCCTGCGCACCGGCGCGCGAGGCCGCCTGTCGGGCCCCGAACTGCTGGAGGCGATCAAGCAGGGCCGGCTGTGGGTCAATCTGCGCGAGGTCGAGACCGGCTGGCCCGAGCTGTGGGCCGCCGCCATGGACGACTTCCGCGCGATCCAGGCGACCTATCCGGGGATGCGGGCGGTGAAGACCGCCGGCCAACTGATCCTGTCGTCGCCCAAGGCGCGGGTGCCCTATCACTTCGACGCAGCCGGGGTGGTGCTGTTCCACCTGCGCGGCCGCAAGCGCATCTTCGTCTATCCGGGCGACGAGGCGCACCTGCCTGAGCGCAACATGGAGCAGGTGGTCGCCCGCCAGACCACCGAGGAACTGCCCTATGTCATGGGTTTCGAGGGCGACGCCCAGGTCATCGACCTGGAGCCCGGCCGCGCCCTGACCTGGCCGCTGTACGCCCCGCATCGGGTGGAGAACCTGGACCGGTTCTGCGTCAGTCTGTCGATGGATTTCCAGACCTGGCCGTCGCGGTTCCGGAACGGGGCGCTGTTCACCAACGCCGTCATCCGCAGCCGGGGCGGGCGTCCGCGCTTCACCGACGGCATGGCGACGCCGGAACTGGCGGCGCGCTGGGCGGCGTCGGTGGCGCTGAAGCGGGCCGGCCTGCTGAAAAGCCGAATCGCCCACTTCGAGCGCGACTTCGAGCCGGAGGTCGGCGCGGCCGATGGCGCGCGCGCCCTGTCTTAATTCGAGTTCATGACCTCGAGTTAAAATGACTTCGCGGCGCGAGGCGCGCACCTTCCGTTCCGAAACCGGGAAACAGGGAGGTCCCCCCATGAAGTTCGCTCTGCTCGCCGCCGTCGCGACGACCGCCATCGCCGCCGGCGCCGCCGCGCCGGCCATGGCGCAGGACGTGGAGATCCGTCACGCCGTTGCGCGTGTCATCGTCATCGTCGAGGATCGCACCGACATCGGGGTTGAGGTCACCCAGGGGAATTCGCGCCTGCCCCCAGTGCAGGTGCGGCGCAACGGCCGCGACGTGAAGATCGACGGCGGCCTGCGCCGGGGCGGTTTCCTCAACAGCGGCTCCGACGGGGTGCGCAACTGCAACAGCGGGCCGGCCAACGCCCGCCAGCCGGGCGAGGGCGCCACGGTCGAGGTTCGCTCCATCGGCCGCATCCGCATGGAGGACGCGCCGCTGATCGTCTTGCGCACGCCGCGCGACGTGGACGTGGACGCCTCCGGCGCCGTGTTCGGGGCCATCGGCCGGGGCGCCCGCTCCATCGAACTAGGCAACGGCGGCTGCGGCGCCTGGAACGTGGCCAACACCGACGGCGACATGTCGCTGTCGGTCGGCGGCTCGGGCGCGATCCGCGCCGGCTCCTCGCGCGCCCTGGAAGCCAATGTGGGCGGCTCGGGCTCGATCGTCGCAGGCGAGACCGGGGCGCTGGAGGCCAATGTGGGCGGCTCGGGGAACATCACCGTGGCGCGGATCAGCGGGCCGGCGGAAGTGGCCATCGGCGGCTCGGGCGACGTGAGGATCCGCGACGGGAACACTCCGTCGCTGGACGTCTCCATCGGCGGCTCCGGCAGCGTCGACTACGGCGGAGCGACGCGGGACCTGGACGTCTCCATCGCCGGTTCGGGCGACGTGCGCGTCCGATCCGCCACCGGCCATGTCTCCCGCGCCATCATCGGTTCGGGCGACGTCATCATCGGGCGCTAAGACCCGAGTCTCTCCGTCAGAGGGCAGGAAGGCCTCCGGTTGTGGAACCCCGGAGGCCTTTCTTGCGTCCGGGCAAAGGAAAACCCCGACGCAAAGGAAAACCCCGGCGGATCTCTCCGCCGGGGCCGTGACATTCAGGTTTTGGCGAACGCCGGGGTTTACAGGCCCAGGACGCTGACGATGGACGAGACGCCCAGGCCGGCGCCGGCGCGGTCGCGCGTCTGCAGGCCGCCGCCGAACGAATAGCGCAGGCCGATCGACCAGGTGTCGACATCGATGTCGGCGTCCTTGATGTCGGCGCGGGTGTAGCCGGCCTTGATCGAGAACGGCGTGCCCGTGAACTCGTATTCGCCGCCCACGCCGTAGGTCCAGGCGTCGCCGTCGCCCAGGTCGGTGTCGACGTTGTTGTAGGCCACGCCGGCGTTCAGGCGCAGGTTCGGCATGACGTAGAAGGCGGCGTCGCCGCCGACGGTCCACACCTTGGCGCCCAGATCGTCGGCGTCGGTGTAGGCGACCGTACCCGTCAGGGTCGAGCCGGCCAGATACTTCTGGGCCTCGGCGCCGACCGTCCAGACGGAGTCGCCCGTGCCCAGGCCGCTGGCGGCGACGAAGCCGCCGGCGCGGACGTCGGAGGTCCACATCCGGGTCAGGTGGGCGGCGGCGTCGCCGGTGGTGTCGTCTTCGCCAAAGGCCTTGGCGTAGTTGACGTCGGCGTTCAGCGTCACAGTCCAGTCGCCGACCGGCTTGGCGACGACGCCGTCGACGGTCCAGACGTCGATGTCGACATCTTCGACCGACGGGTTGGAATAGGTCACGCCGACCGAGCCAACGGCGTCCTGAGCGAGAGCCGGGGCGGCCAGCAGCGCCGCGGCGGCGGCGGAAGCGAGGAAGAGGGTTTTCATTTGTCTTTGTCCTTGCAGTCACCCGAGCGGGACTCGGGAGAGGCGGCTGCTATCAGCACACGGACGAAGCTGAGCAATAAACCTGCGTTAGATGGGGGAGTTGTGCATGGCTGGTGCGGAAAAGACACGCAATGTGGCGCGTATGTGTCGCCCTTGCGGCGCCTCTGGGCGAAACGGTTAAGCTGGCGTCAGAATGTCCGGAACATAAACATATAAGCATATCCTTATAGGCTATGTGGCGAGTCAGGCGCGGTGTTCTATGCCGCCGTCGTGGTTCACCATCCCGAACTGGTCGTTCGCGCGCGACGACCATCCTATCGACCAGGGCGACATCATCGAGCTGCGCTCCCGCCCGAGCCGCGTCGGCCGCAGTTCGGTGACGGTGGAGGTGGAGCTGGGGGGGCGAAGGCCTGCTGACCGGCGAACGCCGTCGGGCGGCCGTGTCGGAGTTCGTCATGGTCGCCGTCGACCAGACGGGCCAACCGGCGCCGATCTGAGGCGCTTGCGCCTGCGCTTCGGGGACACGGCGGATGGAATCCGACAGGTCCGCCGAAACCCTGTCACCGCCTCGATCTGGCCGCTTGACGAAATCGGAATCGGCAGGCATAAGCGCGCCTCTTGTTGGACCGGCTGTGCACTTCCGGGTGCAGACGCGGTTCGCAGGAACGACCTAAGTACCTGTTCTTTGCAGCTTCTTGGGACTTAACGGCCTTCGCGGGACACTGCGTGGGCCGATCGTTTTTGCGGATTTGCGTTCCTGAGGGCCTCGCGCCCGAAGGCCTTCGGTCTTTGAAATGGTTCACAGGGACGCGGTCCTCCGACCGCATTGGAAGTAAGCACCGATATGGATCAAAGCATCCGCATCAGGCTCAAGGCCTTTGATCACCGCGTCCTCGACTTTTCGACGCGCGAGATCGTCAACACCGCCAAGCGCACGGGCGCGACCGTTCGTGGTCCGATCCCACTGCCGACCCTGATCGAGAAGTTCACCGTGAACCGCTCGCCGCACGTCGATAAGAAGTCGCGTGAGCAGTTTGAAATCCGCACGCACAAGCGCGTGCTCGACATCGTCGACCCCACCCCGCAGACCGTGGACGCGCTCATGAAGCTCGACCTGTCCGCCGGCGTGGACGTCGAGATCAAGATCTAAAGAAGAAAGAGGCGGGATCCGATGCGCACGGGCGTGATCGCCAAGAAGCTGGGCATGACCCGCGTGTTCGCCGATGACGGCGCGCACGTTCCGGTCACTGTGCTGCAGCTCGACGGCTGCCAAGTCGTCGGCCAACGTACCCAGGAGCGTGACGGCTACGTCGCTCTCCAGCTGGGTGCTGGCGTAAAGAAGGCCAAGAACACGGCCAAGGCTCAACGCGAAGTCTTCGCGAAGGCCGAGGTCGAACCGAAGGCCTATGTCACCGAATTCCGCGTCGATGCGGACGGTCTCCTGGACGTGGGCGCCGAGCTGTCGGCGGACCACTTCATCGCCGGCCAGAAGGTCGACATCCAGGGCGAGACCATCGGTAAGGGCTTCGCCGGCGGCATGAAGCGCTGGAACTTCGGCGGTCTGCGCGCCACGCACGGCGTGTCGGTGTCGCACCGTTCGCATGGTTCGACCGGCAACCGTCAGGATCCGGGTCGCACCTTCCCGGGCAAGAAGATGGCTGGCCATCTCGGCCAGGAAACCGTCACCCAGCAGAACCTGACGATCGTGCGCGTCGACGCCGAGCGCGGCCTGATCCTGGTCAAGGGCGCCGTCCCGGGCCACGACGGCAGCTACGTCAAGGTTCGCGACGCCATCAAGAAGGCCCGTCCGGCCGACGCGCCGTTCCCGGGCGCCGTCAAGTCGAACAAGGCCGCTCAACCCGCTGAAACCCCGGCTGAAGAAGCGCCGGCGGCCGAAGCGACCGAAGGCGGTGAAGCGTAATGAAACTCTCGGTCATCAAACTCGACGGCAAGGCTGCTGGCGACGTTGAGCTGTCGGACGCCGTCTTCGGCATCGCCGACATCCGCGCCGACCTGTTGGCCCGCACCGTGAACTGGCAGCTGGCCAAGCGCCGCGCCGGCACCCACAAGGTCCAGACCCGCAACGAGAACTCTCGTACGGGCAAGAAGATGTACAAGCAGAAGGGCACCGGCGGCGCCCGTCACGGTTCGCGCCGTGCGCCGCAGTTCGTCGGCGGTTCGCGCGCCTTCGGCCCGGTCGTCCGCTCGCACGCCTACGACCTGCCCAAGAAGGTCCGCGCCCTGGCCCTGCGTCACGCCCTGTCCTCGAAGGCCAAGGCCGGCGAGCTGTTCGTGGTCGACGCCCTCTCGGTCAAGGAAGCCAAGACGGCCGCCCTGCGCGAGACGTTCGGCAAGCTGGGCTGGACCAAGGCCCTGATCATCGCGGGTCCGGAAGTCGACGCCAACTTCGGCCTGGCCGCCCGCAACATCCCGCACATCGACGTGCTGCCGAACGCCGGCCTGAACGTCTATGACATCCTGCGGGCCGAAAAGCTGGTGCTGACCAAGGCCGCCATCGAGGCGATCGAAGCCCGCTTCAGCGACAAGGAAGCCGCGTAATGGCCGCTCAACCTACCGCCAAGCATTACGACACCATCCTGGCTCCGGTGATCACCGAGAAGGCCACGATCCTGTCGGAGCAGAACAAGGTCGTCTTCCGCGTCGCCGACACGGCGTCCAAGGACGAGATCGCCGCGGCGGTCGAAAGCCTGTTCAAGGTCAACGTCGTCAAGGTCAACACCCTGGTTCAAAAGGGCAAGACCAAGCGCTTCCGGGGCATCCTCGGTCGTCGCGTCGACATCAAGAAAGCGATCGTGACGCTGGCTGACGGCCAGTCGATCGACGTCACCACGGGGCTCTGATCCAGATGGCTCTGAAGCATTACAATCCGACGTCGCCGGGCCGCCGCGCCCTCGTGCTGGTCGACCGGTCCGAGCTCCACAAGGGCCGTCCGGAAAAGTCGCTGACCGAAGGCCTGACCAAGTCGGGCGGTCGCGGGCAGGGCGGTCGCGTGGCCGTTCGCTTCCGTGGCGGCGGCGCCAAGACCCTGTACCGCAAGATCGACTTCAAGCGTCGCAAGTTCGACGTGGTCGGCACGGTCGAGCGTCTGGAATACGATCCGAACCGCACGGCCTTCATCGCCCTGGTCACCTATGCCGACGGCGAGAAGACCTACATCATCGCGCCGCAGCGCCTTAAGGCCGGCGACACGATCGTGGCGGGCGACAAGGTCGACGTGAAGCCGGGCAACGCCATGCCGCTCCGCTCGATGCCGGTGGGTACGATCATCCACAACATCGAGATGAAGCCGGGCAAGGGCGCCCAACTGGCCCGTTCGGCCGGCGCCTACGCCCAGCTGGTCGGCCGCGACCAGGGCTACGCCCAGATCCGTCTCGGCTCGGGCGAGCTGCGCATGGTCCTGGACGGCTGCATCGCCACGGTGGGCGCGGTTTCGAACCCCGACCACATGAACCAGAACCTGGGCAAGGCGGGCCGCAAGCGTCACATGGGCTTCCGTCCGCACGTCCGCGGCGTCGCCATGAACCCGATCGATCACCCGCACGGTGGTGGTGAAGGTCGCACGTCGGGCGGCCGCACGCCGGTCACGCCGTGGGGCAAGGACACCAAGGGCACCCGCACCCGTAAGAACAAGGCCACGGACAAGTTCATCATCCGTAGCCGCCACGTGAAGAAGGCTCGCTAACCGATGGCCCGCTCCTCCTGGAAAGGCCCGTTCGTCGACGGGTATCTGCTCAAGAAGGCCGACGCCGTTCAATCGTCGGGCCGCAAGGACGTGATCAAGACCTGGTCGCGCCGCTCCACCATCCTGCCGCAGTTCGTCGGTCTGACGTTCGGCGTCCACAACGGCCAGAAGCACGTGCCGGTGATGGTCTCCGAAGAGATGGTCGGCATGAAGTTCGGCGAGTTCGCCCCGACCCGGAACTTCCCGGGCCACGCGGCGGACAAGAAGGCCAAGAGGAAGTAATCCATGGCCCAGACCAAGAACACCCGTCGGGTCGCGCCGACCGAGGCCCGCGCCAAGCTGGTCAACGTCCGCATCAGCCCTCAGAAGCTGAACCTGGTGGCCGCCTCGATCCGCGGCATGCCGGTCCAGAAGGCGCTGAACGAGCTGGAATTCAGCCGTAAGCGCATCGCCACCGACGTCCGCAAGGTCCTGTACTCGGCCATCTCCAACGCCGAGAACAACCACAACCTCGACATCGACAACCTGGTCGTCGCCGAGGCCTTCGTGGGCAAGAACCTGGTGATGA
>JAEWDF010000098.1 GCA_023390245.1 Pseudomonadota bacterium
GGGCGCGCCCTTCGACCGCGACCCCGACGGCGGCTTCGTCGTCAGCCTGGAGGCGGCCCATTCGGTCGCCCGCGTCGCCCGCGTCGGCGGCGACGGCGCCGGCCGCGCCATCCTGTCGGCCGTGGTCGCCGCCGTCCGCGCCGAGAAAAACATCGAGGTGTGGGAGGACGCCCGCCTCAAGGCCCTGCTTCAGGACGAGGCGGGCCGCGTCGTCGGCGCCGTCGTGACGCGCGGCGACCGGCGGGTCGAAGTGCTGTCGCGCGGCGTGGTGCTGGCCACCGGCGGCGCCGGCGGCCTGTTCGCCGCCACCACCACCCCCGCCGCTCTGAAGGGCGAGGGCCTGGCCCTGGCCGCCCTGGCGGGCGCCGACATCCTCGATCCCGAATTCGTCCAGTTCCATCCCACGGCCATGGATGTCGGCCTGGACCCCGCGCCCCTCGCCACCGAGGCCCTGCGTGGCGAGGGCGCCCGTCTGGTCGACGGCGACGGCCGCTTCCTGCTGGGTCAGGCGGACGATGCGGACTTGAAGCCCCGCGACGTGGTCGCCCGCGCCGTCCACGCGGCCCGCAGCCAAGGGCGCGGCGCCTTCCTGGACGCGCGCGCCGCCATCGGAGAGGCCTTCCCGCACGAATTCCCCGCCGTCTTCGCCGCCTGCCTGCGCAGCGGCCTGGACCCGCGCCTCAGCCCCATCCCCGTCATGGCCGCCTGCCACTACCATATGGGCGGGATCGCCGCCGATGAGGCCGGGCGCACGACCCTGCCCGGCCTCTACGCTGTCGGCGAATGCGCCGCGACGGGGGTTCACGGCGCCAACCGTCTGGCGTCGAATTCCCTGCTGGAAGCCGCCGCCTTCGGCCGCCTGGCCGGACGCGCGGTCGCGGACGAGGTCCCCGGCGGTCCGCCTCGCCCCGCCGTCGTCGCGCCCGACCTGCCGGAGGACGTCCTGGCCGATCTGCGCGCCGCCCTGACCGCCCATGTCGGCGTCATCCGCGACGCGGAGGGCTTGTCGTCGGTGCTGGCCCTGATCGACCGTCTGGAGCGCCGCCACGGCCCCGCCCTGCCGCTGGTCGCCGCCCGTCTCATCGCCCAGGCCGCCCTGGATCGCCGCGAGAGCCGGGGCGGACACTATCGCTCGGACCACCCCGAAACCGCCGCCGAGGCGCGCCACACGCGGCTCCGCCTGCCGCAGGCCGTAGAGATCGCAGCGGAATGAGATCGGAGGCGAAATCCTCCCCCATCGGGGGAGGGGGACCGCGAAGCGGTGGAGGGGGCCCGCCTCATCGCCGTCGTCGGCTGTCCGGCATCGGAGGTACGGCAGCCCCCTCCACCATGCTCCGCATGGTCCCCCTCCCCCGATGGGGGAGGATTTCTTGAGGCGTCCATGACCCGAACCCTTCCCGACCTCCTGATCGAACCCGTCGTCCGCGCCGCCCTGGCCGAGGACCTGGGCCGCGCCGGCGACGTCACCGCCGCCGCCTGCATCCCCGCCGAGGCGCGCATGAAGGCCGCCTTCGTCGCCAGGAAGCCGGGGGTGCTGGCGGGGATCGAGGCCGTGCGCCTGACCCTCCGCGCCCTGGACCCCGACGCGGCCGTCGAGCTTCGCCTGTCCGACGGCGACGCCTTCGACGCCGGCGCGACCCTGGCGGTGGTCGAGGCCAACGCCCGCGCCTTCCTGTCGGCCGAGCGCACGGCGCTGAACCTGCTGGGCCGGCTGTCGGGCGTGGCCACCCTGACGCGCGCCTATGTCGACGCCGTCGCCGGGACCACGGCCCGCATCGCCGACACGCGCAAGACCACGCCGGGCCTGCGCGCGCTGGAGAAGCACGCGGTCGCCTGCGGCGGCGGGATCAACCATCGCTTCGGCCTGGACGACGCCATACTGATCAAGGACAACCACGTCGCCGTCTGCGGCGGCGTCGCCGAGGCGGTGCGCCGCGCCCGCGCCTTCGCCCCGCACCTGATGAAGGTGGAGGTCGAGGTCGACAGCCTGGACCAGTTGAACGAGGTCCTGGCCCTGATCCCCGAGGGCTTGGCGCCGGACGTGGTGATGCTGGACAATTTCAGCCCGGCCGACCTGCGCCGCGCCGTCGCCTGGGTGGGCGGCCGCATGACGCTGGAGGCCTCCGGCGGCGTCGACCTGACCACGGTCCGCGCCATCGCCGAGACGGGCGTGGACGTCATCTCGGTCGGGGCCCTGACCCATTCCGCGCCCAACCTGGACATCGGCCTGGACGCCCTGTGACGCCGCCCGGGACAGCGCTGCGGTAAGGAACAGGCTGGGACGGGACACGTTTCCTGAACCTGACGTTCAAGGAGCAGCCGATGAGCAAGGCCCCGAAAATCCCCAAGGAACAACGCAGCTTCGGCGGCAAGGCCGACCTGGACGGCGCGGCCGTGGATCGCCGCGACCTGGAGACCGGCCTTCAGTCGGGACAGCCCGGTGACGCCGACGCCAACCTGGCGCAGCAGGGCCGCTTCGGCAATTTGCAGCAGAACCTGACGACCCAGCACAAGTCCGGGGACCGCTGACATGGCCAACAACCAGCACCAGCCCGAACCGGTCGATCGGAAGCGTTGGGGCGGACCCGGCTCAAGCCATCAGAACGCCCACGCCGAGCCCCCGATGTTCGAGGATCCGCGCGACGGCGGCCCGACCAATCCGCGAAACAGCAAGATTTCGGGCGGCGGCGGCGAGCGCGACCTGAAGCACAGTCACGACGACGCCCATCGGTCGTCGAAGGGTGACCGCGACGCCTGATCAGGCCGCGTTGGCGGCCTCCGTCGCCTCGGCCTTCTCGGCGGCCGGACGGGCGGTCGGCGTCGCCTGGACCCGAAGCGGCGCGGCGGTCGCCACGGCCCGCATCGGGACAGCTTGCGCCGACGCCGGACGCGTTGAGACGGAGGCGCTCGCCGGGCGCGGATTGGCGGAGGCGGCCTGGGCCGGGGCGGCGGCCGGCGTCGGCTCCGCCGGAGCGCGGCCTTCCTGCGCCAGGATCAGCGAATAGGCCACGGCCTCGCCGGCCTGGCGCGCGGCCTCGACCGGGTTCAGTCCGGCCTGGATCAGGCGCGGCTGGTCGGCTTCGGTCGACGGGCGCGCGGCATAGGTGAAGGCGCCGCTGGAGCCGGACCGTCCGCCGAAGCGGTAGAACAGGTGGCTGCCCACCTGGCTGACCTGGATCAGCGATCCGCGCCAGGCCGGCGACACGCCGGTGGTGTGGAAATGGGTGGCGTTGCCGACGCTGGCGAAGACCTGGCCGGACAAGGCCTTGGAGGCGATGTCGCGGGCGCGGCTCCAAGCGACGCCGTTGACGCGGCCGCGCATGGCGCCGTTGCAGGTGAAGGAGAACTGGCAGCCGCTGCGCAGCGCCGCGCCCTGATAGACCACGCCGCAGATCGACTTGGGGAAGGCGGGGTGGCGCACGCGGTTCAGCACCACCTGGGCCACGGCGCGCATGCCGTCGCGGCCTTCGCCGCGCGCTTCGTAATAGACGGCCTGGGTCAGGCAATCCAGGTCACGGCTGGCGTCCAGCGCATTATTCAGTTGGAACGGACGCGCGGCCGTCGGCGCGGTCAGGCTGGCGCGGCGAAGGTTCGGATCGCCCGGAGCGCGCAACTGCTCCAGCCGCGCCGACAGCAGTTCGGCCTGCCGGTCCCGCTGGGCCGAACCGGCCATGGTGTAGGGGTCGTGCCGGCGCGCGATCGACAGCGCGCTTCCATCCAGGCCGCCGGCGGCGGCGGACAGGGCCTCCTCGGTGAAGCCGGCCGCCGTGGCGCCCTGGATTCGTTCCGCCTGCACGCGCAGCGTCGTCGCCCGCGCCGTCGCGCCGCCCAGATAGGCGCAGCCGATCGCCAGTCCCACCAGCCCGCCAAAGGCCGCCGCCGCGGCCGCCGGCTTGATCCGGGCCACGCGATCGACAGCCGAAACGGCGCGCGTCTGCGGGGAATGCGGCAACGAACTTTATCCTAGTCGACAGGGCGAGAAACGCAGCCCCCGGGGGTAGTCTCGCGGACCGGGCGACTCTGACGGTCGCGTTCCAGCCTGCATCGCCGGCGCTCGGCTCATCGGCCCGGGCGTCGGAGGACGGGCCTATATACCGCCGTTTGTGACCGCAATGTGGTCGATTCGCAAGAGTCCTGTCGATCGCCCCCTGCGGCTGTGTATTGTCCACGCCTCCGTCAGAATGCGGCCGGATCGCCGCCGCATTCGTCCGATCATATTCGCTAATACTGTATTTATTTCGTTTCTATTCTTTTGGATCATGTCCATCCGCATGGGCATTCAGCTCATGGGCGCGAAAAATCTGCTCAAAGAGGCGGCATTTCCGTATTCGCCTATTCACTGTGAAGGTCGGAACGGAACCTCCGACCGGGCGTTGCAGCTCAGCCATTAGGAAGGACACTCCATGCCGCGTTCCGCCGCCCTGATCCTGACCTGCGCCGCCGCCCTGACGCTGGCGGCCTGCGGGGCCACCATCGAACAGAAGGCCGCCACCGGGGCCGTGGCCGGCGCCGTGGTCGCCGGGCCGGTCGGCGCAGCGGTGGGCGGCGCAGCCGGAACCGCCGTGGGCCAATCCGAAAAGCGCTGACCAGGACGCCGCCTCGCGCCGACGCCTTGCCGCCGCGCGTCGCGCGACCTATCTGCACCACCGGACCGGCTTCCCGTCCCTCGGGCGGGGGAAGCCGGCGCTTCGCCTCGCGCGGACCTTGATTTCAGCGCCGGTTTCGGTTTCTTGCGACCCGCTCGGGCTCGCCGCCGCATCCGCGTACGCCTTCGCCCGCACCGCCGGCCGCTCCTGGCCGATCACAAGGAACCCTGACGCTTTCGCATGAGAGACCTGAAGACCGGATTCACCGACCGCCTGACCGCCCAGCAGGACGCCAAGAAGGCCCTGCTCGCCAAATTCAAGCCCAAGCCGGCCGCCCCCGACCCCGAATTCGAGCGCCTGGCCGAAAAGCGGGCCGCCGAGAAGGAAGCCCTGCGCCAGCAGCACGAACTGGCCAAGGCTGAGTTACGCCGCGAGAAGGCCGACAAGGAGGCCGCCCGCCTGGCCGCCGAGCAGGAGGCGCAGGACGCCGTCGACGCCGAACGCCGCGCCGAGCGCAAGGCCCGCAAGCAGCTGACCAAGGAAGAGCAGAAGGCCCGCCGCGACGCGCGCTACGCCGCCCGCAAGGCCCGCCGCTAGGCGACGCCCGACCTTCGACCGGATGACGCGCCGCGGTCGCCCGCGGCGCGTTTCTGATTGAGCGCCTCAGCGGCCGACCGCCAGCCGCGCCGCCGCTTGGACCATCCGCGCCGCCTCGGCCAGGAAGACCGAGACCACCAGGATCATCAGGATAGTCGCCAGGCCTTGGTGGTCGTGGGCTCCATGGAACAGCCGCTCGACCCGGGCCACGCCCTCCGTGACCGTCGGGACCCAGATCACCGGGCTCAGCGCCGACCACAGCCAGATCCACAGCACGCCCCAGGCCGCGGCCGCCCCGAAGACAAGGTCGCCCAGCGCGGTCAGCCGCACGTTCCCGCCCGTGGCCGCGCGCAGCAGGTTGAAGCCGACCCGGCAGGCGGCGAACAGCGTCACCGGCCAATAGGCGGCGTCCAGCATGTCGCGCAGGATGCGGCCGTAGTCGACGCCGTCGACCACCCCCGCCAGCTCGTCCGGCCGCACTGTCGAGACCGGCAGCAGCCCGGTCCACCACAGCAGGACCACCGCCCAGCCGATGGCGCCCGCCGCCGCCCTGGCCGTCGGCGACAGCTCGGCGCTCCGCCTCACCTCCCCGCCCGACTTGGCGCGCGGCCGTGTCCAGTCGCCGCGCGCCAGCCTCTCGCCCCAGCGCTCGGCGTCGATGTCGCCGCCCAGTTCGAACAGGCCCAGGTCCTTGACCCGCCAATTGGCGATGAAGTCCGGCTTCTTCTCCTGCCGCTCCAGGATGAAGCCCGCCACGGTCACCAGGCCGATCACCGAGATCGCCCCGCCGAACAGGCTGGCGAAGCTCCGCCCGATCGCCTGTCCCACGTCCAGGTCGCCCGCCAGCACCCGCGCCGCCAAGCCGATCAGGGTCACGCAGACCATCACCGCCAGCGCCACCTTCACGGCGAACATCCACCATGGATAAAGCTCGGGCCCGATCAGCGCCTGCGGCCCGGCGCGATAGCGCGCCGCCACCGTCAGCGGATGGCCGACCTCGCGCAGCAGGGCCTCGACCTCGTCGTCGCTGGGCGCCCGTCCCAGCCGTTCCTCCAGCGCCTCCAGCCGCGCCAGGATGTCCTCGCGCAATTCGGCGACGATGTCCTCGCGGCCCTCGCGCGGCAGCTGCGCCGCCACGGCCTTCAGATAGCGTTCCACCAGGTCCATCCCGGCCTCTCCCTCTTTCCCGGTCTTCACAGCATCTTCTCCAGCGATGCCGACAGGCCGCGCCATTCGGCCGCCAGCCGCGCCAGCATGGCCTCGCCCCGGCCCGAAAGCCGGTAGAACCGCTTTTTCCTGCGGTCCTCCTCGCGCCATTCGCTGTCCAGCAGCCCCTGCCCCTCCAGCCGGCGCAGCAGCGGATAGAGGGTGCTCTCCTCCATCTCCACGCCGACCTGGTTCAGCGCCACGCGCAGCGAATAGCCGTATTGCTCGCTCCTGAGGCTGGCCAGCACGGCCAGGATCAGCGACCCCCGCCTCAGTTCCAGCCTCAGGCTCTCGAACAGTTCATCGTCCTGGCTCACGCGCCGACCTCCGTGCGCCACATAGTGTGTGACACACAGTGTATGTGACATACTGTATGAGCGAGTCAAGCGACCCTTGGCGGCGCCTCGCGCTATGGCGTCATCCGCCGCCGCGCACTAAGTTCTGTTCATGAACCGTTCCTCCTCGCCCCAGTCGAAGCCCACGAAGACGAACAAGCCTGTCCATGTGCCCGATCCCGGCGTACGCGAGGCGGCGGCCGCCTTCGTCCGCGACACGGGCCAGAAGGGGGGAAAGGCGCCGATGTTCGCCCCCGTCGCCGGCCCGCGCCTGACGCCGGAGGAGGCGCCGGCCGCCCCCGCCGACTGGACCCCGCACCGCCCTTCGCGCGAGGGGGCCAAGAAGGGCGGCCGCTTCCGGCTGGAGACGAAATACACGCCCGCCGGCGATCAGCCCGCCGCCATCGCCGAACTGGTCGCCCAGGCCGAGGCCGGCGACCGCGACCAGGTGCTGCTTGGCGTCACCGGCTCGGGCAAGACCTTCACCATGGCCAAGGTCATCGAGCAGACCCAGCGCCCGGCCCTGATCCTGGCCCCCAACAAGACCCTGGCGGCCCAGCTCTATTCGGAGTTCAAGGCCTTCTTCCCGGACAATGCAGTCGAGTATTTCGTCTCCTACTACGACTACTACCAGCCCGAGGCGTACGTCCCGCGCACCGACACCTACATCGAGAAGGACAGCTCGATAAACGAGCAGATCGACCGGATGCGCCACTCGGCGACGCGGGCGATCCTGGAGCGGGACGATGTGATCGTGGTGGCGTCGGTCAGCTGCATCTACGGCATCGGCTCGGTCGAGACCTATACGGCGATGACGTTCGACCTGAAGGTCGGCGCGACCATCGACGAGGCGAAGCTGCGCGCCGATCTGATCGCCCTGCAGTACAAGAGGAACGACGCCACGTTCGAGCGCGGCATGTTCAGGAAACGCGGCGACACCCTCGAAATCTTCCCCGTCCACCTGGAGGACCGGGCCTGGCGCATCAGCCTGTTCGGCGACGAGATCGAGGCGATCGAGGAGTTCGATCCCCTGACCGGCAAGAAGACCGCCGCCCTGGACGAGGTCACCGTCTACGCCGCCAGCCACTATGTCACGCCGCGCCCGACGCTGAACCAGGCCACCAACGGCATCAAGGCCGAGTTGAAGGAGACGCTCGACTGGATGGTCGAGAACGGCAAGCTGCTGGAGGCCCAGCGCCTGGAGCAACGCACCCGCTTCGACCTGGAGATGATGGAGGCCACCGGCTCCTGCGCCGGCATCGAGAACTACAGCCGCTGGCTGACCGGCCGCGCGCCCGGCGAGCCGCCGCCGACCTTCTTCGAATACATCCCCGACAACGCCCTGCTGTTCGTGGACGAGAGCCACGTCACCATCGGCCAGATCAACGGCATGTTCCGGGGCGACTACCGGCGCAAGTCGACCCTGGCCGAATACGGCTTCCGCCTGCCCTCCTGCATCGACAACCGCCCGCTGAAGTTCGAGGAATGGGACGCCATGCGCCCCCAGACGGTCCACGTCAGCGCCACCCCCGGCCCGTGGGAGATGGAGCGCGCCGGCGGCGTCTTCGTCGAACAGGTCATCCGCCCCACCGGCCTGATCGACCCCCCGGTCGAGATCCGCCCGGTCTCGGGCCAGACCCGCAACCAGGTCGACGACGTCATCGACGAGGTCAAGGCCACCACCGCCCGCGGCTACCGCAGCCTGGTCACCACCCTGACCAAGAAGATGGCCGAGGACCTGACCGAATACATGCACGAACAGGGGGTGCGCGTCCGCTACATGCACTCCGACGTCGACACGCTGGAGCGGATCGAGATCCTGCGCGACCTGCGGCTGGGGTCATTCGACTGCCTGATCGGCATCAACCTGCTGCGCGAGGGGCTGGACATCCCCGAATGCGGCCTGGTCGCCATCCTCGACGCGGACAAGGAGGGCTTCCTGCGCTCCGAGACCTCGCTGATCCAGACCATCGGCCGCGCCGCCCGCAACGTGGACGGCCGCGTCATCCTGTACGCCGACCGCATGACCGGCAGCATGGAGCGCGCCATCTCCGAGACCGACCGGCGCCGTGAGAAGCAGCAGGCCTACAACGCCGAACACGGCATCACGCCCGAGAGCGTCAAGCGCGACATCAAGGAGATCCTGGAAAGCCCCTATGAGTCCCGCGACATCGACCGCCTGACCCGCCCCGGCGTCGCCGAACAGGCCAAGCCCTTCGTCGGCTCCAACTTCCAGGCCGCGCTGAAGGACCTGGAAGGCCGCATGCGCGAGGCCGCCAGCAACCTGGAGTTCGAGGAAGCCGCCCGCCTGCGCGACGAGATCAAGCGCATGAAGCTGATGGACCTGGAGTTCGCCAACGAAGCCCTGACCGGCGAGGGCGAGGCTGTGGATACGGCGGCACCCAAGCGCTGGCGGGCGGAGGCCAATGCGGAGAAAGCGGAGCGGTTCAGAAAGGGGCGATAGGGGCGGAGGGGGCTGTCGAACACACACAAAAGAGCAACGGACCACACCCCCGCTTCGCAAGAGGATTCGCGCAACGCCCCCATAGACCTTTTATGTTGCTGTTTTTTATGATGTTTTCCTCGGTCATTTGAACCCGGATGTAGTGCGAAGTTGCACTTGATCAATCAATAGGTGCCGGCGATGATACTTCCAAAGCGAGGGTATTATGTCTGCAACGGAAACTGCTCTTTCTCACGAGGTCAAGCTGGTCTCGCCTGATGAGGCGACCATCTATCTTCAGCGCGTTCGCAACCAGTCTCCGATCGATCGGAGGCAGGTTAGCACCTACGCCCGCGACATGGGCGATGGCATGTGGAAGCTGAACGGTGACCCCCTCATCTTTGACACCCATGGGGTGCTGCTGTCTGGCCGTCTAAGGCTTCACGCCTGTGCGACAGCTAACAAGCCGTTCCCGTCGCTGATCGTCCGAAACATCGATCCCTCTCATTTCGACACGATTGATGCTGTAAGGCGGAGGACTGTCTCTGACATCATGTCAATTCGCAAGGAGAAGGACGGGCGGGCGTTGGCTGCAGCACTCACCGTCTTGTGGCGCTTCGCGAACGACGATTTCACCACGCAGCGCAACCGTGTATCCTCGCAGGCCTTGCTCGCGATCTTGGAAGGGAACCCCGATATTCGGTTCTCATTGCGTTCAACGAAGCCTGCGTCGCACCTGGTCGGCCACGGTTTGGCAACGGCGCTTCATTTCATGTTTGCCCGTGTGGACCCTTCCAAGGCTGACTTTTTCTTCGCTGAACTAGCCAGCGACGCTGAAGCCACGACACCGGGCAATCAGTCGCTGAAGAAGCAGCTTGAGGATAGCGTTCGAGAGGGCGGACGGCGCAGCCAAGTTCAAGTTGCGGGGCTGCTGATACGCGCATGGGAGGCTTACCGCACGGGAAGGCCGTTGACTCTTGTTCGCTACTCGCCAGCGCACGATACCTTTCCTGGGATATCAGGCATGGACAGCCATGTTCGGTTTGATGGAGTGAAGCACAGCCGGCATGAGACTGGCACAGGGTCGAACGCCGTCCTGACGGGTTTGTCAGTTCGAGTTGAAGTGATCACACCGTCCCGTGCAGGGGAAATCCTGAGCAGGAATGATCTCAATCGGAAAATAGCCTCAGCAGTCGTCGAGAAGTACGGTCGAGACATGCGCAGCGGTGCCTGGGCACTGAACGGACAAACAATCAAGATCGGCGCAAGTGGCCGATTGCTAGACGGACAGCATCGTTGCGCAGCAGCCGAAAAGTACAACGTCGCCTTCCCTGCAATCGTGGTCGAAGGGCTGGATGACGATGTGTTTGACACCTTCGATCTTGGGCAGCGGCGCTCCATCTCCGCGATCCTCAAGGATCGTAACGAAAGCAACACGGCCAATCTTGCCGCCGCATTGCGATACGTCTGGCTTCTCGAGAACGGCTATATGACGCTGAGAAACGTCGCGCCCACAATATCCGAGCTAGTCGATACCCTGGAGAGACACCCGCACATTAGGGAAAGCGTGAAGTTCATTACGCGGGTGCGGGATGTTACCTCCTCTATCGCGTTGGCTCTCCATTACTTCTTCGCGCAGGTTGACCGGGAGAAGGCGGATGAATTCCTCGACCGACTAGGCGATGGGGTCATGCTGGGTGCCGGAAGTCCAATCCTCAAGCTGAGGGAAATCCTCCTGGCCGACCGTGCAAACTTGAAGCGGCGCTTGTCCGACACGGAGAAAGCGGCCCTGATGATCAAGGCGTGGAACGCTCACGTCTCGGATCAGGCAGTCCGAAATTTAAAATGGCAGAACGCGGGGGAACGGCGGGAGGAGTTCCCTACTATC
This sequence comes from Pseudomonadota bacterium, assembly GCA_023390245.1. GTDB lineage: Bacteria > Pseudomonadota > Alphaproteobacteria > Caulobacterales > Caulobacteraceae > Brevundimonas. The sequence goes on from JAEWDF010000098.1 coordinate 11,056, forward strand.
CGCCGAATTATGTCGGAGGGATTGATCAATGGCTGAGAAGCTCTCTGAGACGCTAACGATACGGCTTTCCTACAGCGTGCTCACGAAGTTGGGCTTGCTCTCGGAGGGCCGTAGTCGAGCCTCTACGATCCGCGACTTGATTGAACGGGCTCATAGACGATCGGCGAAACAACCCCGGAGGCGCGGGGATGCCTAGCTCGTCTTTCAGCTTGACCAGGATTATGAATGTAGTCGCAGGCGGGACCGCCGCTCTGGCGCTTGCGGGCACGGTCCTATGGTACTTCGCTCGCCTCGATGCGCGCATCGTCACACTGGAGACGCGCGTAGCGGCTGAATCATCTACCGACGACACGTCCGATACTGCGGTCAGTTGTCGAGAGTTAGCGGCTCAGGCGGCGGCAGCGTACAGAAATGGCGACGGAAGCGCAGTTGCAGTGCCGCTTGAGCGCCTGATGGATCGGCTTGGCTGCGAGCGCGCGCCCTAAGCTCCGCGTTGTGGTAGACGTATCGACGGATACTCAGCCTAAACCAACTCTACCTTCAACGACCGCCCCAGCACCCGCGCCGCGCGACTCAGGGTGTCCAGCGTCACGTTCGACGCTTCCGGGTCCAGCACCCGGTTCAGTTGGGCGCGGCTGGTCTCCATTTCGGCGGCCATGGCGGCGCGGGTCAGGCCCTGGGCCTTCATCGCCTGCTGGAGCTGGAGGGCGATCACGCTCTTGACCGCGCGCAGAGTCACCTCTTCACGGACGCCCTCCTCGTCGAGGAAGTCGTCCAGGGTGGCGAGGTCCGAGGGGTCGCGGAACTTCGTGTCTGTCATGAGGCGCCTCTCTAAAGGCTGCGCTCCTTCATGCGCCGGAGTGCGATCTCGATCTCGGCCTTGGGGGTCTTCTGCGACTTCTTGATGAAGCCGTGCACGACAATCAGCGCCTTGTGCTCCGCATCGTGGAAGAAGATCATCCGCGCCTCGCGGTTGCCGTTCAGGCTGGATCGAACTTCCCATAGTCCGCCTCCAAGCGAGCGGCAGAGCGGAAGCCCCATCGGAAACCCGAACTGGACCCGCTTGAGGTCGTAGCCGAGGATCGCGCGGTCCGGCTTATCGAAGGATCGCAGCCACTCCTGAATGACCGGACGACCGGCGGGGGTCTGGTAGAAGCGGACCGTATGCACACGCAATCTCCGCGAGAGCGAATGGACAACCTTGCATAGAGGGTCTCTCCCTTCCAGCGTCTCGGCCCATGCCGTGACGTGCGCACCTATCGTATCATTTATGGTTCAGTATGCAATGCGCATACCTCACCACGTCTCGATCGCCTCCCACGCCTCGCAGGTCATCCGCCCGCGCGTCGAAATGACGTCCCGCCCGTCGCGCACGCGCCGGTCGGCCTCCGTGTCCTCGGGCAGATCCAGGCCGTGCGCCGCAAGCCGCGCCTCCAGCGCCGCGATCCAGCGCTCCAGGGCGAAGCGGCGGCGCAGCGTCACCTCCCACGCATCGTTGTCGCGCCGGAACTCGGCGTTGCGCCTGTCCCAGTAGGCGGTCTTCACCGGATCGGCGCCGACGTTGTCGGGATCGACGGCGAAGCGGTCGTTCATCGCGCCGCGATCCATGGCGAGGATGTCGAGCACCAGGCCCAGCGGCGCCGTCTCCGCCGTCAGCCCGCCCGCCGAGGGCCCGTCGCGCTCCGCCAGCTTGCGATAGGTCTCGGCCAGGGCTGCCGCGGCGCGGGCCTCGGTCCAGGCGCGGGCCTGCATGGCCCGGCCCGAGGCCAGGATCGCCGCGCGCGCCAGGGCGGCTGGATCGCCTTCCTCCTGCGCCGGCAGGGGGTCGAACAGCGGCGGGGGCGGCGGCGCAGCCGGCGGATCGACCGGTTCGGCCGGAGGATGCAGATAGCGGGCCCAGCCCTGGCGCGTCGCCCGGGCGCGCAGGGCGTCGACGCCCACGCCATACTTCTCCGCCGTCTCCCGCGCCCCCAGGCCGGCCAGATAGTCCTGGCGCACCTTCTCCCAGACCGAGGGCGGCTGGATCTTGTAGCGACGTGCCTTTTCCATGCCGCGCAGTATGGGGCATGGACAAACCCAGGCTGGAAAGTCGACGAATTTACAGGTTAAAGGCCTGAATTTACAGAAATCGGGGCGCGGGTTTACAGGTCCCTGCGCGCACAATTCCCTCTCCCTCCCCCTGCGGGGGAGGGTGGTCGCGCCGGAGGCGAGACCGGGTGGGGGCGGCAGGGCGAAACCCCACAAGTCTGTCTGAAATCGGGGCGGCGCGGCCTTGCCTGGCCCTCCCCACCCGGCTTCGGCTGCGCCTCAGCCACCCTCCCCCGCAGGGGGAGGGAGAACGCCCGTGCGCCTCAATCCTCGTCCATCTTCAGGGCGGCGATGAAGGCTTCCTGCGGGATTTCGACCTTGCCAAACTGGCGCATCCGCTTCTTGCCGGCCTTCTGCTTCTCCAGCAGCTTCTTCTTGCGGGTGGCGTCGCCGCCGTAGCATTTGGACGTCACGTCCTTCCTCAGCGCGCGCACCGTCTCGCGGGCGATGATCTTGCCGCCGATGGCCGCCTGGATCGGGATCTGGAACAGGTGCGGCGGGATCAGCTCCTTCATCTTCTCGACCATGCCGCGGCCGCGCGTCTCGGCCCGGGCGCGGTGGACCAGCATCGACAGGGCGTCGACCGGCTCGGCGTTGACCAGGATCGACATCTTGACCAGGTCGCCCTCGCGGTAGTCGGTCAGTTCGTAGTCGAAGGAGGCGTAGCCCTTCGAGATCGACTTCAGCCGGTCGTAGAAGTCGAACACCACCTCGTTCAGCGGCAGCTCATAGACCACCATCGCCCGGCTGCCGACGTAGGACAGTTCCGACTGGATGCCGCGCCGGTCCTGACACAGCTTGATGACCCCGCCCAGATAGTCGTCCGGGGTCAGGATGGTGGCCTTGATCCACGGCTCGGCGATGGACTCGATCTGCATCACGTCGGGCAGGTCGGCCGGGTTGTGCAGGTCGATCTCGGTCCCGTCGCGCTGCTTGATCTTGTAGACCACGCTGGGGGCCGTCGCGATCAGGTCCAGGTTGAACTCGCGGCTCAGGCGTTCCTGAATGATTTCAAGGTGCAGCAAACCGAGGAAGCCGCAGCGGAAGTCGAAGCCGAGCGCCGCGCTGGATTCCATCTCGTAGGTGAAGCTGGCGTCGTTCAGGCGCAGCTTGCCGATGGCGGCGCGCAGGTCCTCGAAGTCGGCGGCGTCGACCGGGAACAGGCCGCAGAAGACCACCGACTGGACTTCCTTGAACCCCTTCAGCGGCTCGGCGGTGGGGCGCTTTTCGTCGGTGATGGTGTCGCCGACGGCGGCGTGGGCCACTTCCTTGATCTGGGCGGTGATGAAGCCGACCTCGCCGGGGCCGAGCTGGTCCACCGGCGTGTTCTTGGGCAGGAAGACGCCGACGCGGTCGATCAGGTGGGTCGAGCCGTTGCGCATCATCTTGACCCGCATGCCGGTCTTCAGCACGCCGTCGAACACGCGCACCAGCACCACGACGCCGAGGTAGGGGTCGTACCAGGCGTCGACCAGCATGGCCTTCAGCGGGGCGTTCGCGTCGCCCTTGGGCGCCGGCAGGCGGGTGACGACGGCCTCCAGCACGTCCTCGATGCCCAGGCCCGACTTGGCGCTGGCCAGGACGGCGTCGGAGGCGTCGATGCCGATGACGTCCTCGATCTGGGCCTTGACCCGGTCCGGTTCGGCGGCGGGCAGATCGATCTTGTTCAGGACCGGCACGATCTCGTGGTCGTTGTCGATCGCCTGATAGACGTTGGCCAAGGTCTGGGCCTCGACCCCTTGCGAGGCGTCCACCACCAGGATCGAGCCCTCGCACGCCGCCAGCGACCGGCTGACCTCATAGGCGAAGTCCACATGGCCCGGCGTGTCCATCAGGTTCAGCACATAGTCCAGACCATCGCGCGCCTTGTAGTTCAGGCGCACGGTCTGCGCCTTGATGGTGATGCCGCGCTCCTGCTCGATCTCCATCGAGTCCAGCACCTGTTCCGACATCTCGCGCTGAGTCAGGCCGCCGGTCGCCTGGATCAGGCGGTCGGACAGGGTGGATTTCCCATGGTCGATGTGGGCGACGATGGAGAAATTCCGGATGCGGTCGATCGGCGGCGTGGTCATGCGCGCGCCCCTATCACGCACGCGGGCCGGGACCAAGCCGGACGCGGCCATCCGTAACCGGCGCAGCGCCACATTAAGCCTTCGCAATAAAACGTTTGCAGGTTTGAGGGCAGGCTGCCGACACGGTATGAGCATCGGTCCGAAGCCGCCGCTCCGCCCGGCCGTTCAGCCCCGACTGCAACCGAGGACCATCCCGTGCTCAAGACCCCTCGTTCGATCCTGGCCGCGAGCGCGGCGTTCGGCGTGCTGATGCTGGCCGGTTGCGGCGGCCACGGCGACGACAAGGGCGCCGAGAAGGCCGGCGCCTCGCGCCAGACGGTGACCGTGGCCGCCGTCGCCCAGACCAGCCTGGACCGCGCGGTCAGCGCCTCGGGTACGGTCTCGGCCTGGGAGGAAGTGCCCGTCGCGGCTGAGACCGGCGGCCTGACCGCCGTCGCCCTCTATGTCGACGAGGGATCCTATGTCCGCCAGGGCCAGCCGCTGGTGCAGATGAACGACGTCCTGCTGCGCGCCCAGCAGCAGCAGCAGCAAGCCCAAGTCGAGCTGGCGGAGGCCAATGTGGCGCGCGACGACGCCGCTCTGGCCCGCGCGCAGGAGTTGAAGGCGCGCGGCTTCCTGTCGCAGGCGTCGCTCGACACGGCCCTGGCCAACCAGCGGTCATCGGCCGCCAATCTGGCCGCCGCCCGCGCGACGCTTTCCCAGACCCGCACCCAACTGAACCAGGCCACTATCCGCGCGCCGGTCAGCGGTCAGATCATCAGTCGCAGCGTGACCAAGGGCCAGATCATCCAGGCCGGGACCGAACTGTTCCGCATGGTGCGCGACGGCCGGCTGGAACTGGACGCCCAGGTTCCCGAAACCGACCTGCCGCTGCTGCGCGCCGGCCAGTCGGCGACCGTCACCTCCAGCGACGCGGGCTCGACCACCGGCACGATCCGCATCGTCACGCCCGAGGTGAACGCCGAGACCCGGCTGGGCGTGGCGCGCATCTCCCTGGCGCCCGGCAGCCAATTGAAGCCGGGCATGTTCGCCCGCGCCCAGATCGCGGTCGGGGGACAGCCGGCGATCACCGTGCCGACCGCGGCGGTGCTGTATCGCAACAACCGCTCCGGCGTCTTCCTGCTGAACGCCGACGGGGCGACGGTGCGGTTCCAGCCGGTCGACGTCCTGTCGCGCACCGATACGCAGACGGCGGTCGGCGGCCTGGAGGCCGGCGCGCGCGTCGTCGTCGACGGCGCCGGCTTCCTCAACGACGGCGACCGCGTGACGATCTCGTCGCGTCCGGCCGGCCAGGCCGCCGCGCGGCCGACCGCCCAGCCCGCGTCGAAATAGGGACCGCCGATGAACCAGATCTCGTCCTGGGCGATCAAGAACCCGATCCCGATCATCCTGCTGTTCCTGCTGCTGACCCTGGGCGGGATCACCGGCTTCGCCGGCATGCGGATCAACAACAACCCCGACATCGACTTCCCGCTGGTGGCGGTCACCGCCGCGCGGCCCGGCGCCGCGCCCGCCGAGATGGAGGTCCAGGTCACCCGCCTGATCGAGGATTCGATCGCCGGCCTGTCGGGCGTGCGCCACATCTATTCCAACGTCTCAGACGGCGTCTCCTCGACCACCATCGAGTTCGAGCTGGGCACCGACACCGAGCGCGCCACCAACGACGTCCGCAACGCCATGAGCGGCGTGCGCGCCTCCCTGCCCCAGGACATGCAGGAGCCGACGGTCCAGCGCATCGACATCACCGGCGACGCCCTGATCACCTATGTCGTCCGCTCCGCCACCATGACGCCGGAGCAGATCAGCTGGTTCATCGACAACGAGGTCAGCCGGTCGCTGCTGGCCCTGGGCGGGGTCGGCGAGGTCAACCGCTCGGGCGGCGTGGACCGCGAGATCCGGGTCGAGCTGGACCCGCAGCGCCTGTCCGCCTACGGCGTCACCGCAGCCCAGGTCAGCCAGGCCCTGACCAGCGTCAACAACAACCTGCCGGGCGGCCGCGTCACCGTGGCGGGCTCCGAGCGCGCAGTCCGCACCCTGGGCGCCGCGACCTCGGTGGAGCAGTTGCGCGAGACCCTGGTCCCCCTGGGCGACGGCCGCACCGTCCGCGTCGGCGACCTGGGCAAGGTCGAGGACAAGTGGAGCGAGCCGCGCCGCCTGGCGCGCTACGACGGCCAGGAGGCCGTGACCTTCAACTTCCTGCGCTCGCGCGAGGCCAGCGAGGTCAAGGTCGCCGACAAGGTGCGCGCCGAGGTGGCCCGCATCGACGAGGCCCATCCGGAGCTGACCATCCAGCAGGTCACCTCCAGCGTGAAGTACATCGAGGAAAGCTACATGGCCTCGCTGGAGGCCCTGGGGCTGGGCGCCGTGCTGGCGATCATCGTGGTGTTCATCTTCCTGCGCGACTGGCGCGCGACCCTGGTGGCGGCGACCGCCATGCCCATGTCGCTGATCCCCACCTTCGCCCTGCTGGGACCGATGGACCAGTCGCTGAACACGGTGACGCTGCTGGCCCTGTCGCTGACCATCGGCATCCTGGTCGACGACGCCATCGTGGAGATCGAGAACATCGTCCGGCACATGCGGGACGGAAAGCCGCCCTATGACGCCGCGGTCGAGGCGGCCGACGAGATCGGCCTGGCGGTCGTGGCCACCACCGCCACCATCATCGCCGTCTTCGCGCCGGTCGGCTTCATGCCGGGGATCATCGGCCAGTTCTTCAAGGCCTTCGCCCTGGCGGCCTGCATCAGCGTGTTTTTCTCGCTGGTCGTGGCCCGGACGCTGACGCCGCTGATGGCGGCCTACATGCTCAAGCACACCAAGCACGAGGACAAGGACCCGTTCTGGATGAGCGGCTACCTGAGGGGGCTGCGCTGGTCGCTGGGGAACCGCTGGAAGGTGTTCGTCCTGGGCATCGTCTTCCTGGTCGGCTCCATCGGCCTGTCGATCGTCTCGAAGATGTCGTTCGAATTCATGTCCCCGGCCGACGAAGGACGCGCCGCCTTCCAGGTCGAGACCCCGCCGGGCTCGACCCTGAGGGACACCGACGCCATCGTGCAGGAGATCACCCGCCGCCTGGAGGCCCGGCCGGAGGTCACCTCCGTCTACGCCGCCGTCGGCGGACAGGACGTGAACCAGGCCAATGTCTACGCCGACCTCGTCCCCAAGGGAAAACGCGAGCTGAGCCAGCAGGCCTTCGCCCGCGCCATGGTCGACGAGCTGAAGGCGATCCCCGGCGCCCGCATTCGCGCCGGCATCGCCCAGCAGGGCGGCGGGCCCGGCGACGGGACCAGCTACACCTTCTCGATCCTGGGCGACAATCCGACGGCGCTGGAGGCCGCGGCGCGCGCCGTGGAGGAACAGATGCGCGGCGTTCCCGGACTGGCGAACGTGGTCAACACCGCCGCCATCGCCCGGCCCGAGATCGTGGTCACCCCGCGTCCCGACGAGGCGGCGCTGGCCGGCGTCTCGGCCGGAACCCTGTCCCAGGCGGTGCGGGTCGCCACCATCGGCGACGTCGACCAGAACCTGCCCAAGTACAATCTCGGCGACCGCCAGATTCCGATCCGGCTGCAACTGACCGAGGCGGCCCGCGAGGACCTGAACGTGCTGGAGAACCTGCGCGTCCCGACCGCCTCGGGCGCCTCGGTGCCGCTCAGCGCCGTCGCCGACGTCGAATTCGGCGCAGGACCGGCCACCGTCAGCCGGCAGGACCGCTCGCGCATCGCCTCGATCACGGCCGAACTGGACGGGATCACCACCGGCGCCGCCGCCCAGGCCGTGCAGCGCCTGCCCGCGGTCAGGAGCCTGCCGGCCGGCGTGCGCCAGGTGCCGGCGGGCGACACCGAATTCATCCAGGAGATGATCACCGGCTTCGCCACCGCCTTCCTGTCGGGCATCCTGCTGATGTACGCGGTGCTGACCCTGCTGTTCAAAAGCTTCGCCTATCCGGTCACCATCATGGCGGCCCTGCCGCTGGCCATCGGCGGCGCCTTCATCGCCCTGGTGCTGGCGGGCAAGAGCTTCTCCATGTCGGCCCTGATCGGGGTGCTGATGCTGATGGGGATCGCGGCGAAGAACTCCATCCTGCTGGTCGACTACGTCATCATGGCCGAGAAGGAAGGCATGCCCCGGCGCGACGCCATCCTGGACGCCGCCCACAAGCGGGCGCGGCCGATCCTGATGACCACCTTCGCCATGGGCGCGGGCATGGTGCCCATCGCCCTGGGTGTCGGCGCCGACGTCGAGTTCCGTTCGCCCATGGCGGTGGCGGTGCTGGGCGGCCTGATCTCCTCGACCTTCCTGTCGCTGCTCTACATCCCGGCGATCTTCACCATCGTGGACGACTTCGCCCAGTTCGCCCGCCGCAACCTGCGCCGCCTGACCGCCGGCCAGCGCCGGCTGGAAGGCGAGACCACGCCGGCGGAATAGGCGGCAAGCGCCAGGCCGTCTCCTCCCCATGAAATGGCGGGGCCGCCCCCGGGTCTCGCCAAAGGCGAGCCCGAGGACAGGCTGCGCGGCGGAGGGCTCTCGAAACGGCTCCGGCGTCCGGGGAACGGCAAAGACCCCCTCCGTCTCTCCGCTTCGCTCCGAGCCGCCTCCCCGCGAAGCTGGGAGGAGACCTCGAACCGGCATGAAAAAGGGCCGACCGGCGAACCGGTCGGCCCTTTCCGTTGTTGTCCGAACGCCCGCTGGCCGAGGCCGGCGGGACGGACCGGTCAGTACTTGACCCGCAGCGTCACGCCATAGGTGCGCGGCTGGCCCATGAAGGCGCTGATGCCCTGGGTGTCCCTGGACTGGTCATAGTAGGTGCCGTTCGACTGGACCGTCGACTGGAAGGCGGTGCCTTGCAGCGGCGAGTTGTAGGCGACCTGGACATATTCCTCGTCCGTGAGGTTCTGGGCCCACAGGTCGACGGTCCAGCGCTCGCTCTCCGCGCCGATCGAGATACGGCCGTTCACCACGGTGAAGGCGTCCTGCATCTTGAACGGGATCAGGTCCGAGCCGGTATTGTACTCGGTCATGTATTTGGCCGAGAGCGAGAAGCCGCCGCGCAGGCCGCCTCCCAGAGAACGGTCGAAGTTGATCGATCCCGACACCGACCATTCCGGCGCGAACGACGGACGCGCGCCCGGCAGCAGCGACAATTGCGGGAAGCGGGCGGGGACGGTCAGGTCGGCGGCGGTGAACATGCCGTACTCGGCGTCGGTGTAGGTGACGCCGCCGGACAGGGTCAGGCCTTCGACGGGCGTGAACCACATCATGTCGGCGTCGACGCCCTGGGTCTTCAGCTCGGGAATGGACTCGACCACGAAGGCCGTGCCCAGGAAGGTGTTGAGCTGGAAGTCCTCGAACTTCTGGTTGAAGTAGGTGGCGTTGAACAGCATGGCGCCGTCAAGCAGGGTGCTCTTGAAGCCCAGCTCGTAGCTGTCGACCGTCTCGGCCGGGAAGTACAGGGACGCGTCCGGCGTCACGTTGGTCTGCACACGGTCCATATTGTAGCCGAAGCCCTTGTAGCCGCGCGCATAGGAGCCATAGACCATGATGTCGTCATTGAAGCGGTAGGCCGCCTTGACGGTGCCCGAGAACTCGCCGGCGTCGTGCTGTTCCTGGATCAGGCGGCCGTCGTAGTAGACGTTGTTCCACGGCAGACACTGGGGGCCGATCAGCGAGTTGGCCGCGGCCGCGCCGGCCGCCGCGTCGCCCAGCAGCCCCCCGAAGGCGGCGGCGACGATCCCGGCGTTGCCCAGCGCGGCGGCGCAGGCGGCGCCGTTGCCGTTCACGTTGTCCTGCAGCGCGGTCAGGCGCTTGTCGTCCATCGTGTAGCGCAGGCCCAGCGTCAGCTCGAACTGGTCGGTCACCCGCCAGGTGTTGTTGGTGAACAGGGCGACGGACTTGGACCTCTGGCTGTAGTGGTCGTCCACGCCCTGCCCCAGGACGCTGGTCGGGGCGCCGGGAAGCACCGGCGTCGCGGGATTGCCGGTCAGGCAGCCCAGGAAGTAGGTCGCCTGCATGGCCGCCGGCACCAGGCTGTAGTCGCCGGTGAAGCAGCCTATGCGCGCGGCGCTGGGCGAGATCGCCCCGCCGGTCTGCGCCGCCAGGTTGGAGGTCAGCAGCAGCGAGATGAATGGGTCGTAGTCGGCGCCGAAATAGAAGCTGTCGTCGCGGTCGATGTTCTCGACCGTGGCGAACACCCCGACCAGCCAGTCGAAGCGATCCGACGTGCCCGCCAGCCTGAACTCCTGGGTCAGGTTGTCCAGCCCGTATCCATAGCCGCCGTCGCCCGCCCGATAGAGGATGTCGGCGCCGGTGTAGTCGATGTCCATCGCATTGACCGTCGACCAGTCGCGGTAGGAGGTGATCGAGGTGAACCGGGCGTTCCAGGACGGGAAGTCGATGTTGGCCTCGACCGACACGCCCTTGTCCTCCATCACCTGGCTGGTGTCGCGATTGGCGTAGGCCTGGCGGGAGAAGGGAACGCGGCCATCGCCCGCGCCCTGGGCGGCGGTGCCGGGGCCGTTCGGCGCGGTCAGGGCGTTGATGATCGCGGCGGTGGGGCTGGAGCGCGTCACCACGCCGACGCAGCAGTATTCGTCGCGCTTGGAGTAGTCGGCGATGATGCGGATGGACGCGATGTCGGACGGCTGGATCAGCAACTGGCCCCGTGCGGTCCAGAAGTCCTGGTTCTGGTCGTCAGTCAGGGTGCGCGGGCCGTCGCCGGTGTCGACGTCGTAGAAGCCGTCCCGTTCGCGCTTGGCGATATAGAGGCGTCCGGCGATGTTGTCCGTCAGCGGCCCCGTCACCGAACCGGCGACGCCCCAGGCGCCGTAGTTGCCGGCCGTGGCCTCGAACTCCGCGCCCGGCGTGAAGGACGGGAGCTGGGTGGAGATGTTGATCACCCCCGCCGAGGTGTTCTTGCCGAACAGGGTGCCTTGCGGCCCCTTCAGCACCTCGATGCGGCTGAGCTCGCCCAGGTCGCCAAAGCCGACGCCGTTGCGCGAGCGATAGACGCCGTCGATGACCACGCCCACCGAGCTTTCCAGGCCGGGGTTGTCGCCGACGGTGCCGACGCCGCGGATGCGGGCGGTGGTGGAGGCTTCCGACTGGGTCGAGGTGACCGTCATGCCGGGCGTCAGGATCTGCAGGTCCTTGATGTCGCGCACGCCGGCGTTCTGCAGCGCCTCCTGCGACAGGGTGGTGACCACGATCGGCACCTCCTGCAGGCTCTGCTCGCGCAGCTGGGCGGTGACGATGATGTCGTCGACCGTCTGGACTTCCTGGGCCGAGGCGACCCCGGCCAGGCCAAAGACGGCCGCGCCGACCACGGCGGCGGACACGCCGGTCCTGAGTTGAGCAATATGTCGCATTGAAGCGTCCTCCCGGCTCCGAGGCGCGTTCGCCGGATGCGACGAACGCGGCGTTTCCTATTCCCTTTAAGACGCGGCCCTGCGTGGAGACGCGTTCAGTGCAGGGAGGAAAGCCCGCTTCGGCGCGCGCGACAAGCGACCGTTGTTCGCCGCGACGATATTTCGCTTCTGTCGCGCCCGCCTGTGACTGGGAAGCGACAGAAAATCCTGACGCAAGGTCAATATTCTCAAGGTTTCAGACGCTTCCGTCATGATCTTCGGCCGACCGGCCAGGGACGCGGCCGAGCAAACGGAGGACCAGGGTCGCGGCGACGGCCGACAGGATCGAGCCGCCGATCACGCCCAGCTTCACCTCGATCTGCTGGGGGGAGTCGACGGCGCCCGGAAAGGCCAGGGCGCCGATGAACAGGCTCATGGTGAAACCGACGCCGCACAGCAGGGCGACTCCATAGAGTTGAGCCCAGCTCGCCCCGGTCGGCGGCTTGCCCAGCTTCAGCGCCGAGGCCAGCCAGGCGGCGCCGAAGACGCCGAACTGCTTGCCCAGGAACAGGCCCAGCGCGATCGCCAGGACCAGGGGCGCCAGCGCCTGTTCCGCCGACAGGCCGGCGAAGGAGACGCCGGCCTTGGCGAAGGCGAACAGCGGCAGAACCAGATAGGCGTTCCACGGATGGAGGTCGTGCATCGCCTCCTTCAGCGGGCTCTGGCCGTCATCCCGACGAGGCGCGATCGGCACGATCAGGGCGAAGGCGACCGCCGTCAGGGAGGTGCTGAGGCCCGACAGGACCGTCAGATGCCAGACGGCGCAGAAGCCGATGACCCAGAAGGGCGCGGTGACGCGGATGCGATGCGCGACGACCGCGCCGGCGGCCAGCAGGCCCAGCGCCCCCAGCAGCGGCGTCCAGTCGATCCCCTGGCTGAACAGCAGGGCGATCAGGACGATGGCCCCCAGGTCGTCGACGATGGCCAGGGTCAGCAGGAAGACGCGCAGCGACGGCGGCAGCCCCTTGCCCACGAAACCGAAGACCGCCAGGGCGAAGGCGATGTCGGTGGCCAGGGGAATCGGCCATCCCGGGTGCGGCGCGCCGATCAGGCCGGACAGGGCCAGATAGACGATCGCGGGCCCGGCCATGCCCCCCAGGGCAGCCAGGACGGGCGTGGCCAGCTTGCGCGGATCGCTCAGTTCGCCGCGCAGGATCTCGTATTTGATCTCCAGGCCGACGACCAGGAAGAAGACCGCCATCAGGCCTTCCTTGATCCATTCGGAAACCGTCAGCTCCAGCCGGAGCGGCCCGGCCTGGAGCGGCTGGTGGCTTTTCAGCCAGGCGAAATAGTCCGGGCCCAGCGGCGAATTGGCCACGATCAGCGCCGCCAGGGCGGCCAGGGCCAGCACCGCGCCGGACGCGGCCTCCGTCTTCAGGAAATCGAGCGTGAATCTGCGCGCCACGGCGGCCCTCCGGAGGATTGCTGTCGTGACGCCAGGTTATCGACGGGCGTCGGACCGGATTCGCGGAGCGCCGGCCTGGCGTGGACGGGCGACGCCGTCCGGCCTGATCTCTGGGAAGCAGAATAGGGCAATGCGGCGCGGGTTCAACCGAAGCCGGCGCGAACGCCGAAACAACGGAAAGGCGATTGCGCCGGCCGGTGCGAAGGCGCACCTGACCAGCATGCCGCCCTCCCCCGCCTATCGTCCCGAGCCGCGCTTCTTCGACCTGGGGCCGGACTACGCCGACGCCGTCCGGCCGGCCGAATTCCCGAAGACCGTCCTGCGGTTCCGCAACGATCGCGCCGCGGCGGAGGTGGGGCTGGACACCCTGAGCGACGCCGAATGGATCGCCGCCTTCGGCCGCTTTGACTCCCTGCCCGGCCAGCCCGGCCCGGTCGCCATGCGCTATCACGGCCATCAATTCCGCACCTACAATCCCGACCTCGGCGACGGGCGCGGCTTCCTGGCCGCGCAGATGCGCGAAACGCCTCAAGCCGCCGCGCTCCGCGAGCGCGGCGATAGGCCAAGACTGATGGACCTGGGAACGAAAGGCTCGGGCCGGACGCCCTGGTCGCGCGGCGGCGACGGCCGGCTGACGCTGAAGGGCGGGGTGCGCGAGGTGCTGGCCGCGTCCATGCTGGAGGCGCTGGGCGTCCCGACCAGCCGCGCCTTTTCCCTGATCGAGACTGGCGAGGCGCTGGAGCGGGGCGACGAGCCCTCCCCGACCCGGTCCGCGGTCCTGGTGCGGCTGTCGCACAGCCATGTCCGCTTCGGGACCTTCCAGCGCGCCGCCTATCTGGGCCGCAGGGACCAGATCGAGGCCCTGGTCGAGCATGTCCGCGTCCTCTACCACCCGCACGTCGCGTCCGGCGACGCCCCCGGCCTGCTGCGCGCGATCGTCGAGGCATCGGCCCGGCTGACCGCGCGCTGGATCGCCGCCGGCTTCGTCCACGGCGTGCTGAACACCGACAATCTGAACGTCACGGGCGAGAGCTTCGACTACGGTCCCTGGCGCTTCCTGCCGCGCTACGAGCCCGGCTTCACCGCCGCCTATTTCGACCAGACCAGCCTCTACGCCTTCGCCCGCCAGCCGGAGGCCGTGTTCTGGAACCTGACGCAGCTGGCCGGCTGCCTGAAGCTGGTCGCCGATGCGGAGCCGCTGACCGACGCGGTCAACGGCTTCGGTCCCGCCTACATCCGCGAACTGCGGGCCGCCTTCCTGATGCGGCTGGGCGTGCGCAGCCTGGGCGAGGCGGCGGACCAGCGGCTGCTGGACGCGACCCTGGCCCTGCTGCGCGCCAATAGCGAGGCGGGCGGCGAGGCCCTGCGCTGGGAGCCGCTGTTCTTCGACTGGTTCGGCGGCTTCGCCTCCTCCGCCCGCGCCCTGGCGGGCCCGCGCGCCCGCGTCTATCAGGGCGAGGCCTTCGACGCCTTCCGCTTCGCCCTGTTCGAGCACGAGCCGGACCGGGCGGAGCGGCTGGAGCACCCGGTCTTCGCCCGCCCCGATCCGGAGGAGATGCTGATCGAAGAGGTGGAATCGCTCTGGGCCGCCATCGACCGCGACGACGACTGGAGGCCCTTCGAGGACAAGCTGGCCCGCGTCGAGGCGGCGCGGCGGGCGCATGACTTCCCCTCCTGACGCCTACCGATCACGCGCAAGTCATCAGCCGTTGAAACAATAAGTCATCAATTGATGTCATCGAACGATGACAAACCTGAAAACCTCGGCTATATGACCCTTGCGAAGCGACGGCGGCGATCCGATATCGCCGCTGTTACGGATTAGGGCTCCTCCCCATGACCACCACCACCCTGAACACGGGGCGCGGCGACTCGCGCTCCACCTACCGGAACATGGCCCTCTGGACCTTCCAGGGATGGATCGCGATGTTCTTCATCGCGGCCGGCTACGCCAAGCTGACCGAGCCGATGACCAACCTCATCGTCCTGATGGGCTGGCCGGCCGTGGCGCCCGAGAACATGGTGCGCGGCCTGGGCGTGGTGGAGATCGCCCTGGCGCTGGGCGTGCTGTCGCCGCTGGCGTCCTGGCTGTTCCGGCCGGTGCTGCTGACCGCCGCCGCCGGCTTGATCGCGCTCGAGACGATCATGCTGCTGGTCCATGCGCTCAGCCACGACCCCGGCCTGGCCGCGGTCAACCTGATCCTTCTGGCCATCACCGTTCCGGTGCTGCTGGGTCGCCGCAAGGCCTAACCCCTCCCCCCTCCAGCGGCGCCGTCGGGCCCGGAACCGCCCCGGTTCCGGGCCTTTCTTCATGCGCGCGGGGCTGGCGCGCTCAGGTTGACGCTTACGCGCACGTAAACTCTTCCCTTTACGTCCGCGTAAAGTTATGAAGGCGGCATGGCGACCGCCGACGATCACCGCACCTATTCCATCCGCCAGCTCTGCCGCGAGTTCGGCGCGACGGCGCGCGCGCTCCGGTTCTACGAGGACAAGGGCCTGCTGACCCCCGCCCGCAAGGGACAGACGCGGGTCTATGACGCACGCGACCGGGCGCGGCTGAAGCTGATCCTGAGGGGGCGCCGCATCGGCTTCACCCTCCAGGAGATCCAGGAGATGATGGATCTCTACGACCGCAAGGACCACAACGTCCACCAGATGGCCGTGGCCCTGGTCCGCCACCGGGCGCAGATCCAGGCGTTGAAGCAGCAGCTCGAGGACATCGAGGGCGCCATCGAGACGGCCGAGGAGGCCTGCGCCTGGATGGAATCCAAACTGGCCGAACACCGCCCGGACCTGCTGCCGGGCGCCGAGGACTATGAGCGCGTGCTCAAGTCCCGGCTCAACCACGACCACCACCCGTTCAAAGCGAGAGCCTGATCCATGCCCTACAAGGCGCCCGTCCGCGACTTCACCTTCATCCTGAACGAGGTGCTGGAGATCGACCGCTACACCAACCAGCCCGGCTTCCAGGACGTCTCGTCCGACCTGGTCGGCCAGATCCTGGAGGAAGGCGCCAGGTTCGCGGAAGAGGTGATCGCCCCGATCAACAATCCCGGCGACAAGGAAGGCTGCCACATCGACGGCAACGTCGTCACCACGCCCAAGGGCTGGAAGGAAGCCTACAAGGCCATGGTCGAGGCCGGCTGGCCGGCGCTGGCGGCCGATCCGGCCTACGGCGGCCAGGGCATGCCCTCGATCGTCTCGTCCGCCTTCGGCCAGATGACGGCCGGCGCCTCGGCGGCCTTCTCCATGTATCCGGGCCTGACGGCGGGCGCCTACGCCGGCATCCACGCCAACGCCTCGGAAGAACTGAAGCAGAAATACCTGCCCAGGATGGCGACCGGCGAATGGACCGGCACCATGAACCTGACCGAGCCCCAGTGCGGCACCGACCTGGGCATGGTCCGCACCAAGGCCGTGCCGAACGGCGACGGCTCCTATTCGATCACCGGCCAGAAGATCTGGATCTCGGCCGGCGAGCACGACTTCGCCGACAACATCATCCACACCGTCCTGGCCCGCGTCGAAGGCGCGGTTCCGGGCATCAAGGGCCTGTCGCTGTTCGTCGTGCCCAAGTTCCTGGTCAATGAGGACGGATCGCTGGGCGAGCGCAACAAGCTGGAATGCGCCGGCCTGGAAGAGAAGATGGGCATCCACGGCAACGCCACCTGCGTCATGTCCTACGACGGCGCCCAGGGCTGGCTGATCGGCGAGGAAGGCCGCGGCATGAACAACATGTTCGTGGTCATGAACGAGGCCCGCCTGGGCACCGGCCTGCAAGGCCTGGCCATCGGCACGGCCGCCTATCAGGCGGCCGTCGAATTCGCCAACGACCGCCTCCAGGGCCGCAGCCTGACCGGCCCGAAGAACCCGGACGGCCCGGCCGACCCGATCATGGTCCACCCCGATGTGCGCCGCATGCTGCTGGAGGCCAAGGCCTTCGTCGAAGGCGGCCAGGCCTTCATCCTGTGGACCGCGCTGCAGGCCGACCTGGAGAAGTCCGAGGACGAGGCCGTGGCGACCAAGGCCAAGGACTATATGGGCCTCCTGACCCCGGTGCTGAAGGCCTATCTGACCGACAAGGGCTTCCACGTCGCCAGCCTGGCCATGCAGGTCCACGGCGGCTCGGGCTACACCGAACACTTCCCGGCCTCGCAATACCTGCGCGATGCGCGCATCACCATGATCTACGAGGGCACCAACGGCATCCAGGCGCTTGACCTGGTGGGCCGCAAGCTGCCGTCGCAGGGCGGCCGCGCCGTCATGACCTGGTTCGGCGAGATCGACGCCTTCGTCGCCGAGAACGGCTCCAACGAGGCCATCAAGCCCTTCGTCGATGGCCTGGCCGATGTGAAGGCCAAGCTGCAGGACGGCACCATGTGGCTGATGCAGAACGGCATGGCCAATCCGGACAACGCCGGCGCCGCCTCGACCGACTATCTGAACGTCTTCGGCCTGACGGCGCTGGCCTATATGTGGGCGCAGATGGCCAAGGCGGCGCAGGCGCAGGTGGAGGCCGGCTCGACCGACCCCTACTACGCCGCCAAGCTCCAGACCGGCCGCTATTTCGTCGAGCGCATCCTGCCCGACGCCGGCGCGCACCTGGCCAAGCTGAAGACCGGCGCCGACGTGCTGATGGCCATGCCGGCCGAGGCGTTCTGACGAACAAACTCGTCTCCTCCCCGCTTTGCGGGGAGGTGGCGCGACGCCTCTTCGGCGTCGTGACGGAGGGGCCCTTTCCGTCGCTCATTCCTGAAACCCAGCGGTGGCCAGAGCCCCTCCACCGCTCCGCGGTCCCCCTCCCCACGGAGTGGGGAGGAGACATGACTATGAACGTCCTCAACAGCCCCGACCCCGCCTTCATGCAGGAAGAGGAGATCACCCTCTTCTCCGACTCCGTCGGCAAATGGATCGACGAGCACGCGCCGATCGAGAAGGTGCAGCAGTGGATCGCCGACTCCTCGGTGCCGCGCCAGCTGTGGAACGACGCGGGCGAGGCGGGCCTGCTGGGCCTGTCGCTGCCGGAAGAAGACGGCGGTTTCGGCGGCGACTATCGCCACGAGGTGGTGCTGATGCGCCAGCTGGGCTGGAAGGGCGCCGACCACTTCGGCATCAGCCTGCACAATGCGATCGTGATGCCCTACATCTGGCACTACGGCACCGAGGAGCAGAAGCAGCGCTGGCTGCCGCGCCTTCAGTCGGGCGAACTGGTCGGCGCCATCGCCATGACCGAGCCGGGCGCCGGCTCCGACCTGCAGGGGGTCAAGACCACGGCTCTCAAGCAGGGCAACCAGTATGTGGTGAACGGCTCCAAGACCTTCATCACCAATGGCCAGCTGGCCAATCTGATCATCGTCGTGGCCAAGACCGATCCGGCCGAGGGCGCCAAGGGCACCAGCCTGATCGTGGTCGAGACCGACGGCGCGGAGGGCTTCGAGCGCGGCCGCAACCTGCACAAGATCGGCATGGAGGCGAACGACACCTCCGAACTGTTCTTCAACGACGTGAAGGTCCCCGGCGACAACATCATCGGCGGGGTCGAGGGCCAGGGCTTCGCCCAGTTGATGCAGCAACTGCCGCAGGAGCGGCTGAACATCGCCGTCCAGGGCGTCGCCGCCGCCGAGCGCGGGCTGGAGCACACCCTGGCCTACGTCAAGGAGCGCAAGGCGTTCGGAAAGCGCGTCATCGACTTCCAGAACACCCAGTTCAAGCTGGCCGAGGTCAAGACCAAGCTGACCGTGGCCAAGGTCTTCATCGACCACTGCATCGGCCTGCATCTGGAAGGCAATCTAGACGCCGCCACCGCCTCGATGGCCAAATACTGGGTCACCGACATCCAGGGCGAGACCATCGACGAGATGCTCCAGCTGCATGGCGGCTACGGCTACATGAACGAATATCCGATCGCCCAGCTGTACAAGGACGCCCGGGTGCAACGCATCTACGGCGGCACCAACGAGATCATGAAGCTGCTGATCGCGCGGACGCTTTAAAAGGCTCGCGCGCGGAAGAATGATGATCTAGAGTTGTTTTTCGGCAACCTTGAAGAAGGACATGTTGGCATAGGCGTGCCAAGGCCATGACCTCAGGTCAGGGCCGGAACGTCTGACAACTCCATTTCCGCTCATCCCCGCGAAAGCGGGGACCCAGTTCTTTCGCGAGACGCGCTGTTGGCCTTCTACACCTACATCGTGACCAGCGGCAGGAACGGCACGCCTTATACCGGCTCGACCGAAGACATCATCCTCCGTACCGCCCAGCATCGGGACAAGGTGTTCAAGGGCTTCTCCGCCAAGTATGGATGCACGACCTTGGTCTGGTATGAAGCGCATCCGACGCGCCATGACGCCTTCATGCGCGAGCGGCGGATCAAGAAGTGGAACCGCGTATGGAAGCTGGAGCTGATCGAACGATCAAATCCAGGTTGGCGCGACCTGTTCGACGATCTGTTCTGAGGCTCTCACTGGGTCCCCGCTTTCGCGGGGATGAGCGGAATTAGATGGTGCGTTTGCGTGTGACCGGAGCGTTGCAGGCGGGGTCCCCCGTCGCTCCCACGCTCGACCAGTCCCGCTACCTGACCCAGGTCATGCGGCTGAAGGCGGGGGACGAGCTGCTGGTGTTCAACGGCCAAGACGGCGAATGGCGGGCCTCGGTCGCCGAGGTGCTGAAGAAGGGCGTGATCCTGCGCGCCGAGGAGCAGGTGCGGGCGCAGGCCTACGGCCCCGACCTGGAGCTGGTCGTCGCCGTGGTGAAGAAGGCGCGGGTCGAGACCATCGTGGAGAAGGCGGCGGAACTGGGCGCGCGCCGGGTGCGGCTGGTCCTGACGCACCGGACCAACGCCGACCGCATCCGCCTGGACCGCCTGGACGCCATCGCGGAAGAGGCCGCCGAGCAGACGGGCCGGCTGGATGTGCCGGTCATCGACGATCCGGTGAAGCTGGACACGCTGCTGGACGGCTGGGAGGACGGCCGCCGCCTGATGTTCTGCGACGAGACCGGCGGCGCGCCGGCGATCCGAGCGCTCCAGAATTCTCCCTCCCCGGACAGGGAGGGAAAAGACCGAGCGAAATGGGCCATACTGATCGGCCCCGAGGGCGGCTTCTCGCCTGAGGAGGGCGCGCGCCTGCGGTCCCTGCCCTTCGCCACCGCCGTCTCGCTGGGTCCCCGCATCCTGCGCGCTGACACCGCCGCCATCGCCGCCATGACGCTGTGGCAGGCGGTCGCGGGGGATTGGGCGCGTTGATTTTCGCCCCGTTCTCTTGAGCCCGGCTCCGTCCTCGCCCATCTAGCCGCGACAGACGGCCGCGACGCGCCGGAGGGATCTGACGCATGACCGAAGCCGCGCCGCTGACCCGCGAAGCCCTGATCGAGGCCATGTCGCGTGGCGCCAAGCCCCGCGACCAGTGGCGGATCGGCGCCGAACACGAGAAGTTCGGCTTCGACAAGACCACCCTGGCGCGCCCCGCCTATGACGGCCCGAACGGAATCAGGGCCATGCTGGAAGGTCTCCAGCGCTTCGGCTGGCGCCCCGTCGAGGAGGCCGGCCATATCATCGGCCTGGAGCGCCGCAACGCCGAGGGCTTCACCGCCTCGGTCAGCCTGGAGCCCGGCGGCCAGTTCGAGCTGTCAGGCGCGCCGCTCCTGACCATCCACGACATCTGCAACGAGACCGGCCAGCACCTGATGGAGGTCAAGCAGGTCGCCGACCAGATCGGCCTCGGCTTCCTGGGCGCGGGCTTCGACCCGATGTGGAGCCGCGCCGACATCCCCGTCATGCCCAAGGGCCGCTACGACATCATGCGCGCCTATATGCCCAAGGTCGGAACCCTGGGCCTGGACATGATGCTGCGCACCTGCACCATCCAGGCGAACCTGGACTTCGACAGCGAAGCCGACATGGTGGCCAAGTTCCGCGCCTCCCTGGCCTTGCAGCCCATCGCCACCGCCCTGTTCGCCAACAGCCCCTTCACCGAAGGTCGCCCCAACGGCTTCCTGTCGGCGCGCGCCAACGTCTGGACCGACACCGACGCCGACCGCACCGGCATGCTGGACTTCGTCTTCCAGGACGGCTTCGGCTTCGAACGCTACGCCGACTATGCGCTGGACACGCCGATGTATTTCGCCAAGCGCGGCGGCGCCTACATCGACGCCTCGGGCCAGTCGTTCCGCGATTTCCAGGCCGGGAAACTACCCGCCCTGCCCGGCGAGTATCCGACCCTCAAGGACTGGAACGACCACCTGACCACCCTCTTCCCCGAGGTGCGGCTGAAGGCCTATCTGGAGATGCGCGGCGCCGACGGCGGGCCGTGGAGCCGCATCTGCGCCCTGCCCGCCCTGTGGGCCGGGGTGCTGTACGACGCCCCCTCGCTGGCCGCCGCCTGGGACCTGTGCAAGGACTGGGACATCGCCGACCACGAACGCCTGCGCCGCGACGTGACCCGCCTAGGCCTGAAGGCCGAGGTGGCGGGCCGCAGCGTGCGCGACATCGCCGTCGATCTGGTCGCCATCGCCCGGCAGGGGCTGAAGAACCGCGCCCGGTTCTCGGGCGGCATGGTGGACGAGCGCGGCTATCTGTCGGAGCTGGAGGACATCGCCGACAGCGGGATCACCCCCGCCGAGCGGCTGCTCGACCTCTATCACGGTCCCTGGCAGGGCGACGTGAAGCGGATGTACGCCGACTTCGCCTATTGAGGCGCCATCCGAACGATTGACAAAGTTTGCCAAGCGCCCATCCTTCGCCTGAAGGAGACCGATCATGGCGACGATGAACATCTCCCTGCCCGACCAGATGAAGGCCTGGGTCGAGGAGCAGGCCAAATCCGGCCGCTACGCCAACGCCTCGGACGTGGTGCGCGACCTGATCCGCCAGGAACAGGTAAAGGCCGAGAAGATCACGCACATGCAGAAGCTGATCGACGAGGCGCGCGCCGGCGGGATCAGCGACATGACGATGGCCGACATCCGCGCCGAGGCGCTTTCCCGCATCGCGGCTCGGCGTAAAGCCGGATGAGTCTGTTCCGGTTGTCGGTGGAGGCGAGCGAGGACTTGATCGCCATCTACATCCAGGGTCACGATCAGTTCGGCCCACGTCAGGCCGACCGCTATCAGGACGAACTCACGGCCGTGTTCCAGCGACTAGCGGCTTTTCCCGGCTTGGCGCGGCTGAGACCCGAACACCAGCCGCCTGTCCGTATCCTCCCTCACAAAGCGCACGTGATCGTCTACGAAGAAGAAGCCGACGGCGTGATCATCCAACGGGTTCGCCATGGACATGAGGATTGGCAGGGCGACCCTCGGGGGCACGAACGGAGCGAACCATGACTCATTCCATCCATATCGGCGTCGGCGGCTGGACCTATGAGCCGTGGCGCGGGGTCTTTTATCCGGACGGCCTGGTGCAGAAGCGGGAGCTGGAATACGCCGCGTCCAAACTGACCTCGATCGAGATCAACGGCACCTATTATTCGACCTTCAAGCCGGACAGCTGGCGCAAGTGGCGCGACGAGACGCCGGACGGCTTCGTCTTCTCGGTCAAGGCCAGCCGCTATTGCACCAACCGCAAGGTCCTGTCGGACGGCGGCGAAAGCTTCGACCGCTTCCTGTCGCAGGGCCTGACCGAACTGGGCGACAGGCTGGGGCCGATCAACTGGCAGTTCATGGGCACGAAGAAATTCGATCCCGAGGATTTCGAGGGCTTCCTGAAGCTGTTGCCCAAGGAGAAGGACGGCCTGCGCCTGCGCCATGCGCTGGAGGTCAGGAACCCGACCTTCGCGACCGAACAATTCTACGACCTGGCGCGCAAATACGAGGCGGCCATCGTCTATGCCGTGGACGACGAGGAGCCGACCTGGCCCCAGATCGACGAGGCGACCGCCGACTTCACCTACGCCCGACTGATGTCCAGCCGCGACGACGAGCCGACCGGCATGACCGGCGCCGAACTTGACGCTGTGGCGAAGCAGGCGAAGACCTGGGCCAAATGCGGCGACGTCTTCGCCTATTTCATCTCGGGTGCGAAGGTGCGGAACCCGGCGGCGGCCCAGGCGCTGATCGCCAAGCTGCAATAGCGGAGTCGGGCGACGGCAAGAACCTGTGGTGATCGGGTTGCGACGCCGGCGCTCCATCCACATCTGAAGCCGCCAGCCTGAAGGAACATCCATGCCGATCGCCGCCCGCGCCTTCGCCGCGACCGCCGCCGACCAGCCCCTGTCGCCCTACAGCCTGGAGCGCCGCGATCCGGGACCGGACGATGTCCTGATCGACATCAGATACTGCGGGATCTGCCACTCGGACCTTCACGCCGCGCGCAGCGAGACGGGGCGCAGCACCTACCCCCTGGTGCCGGGACACGAGATCGCCGGCGTCGTCCGCGCCGTCGGCGCCAATGTCACGCGCTTCAAGGCGGGCGACCGCGTCGGCGTCGGCTGCATGGTCGACAGCTGCCGCGCCTGCTCGTCCTGCCAGGAAGGGCTGGAACAGTATTGCGCGCCCGGTTTCACCGGCACCTATGGCGGCAAGGACAGGAAGGGCGGCACGGCGGAGCCCATCACCCAGGGCGGCTATGCGACCGCCATCACCGTGGATCAGCACTTCGTCCTGAGCATTCCCGACAGCCTGCCGCTGGACGCCGCGGCGCCGCTGCTGTGCGCGGGCGTCACCACCTATTCGCCCTTGAAGGAATGGGGTGTCGGGCCGGGATCGAAGGTCGCGGTGATCGGCCTGGGCGGCCTGGGGCACATGGCGGTCAAGCTGGCGGCGGCCATGGGCGCCGAAGTGACGGTCCTGTCCACCTCCGACCGCAAGAAGGCCGACGCCGAGCGGATGGGCGCGCGCCACTTCCTGATCAACTCGGACAAGGACGCCATGAAGGCGGCGGCCGAGAAGTTCGACCTGATCATCAACACCGTCTCGGCCACCCACGAGATCGCCAGCCACGTGCAACTGCTGGCCCGCGACGGGACCATGGTGATGCTGGGCCTGACGACCGAGGGCCTGCCGGTCCACGCCGTGCCGCTGCTGTGGCGCCGTCGCCGCATCGCCGGCTCGCTGATCGGCGGAATCCGCGAGACCCAGGAGATGCTGGACTTCTGCGCCGAGCACGGGATCGTCTGCGATATCGAGGCCATCGCCCCGGACCAGATCAACGAGGCCTACGACCGGATGCTGAAGTCCGACGTGCGTTACCGCTTCGTCATCGACATGGACAGGATGGCGGCCTGATCGGCTTCCGTCACGGAAACGCGCTTGCGCCCGCGCGCCGGGTCGCTAATCCTGAAGTCCGACAAGGCCTTGCACGAGGCCGGAACTGGGACAGGAGACGATCATGGCGCGTGTGGCTCTGGTGACCGGCGGGACGCGAGGCATCGGCAAGGCGATCGTCCAGCGGCTGAGCGAGGACGGCGTCCGCGTCGCCGCCGGCTACTCCGGCAACGACGAGGCGGCCCGCGCCACGGCCGAGGCGCTGGGCGTCATGGTGGTCAAGGGCAATGTCGGCAGTTTCGACGACTGCGCCCGCGCGGTGCAGGCGGTGGAGGCCGAACTGGGACCCATCGACATCCTGGTCAACAACGCCGGCATCACCCGCGACGGCTTCTTCCACAAGATGAGCCACGACCAGTGGTCCGACGTGATCCGGGTCAACATGGACAGCGTCTTCAACATGACGCGCCAGGTCATCAACGGCATGCGCGACCGGGGCCACGGCCGCATCGTCAACATCTCCTCGATCAACGGCCAGAAGGGCCAGATCGGTCAGACCAACTATTCCGCCGCCAAGGCCGGCATGATCGGCTTCACCAAGGCCCTGGCGCTGGAGAACGCCAGGAAGGGCGTGACCGTGAACTGCATCGCGCCCGGCTATATCGACACCGAGATGGTCGGCGCCATGGATCCCAAGGTGCTGGAGGGCATTGTGGCGCAGATTCCCGTCGGCCGACTGGGCAAGGGCGAGGAGATCGCCGACATGGTGTCCTGGCTGGTGGGGGAGCGTGCCGGATATGTCACAGGCTGCACCCTGTCGCTGAACGGCGGCCAATACCTGGTCGGGTGAATCGCGGTTCGCCCAAAATCCGCCTCCGGCAGGTTTCATCCACAGTCTCATGAAGTTGACGGGAACGGTCCGGGCGAAAAATTCGCCCCTTGCGACCGCGCTGGCGTTTGCCGCCATCGCGGCGGGTGGATTGTCCGCCGCCGCCCCCCTGCTCGTCGCCACGCCCGCCGCCGCACAGGC
The DNA here is from genome assembly GCA_023390245.1 of Pseudomonadota bacterium. Lineage (GTDB taxonomy): Bacteria > Pseudomonadota > Alphaproteobacteria > Caulobacterales > Caulobacteraceae > Brevundimonas. Next base: position 36,253 of record JAEWDF010000098.1, read on the forward strand.
CCGCCGCCTGCCGCCCAGCGCCCGCTACGTCTCGGGCGCGGGCCAGAGCTTCATCCTGGACACCACCGGGGCGCGGCCGCTGCTGCGCTTCGAGCGGTCGGCGGAAATCTGGGTGCTGCGGCCGACCCCGGCGCCGCGCGGCGACATCATCTATCGCAACGATAACGGCGACCAGATCCTGCGCGTGACGCCCGACGGCGGCATGACGGTCTACACCACCGCCTCGCCCCAGGGTTCGCCGGTGTCCGAGGCGGGCGAGGCCGAGCGGCTCCGCACCCCCGTCCTGGGACCGATCCAGCTGTTCAACCTGATGGCCCGCCGCAGCAGCCTGGTCAGCCAGGCGATGGGCCGGCTGATCCAGATCGAGCTGAGCGGCAGCGAGTCGGAAGCGCTGTGCGTGGAGGCGCTGATCGTCTCGACCGACGCGGTCATCCGCATCGCCCGGAACCCCAGCACCCGCGACGTGCTGTCCCGGCTGCGCAAGATCACCGTCACCGAGGGGCCGCGCCCCTCCGTCGCCTATCGCGCCGGCGAGCTGCGCGTGGTGGTCGATCCGTCCCAGGGCGTCGGCGGCCGGCCGTCCTCGGCGCTGGTGATCCGCGCCCTGCTGCCCGATTCCCGGCTTCAGCCGCCGAACTGATCCTTGGCCGCCCGGCGCGCCGCGAAGTCGGCCGCGTCCCGCGCGCGCAGGAAGGGGTTGAAGGCCAGTTCCGCGGCCAGGGTGGTCGGCACGGTGGGCTCTCCCCGTTCCCGCGCCTGAAAGATCGCCGCCGCATGGGCCTTCATCTCGGGCCGGTCGTCCAGGCTCAGGGCGAAGCGGGCGTTGGCGGCGGTGTATTCGTGCGCGCACCAGATGACGGTCTGCTCCGGCCAGGCGGCCAGCACCCGCAGGCTGTCGAACATCTGCTCGGGCGTCCCCTCGAACAGCCGGCCGCAGCCCAGGGCGAACAGGGTGTCGCCGACGAAGGCCAGGTCCTCCGCCGCGCAGCGATAGACGACGTGTCCCAGGGTGTGCCCCGGCGTCAGGGTCACCTCGAACGTCGCGCCGCCCAGCGTGACGCGGTCGCCGTCCGCGACCACGCGATCCAGGGGCGCGACGCGGCGCACCTCCTCCGGTCCCACGATCTCGCAGCCCGTCTCGGCCTTCAGCGCCGCATTCCCCTCGGTGTGGTCGGGGTGCCAGTGGGTGTTCAGGATCAGATCCAGCCGACCCCAGCCCAGCCGGTCCAGCTCTTCCACGATGCGCGCGGCGTCCGGCGTGTCGATCGCCGCGACCGCGCCGCTGTCCGGCTCGCGCACGAGGAAGCCGTAGTTGTCGCTGCGGCAGGGGAACAGGTGAACATCCAGGGCCATGGGCGTAGTGTAGCAGGGCGGCCGATCACCGGCCTATAGGACTTGCATGCGGCGCAGTATCGACGAGCTCCGGACCTTCTACGGCGAACCCACCGGCGCCCTGGTGCGCCGGCTGCTGGCCCGCCGGCTGGAGGACGCCTGGGGCGAGGCGGCGAACTGCGACGTCCTGGGCCTGGGCTACGCCACGCCGCTGCTGGACGTGTTCGTCGGCGCGCGGCGGGTGATCGCCGCCATGCCCGGCGGCCAGGGGGTGGAGCGCTGGCCGGCCGTCGGCCGCAACCGCACCCTGCTGGTGGACGACCACCGCCTGCCCTTCGCCGCCGGCGCCTTCGACCGCATCCTGCTGGTCCACGCCCTGGAGGAGGCCGACGACGCCCTGGCCCTGATGACCGAGGCGGTGCGCGCCCTGGCGCCGGCCGGGCGGCTGATCGTCATCGCGGCGGCGCGCGGCGGTCTGTGGGCGCGCAGCGAAACCACGCCCTTCGGCTCCGGCCGGCCCTTCTCGCGCCGGCAGCTTGAGCGGCTGGTGCGGGAGGTGGGACTGGAGCCCGCCGCCTGGTCCCAGACCCTCTATGTTCCGCCTTGGAGCCCCCTTCTGCCGCTGGCCGACGGTTTCGAGCAGATCGGCCGCCGCCTGACGCCGGGCGCCGCGGGCCTGATCCTGATGGAGGCCACGCGGCAGGCCTACGCCCGCATCCGGCCCAGCGGCCAGGTCCAGCGCGTCGCCGATCCCGCCCTGACCGCGCAGCCGGCCGCCTCCGTCTCCTCCTCCCACGCGCACGCCGCCGACTGACGCGGAGTTGACCCCGATCCGGCTGGTCGCCGGACGCGAACGGCCTTATGGCGAGGCTCATGCACCGTTTGATCCTGATGCGGCACGCCCAGGCGGAGCCCTCGGCCGCCTCGGGCGGCGACCAGGCGCGCGTCCTGTCCGCCCTGGGGCGCGGCGAGGCGGCCGTCATGGGCCAGGCCCTGGCCGAGCGGAACCTGAGGCCCGACCTGGCGCTGGTGTCCTCTTCGGCCCGCACCCAGGGAACGTGGGAAGCCATGCACGAGGCCCTGGGCGATGTGGAGGTGCGCACCCTGCCGGCGCTGTACAACGCCCCGGCCGACGCGATCCGCCGCCTGGTCGAGGGCAGCGAGGAGGAGGCCGGCTGCCTGCTGGTCCTGGCTCATAATCCCGGCGTCCATGTCCTGGCGGTCGAATACCTGACCGAAGGCGCGGCCTCGCCGGCGGTGCTGGACCGGCTGTCCGGCGGCTTTCCGCCCGGCGCGGCCGCCGTCTTCACCGTCGATGCGGCCGGCCGCTGCGCCTACGAGGGCTTCCTGACGCCCCGCGCCCTGGGGGCCGCGTGAGCGGCGTCGCCTACAAGATCGTCGCCGCCGAAGAATGGCGTCGCGCCGTGGCCGAAGGCCGTTACGACGGATCGGAGGTCGACCGCGCCGACGGCTATATCCACATGTCCGCCGGGGACCAGCTGGCCGAGACGGCGCGGCGCCACTACGCCGGCCGCGAGGCCTTGCGCCTGCTGACGGTCGACCTGTCGCGGCTGGGCGACGCCCTGGTCTGGGAGCCGTCACGCGGCGGGGCGCTGTTCCCTCATCTCTACGGTCCGCTGCCAGTCTCGGCGGTCACGGAGGACCGCGCCGTGCGCGTGACCGCCGACGGCGAAATGACGCCGGAGGACGCCGCATGATCGACCTCGGCGCCGCCCTCCTGCGCACCCTGGACCCGGAGATCGCCCACCGGCTGGCGATCCGGGGCCTGGCCCTGGCGCCCCTGCCCGCGTCCCGGCCGGACGATCCGATCCTGCGCACGTCGCTGGCGGGGCTGGACCTGCCCAATCCCGTGGGCCTGGCCGCCGGGCTGGACAAGAACGGCGAGGCGTTGCGGGGCCTGTCGCGCCTGGGCTTCGGCTTCGTCGAATGCGGCTCCGTCACGCCCCTGCCGCAGCCCGGCAATCCGAAGCCGCGCCTGTTCCGCCTGTCGGAGGACCGGGCCGTCATCAACCGCATGGGCTTCAACAACGACGGGCTGGAGGCCTTCGCCCGCCGCCTGGAGCGCCGCCCGTCGGATGTCGTCGTCGGCGCCAATCTGGGGGCCAACAAGGAGACTGAGGACAAGGCCGCCGACTATGTCGCGGGCCTGATGCGGCTGGAAGGCCAGGCGTCCTACTTCACCGTCAACATCTCCTCGCCCAACACGCCCGGCCTGCGCGCGCTGCAGGGGCGCGGCCAGTTGGACGATCTGCTGGGCCGCATCGACCTCGCGCGACCGCCGCGCGGATCGGCCGCCCGCGTCCCGGTCTTCCTGAAGATCGCCCCGGACCTGGCCGCCGAGGAGATCGGCATGATCGTCGAGGCGTCGCTGGCCCACGGCCTGGACGGGCTGATCGTCTCCAACACCACGCTGGAGCGGCCCGGAAGCCTGCGCTCGCCGCAAGCGGGCGAGGCCGGCGGCCTGTCCGGCGCGCCGATCCGTCCCTTCGCCGAACGCGCCCTGCGCGCCGCCGCCGGGGCCGCGGGCGGGCGCCTGCCCCTGATCGCCGCGGGAGGAATCGATTCGGGGGCCGAGGCCTACGCCCGCATCCGCCTGGGCGCCTCGGCCGTGCAGATCTATTCGGCCCTGGTCTATGAAGGACCGGGGCTGGTCGGGCGGATCAAGCGCGACCTGGCCGCCCGGCTGCGCGCCGACGGTTTTTCCACACTTTCCGAGGCGATCGGCGCGGGTCGTTGACGGAGCGTTAGACTCGTTCTGCGCACTGTGCGCGCGCTGGCCTCGGAGCCGGCGCTTGGAGACGCCGCTTGGAAACGTCCATGACCAACGCGGACCGGCAGGAGACGTCGGGCTGGGCCGTCGCGGTCCGGCAGCGGCGCGCCGCGGTCATGCATCGCGTCGCCGTGGGCGTGGCCTCCGCCGTGGCCGCCGCGCCCCTGGTCGGCTGGCGGCTGACCCTGGCCTGGGGCCTTGCCTACATGGCCATACAGGTCGTCGAGGCCCTGGCCTTCGCCCCCATCAACGCCGGCCGGACCGACAGCATGGGCCGGGTGCGCGATGTGCTGGGCGGCCTGGTCCTGGCGATGAACACCGGGCTGTACGGCCTGCTGTCCGTGCCGATGTGGCTGATCGGCGGCGTTCCGGGCGGCGTGACCGCCGGCATCATGCTGCCGGCGGCCATGATCTATTCGACGATCAACGCCCCGCGCTCCTTCGCGGTCCTGGCCTGCACGGTCACGCCGCAGATCCTCTATCTGGCGAGCTTCCCCTTCCTGCTGACCCGACTGGGCGCCTCGCCCGCCGCCGCCATCACCGTGGCCGGAGGCGGCGCCATCTTCAGCGTCTATTGCCTCAGCGCCTGGCGCAGCCTGGCCGAGCGCGACCGCGTCGAACGGCGCGATCGACTGGAGGCCCAGCGCCGCATGGCCGACATGGCCCGCGACCTGGAGGGCCACCGCGCCTTCCTGGCCGCCATCGGGCACGACCTGCGCACCCCCATCGGCGCCATACTGACGGGCGCGGCCGAGCTGAGGGGCGCGGACTCCCATGCGCGCGCCAACGCCGGCCTGATCACTGACGCCGGCCTGATGATGAAGGCGCTGCTGGACGACCTGCTGGACCATTCCAAGATCGGCGCCGGCCGCATGTCGGTCGAGGCCACGGATTTCAACCTGCGGATCATGCTGGCCCAGACCCTGCGCCTGTGGCGCGGCCCGGCCGAGGCCAAGGGCCTGCGGCTGCGGGTCGAGGGCGCCAATGCGATGCCGGCGGCCGTGCGCGGCGACGCCATGCGCCTGCGCCAGGTGCTGAACAATCTGATGTCCAACGCCATGAAGTTCACGGCCGAGGGCGCCATCACCCTGCGCCTGGCCGCCTGGGCCGAGGAGCCGTCGGGCTACGCCGTGCTGATCGAGGTCGCCGACACCGGCCCCGGCATGACCGCCGACCAGCTGGCGCGCCTGTTCACCCCCTTCGACCAGACCGCCGACGGCGTCAGCGCCCTGCATGGCGGCTCGGGCCTGGGCCTGGCGATCAGCCGCGACCTGGTCGAGCTGATGGGCGGCCGCCTGACCGCCCGCAGCATGCCCGGCCGGGGCGCCCGCTTCACCGTGTCCCTGTTCCTGCCGCGCGGCGAGAACGCCGTCGCGCCCGCCGAGCAGGCGGTCGACCAGTCTCGACTGGCCGTCGCCCGCGCCTTGGGCCATCGCACCGACGACTCCAGTCCGCCGAGGCCCGCGCCGTTCATGGCGAAGCCCGACGACATCGCGACGGCGCCCGAACCCGAGCCGACGCCGGCGCGAGAGCCGGTGGAAGCCGAGGCGGAGGACCGTCCCCTGCGCCTGCTGGTGGTCGACGACCACGATATCAACCGGCGCGCCATCCAGCTGATCCTGGAGCCGCTGGGCTGCGACATCGTCACGGCGGCCGACGGCCTCCAGGCGCTGGACCGCTGCGCCGAGTCGGCCTTCGACGTCATCTTCATGGACGTGCGCATGCCCGAGCTGGACGGGCGCGAAACGACGCGGCGCCTGCGCGCCGGCGGGGGCCCCAACGCCCGCACCCCCGTCGTCGCCGTCACCGCCGACACCGCGCCCGAGGACATCGCCGCCTGCCAGGCCGCCGGCATGGCCTACTTCGTCTCCAAGCCGCTGACGCCCCCGGCCCTGATCGGGGCCCTGCAGCATGTCCTGGACGACAGCGCCGCCGCTCAGGAGACCGAGGCGGCCTGACCGCGCACGGCCGCCAGCAGGCGATCGGCGAAATCCGGGGCCCGCAGATCGCATTCCCATACCGTCAGCACCCGCCAGCCGTCCGCCTCCAGCGCGGCCCGGACGACCGCGTCGCGGGCCCGGTTCCGGCCGATCTTGGCGCGCCAGTAGTCGGCGTTGGCCTTGGGCTCGCGCGCCCCGCGCGCGCAGTCGTGTCCGTGCCAGAAGCAACCATGGACGAAGACGACCGTGCGCCGCCCCTTCATCACCACGTCGGGGCGTCCCGGCAGGCCGGCCCCGCCCAGCCGATAGCCGATCCCCGCGCTGTGCAGGATGCGCCGCACCTTCCACTCGGGTCCGGTGTCGCGGCTCTTCACCCGCCGCATCACCGCGCTGCGCTTCTCCGGCGTGAAGACGTCGGTCACGGCGCCGGGCGGCAAAAAGCCGCCGCTCCTTGCGAAGCGACGGCCAGGTGGGGGAAGAGGTTCCCACCGTTGCACAATCTCAGCGTGCCGGAAACACGCTTATCGCGCATCAGAGCTGGGCGACCAGATGGTCGGCCGACGACACCTTGAATTCGCCGCCCTGCTCGATGTTCAGCTGGGTCACGACGCCGTCCTTGACCAGCATCGAATAGCGCTGCGACCGCTGGCCCATGCCGAAGCCGCTGGCGTCCAGCGCCAGGCCCAGGGCGCGCGTCAGCTCGCCGTTGCCATCGGCCAGCATGATGATCTCGTCGCCCTCGATCCCCTGGCTCTCGGCCCAGGCCTTCATCACGAAGGCGTCGTTGACCGACAGGCAGGCCACCGCGTCCACGCCCTTGCCGCGGAAGTCGGCCAGATGGTCCTTGAATCCCGGCAGGTGGCGCGCCGAACAGGTGGGGGTGAAGGCGCCGGGCACGGCGAACAGGGCCACGGTCTTGCCGCCGAACACCTCGGCGGTGGACACGGGCTTGGGACCCTCGGCGGTCGCCTGGGCCAGGGTCGCGTCGGGAATGCGATCGCCGATCTGGATGGTCATTCGATGTCTCCGCGCGGGATGGGTTTCGATGTGCGCCTGCGACACATAGAGGCCGCTCGCGCCGCCGCAAGCGCGGACGCCTTGCGCCGGTCCATTTCGCGCCCGATGATGCAGACGTCATGACCGACGCCTCCTCCTCCACCCTCGCCGGCCGACTGCTGATCGCCATGCCCGGCATCGGCGATCCGCGCTTCGAACACGCCGTCATCCTGATCTGCGCCCACGGGCCGGATCACGCCATGGGCCTGCGCCTGGACCGGCCCGCGCCCGGCGTCGACCTGAAGACCGTGCTGGACAAGCTGGACGCCCCGTCGCCCGAGACGGCGCTGGGCCGCGCGGTCCTGATGGGCGGCCCGGTGGAGCGTGAGCGCGGCTTCGTGCTGCACACCGACGACTGGATGATCGGCGACGACAGCCTGCCGTTCGGCGACGGCCTGGCCATGACCGGCACGCGCGAGGCGCTGGCCGCCATGACCGACGCCGTGTCCGGGCCGCGCCGCTCGGCCCTGCTGCTCGGCTACGCCGGCTGGGGCGAGGGCCAGCTGGAGGACGAACTGGCCGAGAACGTCTGGCTGACCGCCGACGCCGACCTGGACCTGATCTTCGACGCCGAGCACGAGACCAAGTGGAGCCGCGCCCTGGCCGGCCTCGGCGTCGACGCCGCCATGCTGTCCGCCCACGGCGGCCGGGCCTGACGACGGGGCCTAACGCGTCGCCAGGGCGATCATCAGCAGCACGGCCAGCAGCAGGCTGATCCCCTGCCAGAAGCGCACCGGGTCGCGTTCGATCAGCGACAGGGGGCGCGGCGGGGGCGCAGCGACGGCGCTTCCGGTTTCCAGCACATGGATCAGTTCCTCGACGTCCTCGAACCGCTCGCCTGGGTCGACGGCGGTCGCGCGGCGGATGGCGGCGTCCAGCCAGGCCGGCATGTCCGGCCGATGGCGCGCCGGCGGCGACGGAGCGCGGTCGAATCGCGGCGCATCGTCGGCCTTGACCTCGCCCCACGGATAGGTCGCGGTGAACAGGCGGTGCAGCGTCACGCCCAGGGCGAACTGGTCTGTGGCCGCGTTCCCGGTCTCGCCGTCGTACATCTCGGGCGCCTTGTAGCCGGGCGTGCCCGGCGCCTCGGCCTCGGCGAACTCCTCGGCCCGGCGCAGGCGCGCGACGCCCAGGTCGACCAGCTTCACCCCGCCGTCCGCCTCCAGCAGCACATTGTCCGGCTTGATGTCGCGGTGCGTCACTCCGGCCCGGTGCAGCGCCGCCACCGCCCGGCTCAGCCGCAGGGCGATGCCGATCCCTTCGGCGATCGGCGGCGGCCCGTCCTCGGCCAGGCGCGCATGCAGGGTGGCCGCCGCATAGTACGGCTGGGCGATGTAGAGCCGGCTCTGGCGGCCGGCGTCCAACGCCAGCACCTTGCCGACGTTCGGATGATCGATGCGCCGGCCGATGAAGGCCTCGCGCAGGAAGGCCAGCCGCGCCCCGCGGGCGGAGACGACGTCGGGCTTCGGAAACTTCAACACCACCTGGCCCAGGCCGCCCAGCGCGTCGCGCGCCAGGAACAGGCGGGTGAACCGCCCGTCCGCGACCAGGCGCTGAAGCTGGAAGCCGTCCACTTGGTCGCCGACCCTGGGCGGCGGCTGGATCGCCAGGCCTTCGGCCTCGGCGGTGATCGCCTCCCAGTCGGGCGCGCCGATGCGGACCACGTCGATGACGATGGCGGTGGCGTTGTCGCGCGCGCCGGCCTCGTCCACCGCCTGCACCAGGGCCTGGGCGTCCGCCTCGGGAGAACCGCGCCGCGCCAGGAGCCGCGCGATGGCCGCTTCCTCCAACACGCCATGCACCCCGTCCGTCGTCAGGAGCAGGCGGTCGTGCGGCTTCAGCGCCACATGGCGCACGTCCAGCTTGACGTCCGCCTCGATGCCGACGGCGCGATAGAGCACATGCCTCAATCCCTGTTGCGCCCGCGTGTGGTCCTCGGTCAGCCGCGTCAGCACCCCGTCGCGGAAACGCCAGGCCCGGCTGTCGCCCACATGCAGCGCCACCGCCTCGCGCCCGCGCATCACCAGGGCGGTGAAGGTGGTCGCCGCCCCCTCCATGGCCGGGTCCGACCGCCCCTTGGCGTGGAGCCAGCGGTTGAAGCCCCTGAGCGCCTTTATGCCGTTGGCGGGAATGCCGTTCAGCGGGTTCTGGTCCAGATAGCCGTCGATGAAGCTGCGCGTCGCCAGCTCCGCCGCCGCCCGCCCGGCCTTCGACCCCGACACGCCGTCGGCGATCACGGCGACGACCCCGTGCTCGCGCTGCTCGGCCGGCGTGCCGAGATGGACGCCGCCGAAATCCTGATTGTCGGCCTTGGGTCCTCGCGCGCTGGCGAAGCCGGCGGCGATTTCCAGTCGGGCGTCGGTCATGGACGCACTGTCCGGTAAACGGCCGCGTCTGGCTAGCTGTCCAAAACTTAACGGGTGCGGGGCCGTGTTTCGGGCGATGGTCGCTCGCCAGCCGGGGGCTGGCGGTTCATCCCTTCCGAGACCGCATCGCATGGATCGTCCGCATCACCGCATTCTGTTGTCCTCTCTGGCCCTCGTCGCCGGCCTGGCCTTCACTGGCCTCGCCGCGGCCCAGGACTATCGGCCGAGCTTCCATCCCGATCAGTTGAAAGGACCGCCGGCGGGCGAGCCCAACAGGGTGCTGGTGCTGGGCACGACCCATCTGTCCGGCCTGCCAAACACCTTCGATCCGGCGCTTCTGACGCCGCTGATGGATCGGCTCGCGGCGTGGGCGCCGACGGCGATCGCGACCGAGGACCTGTCCGGGCTCCAGTGCGACGCCCTGCGGCGCTATCCGCAGCGATACGCCGAAACGATCGAGACCTACTGCTTCGACCCGACCGAGGCCGGTGCGGCGACGGGCCTCGACGTCCCGGCCGCCAACGTCGAGGCGGAGCGGATGCTGGCGGACTGGCCCGCTTCGCCCGCGCCGGCGCAGCGGCGGCGTCTGGCGGCGATCTTCCTGGCGGCGGGAGAACCCGGCTCGGCCCTGGTGCAATGGCTGCGCCTGCCCGAGGCCGAACGCCGCGCCGGCGACGGCGTCACCGGCGCCCTGGTGGCGCGCCTGGACCGGTCGATGACCCGCCGCAACGAGACCAACCTGATCTCCGCGCCCCTGGCCGCGCGCCTGGGCCTGGAGCGGCTCTGGAGCGTCGACGACCACTCGGCCGACACCGCCGACAGCGACGATCCCGCCGAGGTTAAGGCCTATGGCGAGGCCATCATGGGCGCCTGGGACAATCCGGCGTCGCGGGCGCGCCGCGCCGATTCCGCCCGCCTCGAAGCCCGGCTCGGCGAGCCGGACGGCCTGCTCGACCTCTATCGCGCCTACAATGCGCCAGAGGAATCGATGCGGACCTACCAGTCCGACTTCGGCGCCGCGCTCGTCGAACCGTCGCCCCAGGGCTTCGGCCGCAGCTACGTCGCCTATTGGGAGACGCGGAACCTGCGCATGGTCGCGAACATGCGCGACGTCCTGGGCCGCCGCCCCGGAACGCGGATGCTGGCCATCGTCGGCGCCTCGCACAAGCCGTACTACGAGGCCTATCTGAACCTGATGCACGACGTGGTGCTGGCGGATCCCGAAGCGGTGCTCCGCTAGTCATGGCGCCGCCCCGCCAAGAGCGGGGTTGCAAGCCTAGGGCGGTGGAAAGTCCGGGGGTTCGAACCGAACCGGATCCAGGGCGATCTCGGCCGGAAGGCCGGTCGTCTCCCCCGTGCGCAGGAAGTCGTAGACCTTGGCCGCCGTCTCGGGCCGGCTGCGCAGCAGGGCGAAGGCGCCGTTGTGCTGGGCGCGATGCACCACCAGGACGCGGCTGTTCGGGAAATAGGGCGCCAGGGCCAGGGCGTTCTCGATCGGCGTCGATGTGTCCCAGTCGCCCTGCACGAACAGCACGGGCGTGGGGTCCAGCACCGGCTTGCGGAAATCGTCGCCGGCGTCGGGGGTCGGCCAGTCGCCCTTGGCGGCCAGATAGGCGGCGAAATTCCATGCGCCGAGCATCGGCAGGGCGGGATCGTTCCACAGCAGCGCCTTGCGGTCGGCGGACATGTCCAGCCCGATATTGATCAGCGGATTGATCAGCGATCGCTTCTCCGAGGCGCGCCAGGCGACGGCGTCCCGCGCCCAGTCGTCGTAGCGGCCATGGAAGGCCGACAGCACGAAGCGCGGAAAGGCGGCGGCGTCCGCCGAATAGGCGATCAGCGCATACTGGTAGTCGCCCACGCCCAGGACGATCCGCCGGGTCACGCCGTCCGCGTCCGTCACGGACGCCTCCACGGGTTGCGCTTCCAGCCGCGCCCGCGTCGCCTCCATGGCCGCGACCAGCCCGCACTCCGGCAGATAGGGCTTCAGGCCGGGATCGCGGTCGGCTTCGACGGCGATGCGCTGAAAGGCGGCGAAGACCTGGGCCGGCATGTCGTAGCCGTCGTCCAGCGGCTCGGCGGAAGAGATCACCGCCCGGGCCACCACGCCGGGATGGGCCTTCATCACCGCGAACGCCCACTGGGAGCCGAAGCTGGCGGCGTTGAGGCTGATCTTGTCATAGCCCAGGGCGCGCCTCAGATCGTCGACATCGTCGGCGATCTGACGGATGGAATAACCGGACAGGTCCGCCTGGGGATAGGCCGCCTGGGCGCGCCGCGCCAGATCGCGGGTGACGGCGACATCGTCCTCGATGGTCATGGGCCGGTCGAGCGGAAGGGGCCGGCTGTCCAGCTCCATCAGGTCGCCCCGCAACGTATAGCCCCGCTGCTCGATGACGATCAGGTCGGCCACGTCGGCATAGGCCTGCCAGACCTTCACGCGACGCCGGGCGGCTTCGTCCTTGTCCAGCACGATGTCGAGCATGGTCACGCCAGGACCGCCGGCCAGCAGGACGACCGGCGGCGCGCCGGTCGGTCGGGCGGCCCTGACACGGGCGAAGCCGACGCCGATCGTCCGGCTGTCCAGCTTGTCCCTGTTTTCCGGCACATACAGGGTCCCGATCTCATAGGGCATGGTCGAGCCGTCGCTCGCGACGGCGACGCCGCGCTCGATGACGACGCGCGGATCGGCGAAGGCCGTTCCGGCCCACAGGAAGGAGAGGGCGGCGGTCAGGAAGGCGAGGCGCGGCATGAGGGGCGTCTCCGACGGGCTGAGAACGAAGGCGTCCCCCGCGCAGTCCTTCCCGTCAAGCTCGTTTCGCGGATCCCGACGACTACGCCGACCTTTGCCGGATCGGCGCCGCCCCGTCCGCCAGGCTTTCGGCCAGATAGACCTCCGCCTCCTGGGCCGGCAGGGCGGGGGCGTAGCCGAAGCCCTGGCCGTAGTGGCACTGGGCCTGGAGCAGCAGGGCGGCCAGTTCGGCGTTCTCCACGCCCTCGGCCACCACCTCGAGCGCCAGGTCGCGCCCAAGGTTGACCACCGACTTGACGATCTTGGCCGACCCCTCGTCCTTGTTCATCGTCAGCACGAAGTAGCGGTCGATCTTCAGCGTGTCGAACGGCAGCCGCGCCAGGTAGGACAGCGACGAGAAGCCCGTGCCGAAGTCGTCCAGCGCCAGGGACGCGCCCACGGCCTTCAGCGATTTCAGCACCTCGGCGGCGCGCGCGGTGTCGCGCATGATGTCGCCCTCGGTGACCTCCAGCTTCAGCGCGCCCTTGGGCAGGCCGGTCTCCCTGATGATGCGCTCCACGTCCTCGCACAGGCCGCGCCGCTCGATCTCGCCGACCGACAGGTTGACGCTGCAGAACAGCTTGCCGGCCAGCGGATGGCGTTCCAGCCATTCGGCCAGCTGGCGCGCCGACTGGGTCATCATCAGCAGACCCAGTTCGTTCATCATGCCCAGATCGTCGGTCAGGGTCAGGAATTCGTCCGGCGGCACAAGGCCCCGGCGCGGATGGCGCCACCGGGCCAGCGCCTCGAAGCCCGCCACCGCGCCGGTGTTCAGGTTCACGATCGGCTGGAAGAAGGGCACGATCTCGCCGCGCACGAAGGCGTTGCGCAGGTCCGCCTCCAGCGCCAGGCGGCTCAGGCTGTCGCTTTCCAGCGCGCGCCCATAGGCGGCCGAGCCGCCCCGACCCACGCCCTTGGCCGATTCCACCGCCAATTCGACGCGGCGCAGGATTTCCGCCGGATCGGGCGCGTCGGGCCCGCCCTCGACCACCACGGCTCCGATCGAGACGGTCGGATAGATGTCGAAACCGGCGACGCGCAGCGGCTGCTCCAGCGCCTCGCGCACGCGATAGCTGACGTGGCTGGCGCCGCGCGGCACGAAGATGGCGAATTCGTCCTCGCCGATACGGGCGGGATTGGCGTCCTTGGGAAAGGCGGCGGCCAGGCGCGAGCCCAGCGCCGACAGCACCAGGTCGGTGCGCTCGTGGCCCAGGGCCTCGTTCAGGCGGCGCAGGCGGTCGACGTCGCCGACGACCATCTCGTATTCGCCCGGCTGGACCAGCCCTTCCCCGACCCGGGCCAGGAAAGCGCGGCGGTCCAGCAGGCCGGTCAGGGCGTCACGGTCGGAGCCGGCGAACTTGGTCTCCAGCGCCACGACCCCGGCGGCGCGCAATCCATCCTCGAGCCATACGCCGCGCCACAGGCAGGTCTCGGCCCCGCGCATGCGCAGCCGCACGGCGATCTCGGTCCCCTCGTCCTGCGGCTTCAGCATCTTTTCGGCCAGGGACCGGTCCTGCGGCAGGGCCGAGGCGACAAAGCCCGCGCCCGAACATTCCGGCGCCAGGGGCCCCAGGCCCAGCGGACGGGTCGCGCCGGTGAAGCGGATCTGGTCCTCGGCGGGCGTCCAGATCCACAGGGCCGTGTCGGCGGCCGCCAGCGCCTCGATGGCGGTCGTGGCGTCCCAGGCCAGCGATCGGGATCGGGCGTTCAAGCCGATGGACCCTTTCTGAAAACGGCGTCAGCCGCCGCGATCGATCTCGTCCTCGACGAGGCCGAACAGCAGATGATCTGCCCACTCCCCGTTAATTTTCAAATAAGCGCGGGCGTATCCCTCCTGCTTGAAGCCGGACTTTTCCAGCACGCGTTTCGACGCCAGGTTGGCGGGCAGGCAGGCGGCCTCCAGCCGGTGCAGCTTCAGCCGGTCCAGGGCGTAGCGGACGACGGCGCGCACGGCCGCCGTGGCCAGGCCCCGCCCGGCGAAGGGCTGGCCGATCCAGTAGCCCAGCGTACCGGTCTCGGCCACGCCGCGCCGCACGTTGGACAGGGTCACCGCCCCCTGCAGCGTCCGTCCGTCCTCGCCGAAGACGAAGAAGGGCCAGGCGTTGCCCAACTCCATCTCGCGCGCATAGATCGACAGGCGCCGCTTGAAGGCGGCCTTGGTCAGGTCGTCCTCGGGCCAGGCGGGCTCCCACGGCTGGAGATAGTCGCGCGACGCCTCGCGCAGCGCCGCCCAGGCGGCGTGGTCGGACCCGCGCGGCGGCCGCATCACCACCCCGTCGCCCCGGACCACCGGCCCGGCCGCATCGCTCATCCAGTCCAGCAGGGCCATCGCGGCCAGCCTAGCGCATTTTCCCCGGCCTTTGCGACCCGGGCCGGCGTCACGTCGCGGCGATCGCCGGAACCGGGCCGCGTCCCCATCCGCTAAGGGGTCAGAAGGAGGTCGCCATGGACGACAAGCAGACCAAGGGCCGCGACAGCAACGGCGCCATGCCGGCGGGCAAGCCGGACCAGACGACATCGGACAAGGCGGTCAGGAAGGTGGGCGAGCAGGCGCGCCAAAGCGCCGGGCCGGACGGCCCAGACGCCAAGGCGGTCGGCGACACCTTCAAGCGCTGATCATTCCGTCGGCAGCTTGCACAGGCGGTTCAGGTCGGCGCGGATGGCCGAACCCTGGAAATGGGAAATCTCGGCCCCCGAATAGCCCTCCGCCGCCAGCGCCTTGAGGATGTCGGCCGTGCTGACGCAGGCGGGGGTGCGGGCGAGCTGATAGGCCCGCTCCACCACGTGGATTCTGTTCATGATTACGCCTCGTTCCCAAACGATAGAAACGCGCGCCAAGCGGCGCCGTTCCGGCCCCGCTTGCTCCGGAGCCCGGACACGGGCATGATGGGGCGTCGATCTCTCTGCGTAACGCCCACTCTCTCTGCGAACGCAACGAGTCCAGGCCGATCCATTCAGACCCGACAGGCCGCAGGGACGTTCCCTCGGTCAAACGCCAAACGGAGGTCTCACCATGGCTACCGGCACTGTTAAGTGGTTCAACCCGACCAAGGGCTACGGCTTCATCCAGCCGGACGACGGCGGCAAGGACGTCTTCGTCCACATCTCGGCGGTGGAAGCCGCCGGCCTGCGCGGCCTGGATGAAAACCAGAAGGTTTCCTACGAGCTGGAACGCGACAAGCGTTCGGGCAAGGAATCGGCTGGCCAGCTGCAAACGGTCGGCTAAGTTCGGTCCCATCCGAACGGAAACGGCGGCCCCGATGGGCCGCCGTTTTCAATTGGGGCGGTCAGTCCGCGCCGTCTCCTCCCCATGCAATGGGGAGGTGGCTCGCAGCGTAGCGGAGAGACGGAGGGGTTCTTCGCATCCGCTCAAGCGCCGGAGCCGCGTCAAGAGCCCCTCCACCGCTCCGCGGTCCCCCTCCCCATTTCATGGGGAGGAGACACGGTCAGCGCTTCGTCTTCTCGATCCAGTCGGCGAACGTGTCGGCGAAGGTCTTGAGGAAGTCGCGCGTACCGTCGTTGGCCAGCCGGCCCTCGCCGTCCAGCAGGCCCTGCACATTGCCGACATAGGCTTCCGGCTGCTGCAGTGTCGGCATGTCCAGGAAGACCAGCGACTGGCGCAGGTGGTGGTTGGCCCCGAAGGCGCCGATCGCGCCGGGGGAGACGCTGACGATGGCCGCCGGCTTGCCCGACCAGACGCTGTGGCCAAAGGGGCGCGAGCCGACGTCCAGGGCGTTCTTCAGCGCGCCGGGGACCGAGCGGTTGTACTCGGGCGTGGCGAACAGCACGGCCTGGGTCCCCGACACCGCCTCGCGGAAGCGCGCCCAGGCGGCCGGGATATCCTCTTCCAGGTCAGGGTTATAGAGCGGCAGGTCGCCGATCTCGACCGGAACCAGATCCAGCCGGTCGGCGGCCAGGTCCTTGATCGCCATGCCGATGGCGCGCGTGAAGGAGCCCTTCCTCAGGCTGCCGACGATCAGGGCGACGCGGACGGACATGGCGGCTTCTCCGAAAGAACGGCGGGCCTCGCGCCCGTCCCGCATCCTAACCGCGAAATCCGGGAGCGGGTTGCCCGATCAGCCGAAAAGCGCGGTCTCGAACGCTTCCCCGGCCGCGCCGGCCGCGCGCGGCCCCAGCACCGCCGTCGCGGCG
>JAEWDF010000121.1 GCA_023390245.1 Pseudomonadota bacterium
CGTTCAACACCGCGCGCGCCAACTCCGCCAGGGTCACCTCCCCATCCGCCGCCGCCCGCGCCAGCGACCGCGCCAGGCTGTCGCCCGCCCGGTCGAAGGCCGTCTCGATGGCGCTGGCCGCCTCCTGCGCCGGCTGCTTCAGCGCCTCCAGCGCCGCCGCCGCCTCGGCCGCCTTCAGCGGCACCGTGTCCAGCCGTTCGTCCTCATCCGCCATCGGGCCACGCCTCCATCATCCGTTCCAGGCCTTCGCGTCCCATCGGCGCGGCGCCCGCCGCCGTCTCGGTCAGCATCCGCCACTCCTTCAGCGACAGCCGCCAGAACGCCTCGGGCGCAACGCCCAGCCGCACCGACGCGCGCAGCATCTCCGCCCAGGGCGTCATGAGGCCGCCGCCGCGAACGCCCGCGCCACCGCCCGCGCCGCTTCGGCCGGATCGGCGGCCCGCGCCGCGTCCGCCGGCTCGCCTCCGCCCCGCAGCAGGGCCGCCAGCACCACGATCAGGTCGCGCGCCGACAGGGCCCTCATCCGCTCGGCCACGCCCGCCAGGCCCTGGACGCCCAGCCCCGTCTCGATCTCCGCCAGCGCCCCCAGCGTCAGGCACAGCCGCCGCTCGACGCCGCCCAGCCGGACGACGACCTCGCCCCTCGCCCCGTTCGTCATGACGATCCTTCCCTATGAAGCGAAACGAAACGGACGGGGATCCAGGCCCAATCGACCTTTGCCCATGATCGTCTTTCCGGGGCGTCCGAAGGACGAACCCGGAACCCAGGAGGGCGACTCCGACCCTCGATGCGGTTCGATCCGCGCCCGCGGCCCCTGGATTCCGGGTTCTTCGCTCCGCGAAGCCCCGGAAGGACGATGTCGGAAGCGGGGAAACCTGAATGTCGATTGGCCCTAGATCGCGCTGAACGCCACCGCCCCGGCGCTGGCCAGGCTGAGGGCGAAGGTCGCCTCCCCGCCGTGCTCGCCGGCGTATTCCAGCGCCGCGACCAGGAACGGCCCTTCCAGCACGCCGAAGTCCGGCACCACCAGCCGCCAGGTCTTGGCCGCCTGGTCGAAGAAGGCTTCGCGCACCAGGGCGTCCGACGCCGCGTCGCGGAATATTCCCTGCCCCGACACGGCCGCCGACTTCACCCCCGCGCCCGCCAGCAGCTCGCGCCACCGTCCGGCGCTGTCGCCGTCGGTCGCGTCCACCGTCCGGGCGTTCAACGAGATCGTCCGCGCCTTCAGTCCCGCCACCGTCGTGAAGACCCCGGGCGCGCCCTCGATCTTCAGCAGCATGTCCTTGCCCGCCTGTGCGGCCATCCTCAGTCCTCCCCGATCTCTTCCGTCACCGCCCTGACGCGCACGACCGCATAGGTCCGCCGCCCGTCGCCCGCCCGGAACACATCCGAGAAGATCACGCGCAGCGACACCGTCCGCACCCCGTCCGCCTCCAGCGTCGCCTCGTGCAGCCGCGCCCGCGCCGCCGCCGCGACCGCCTTGGCCTCTTCCGTCCCGGCGAACCGCGACACGCCCGTCAGCGTCAGCCTCTGCTCCACCCCGCCCCCGTCCGCGTTCACCGGCCGGCTCTCGCACCGCCCGATCAGCAGGTGCGGACAGGCCGCGCCCTCTGGCGCTCCGTCCCAGATCCGGCCGTCCAGCAGCGCCGTCAGCGCCCCATCGCCCTTCAGCGTCGCGACCAGCGCCTTCTGCAGCGCGCTCTCGTGATCGATCATCGCACCCGCTCCAGTCCCAGCGTCACCCGTCCCGGCCTCAGGTCGTCGGCCGTGACCACGGCCCAGTCCGAGCCGGCGAAGCGCAGCACCCGCCCGGTTTGCAGCCGTGGATCGGACCGCGCCTCGGCCGTCATGATCTCGACCGCATGACGCTCGTCGCCGGCCCCGCCCTCCCGGCGTCGTCGCGCCCCGCACCTCAGCCAGGCCGACCCGACCGGCTCGTAGGTCACCGCCCGCCCGCCATAGGGCGTCTCGGCCTCCACCGGCCGATACAGTCCCGCCAGCACCCGCATCGCCCCGGTCACAGCCGCACCACGCGATAGGGCGTGATCCAGCCCTCGACCGGCGCGACGCTCATCTCCGCCTCGCCCCGCTCATAGGCCCTCAGCGCCAGCATCAGCACCGCCAGCCTCAGCGGCGCGGGCGAGGTCGAGGTCAGGCTCAGCCCCACCTCCCCCTCCACCCGCGCCTGGGCCGCCTCGATCAGCGTCTGGATCAGCCCGTCCTCCGCCTCATGCTCGACGCGCAGGAACCGCTTCGCCTCGGTGAGCGTCACCGGTGCGGTCATGGAAATCTCGCTTTGCTCGATAGTGGCGAGGGACGAGTGGCGAGTGGCGTGCAACCGCCAACCGCCGAACCCCTTCGTCGCCGCATTGATCCAGGTCAGCGACGAGCGGCTCTCGCCACTCGCCACCAACCACTCGTCACTCCGCGACTATGTCGCGGCGAACTTCATCACCTTGATCGCGTCGAAGTTCTGCACCCCGCCGCCGACGCGCTTGGTGGTGTAGAACAGCACATAGGGCTTGGCCGTGAACGGGTCGCGCAGCACCCGCACCCCCGCTCGGTCCACGATCAGATAGCCGCGCTGGAAGTCGCCGAAGGCGATCGACAGGCTGTTGGCCCCCACGTCCGGCATGGTCTCGATCTCGGTCACCGGATAGCCCAGCAGCGACGCCGTCTCGCCCAGCCGCGCCGCCGGCTGCCAGACATAATTGCCGTCCCCGTCCTTGAACTTGCGCACGGCCGAGACCGTCTTGCGGTTCATCACGAACCGCCCGTTCGGCCGGTACTGGGCCTTGGGCGCATAGACCAGGTCGATCAGACGGTCGGTCGGGCTGCTGGCCGCAAAACCGCCTGC
The DNA here is from genome assembly GCA_023390245.1 of Pseudomonadota bacterium. Taxonomy (GTDB): domain Bacteria; phylum Pseudomonadota; class Alphaproteobacteria; order Caulobacterales; family Caulobacteraceae; genus Brevundimonas. Next base: position 2,858 of record JAEWDF010000121.1, read on the forward strand.
GGCGCCCGACGCGACATAGCCGATCTTGCCCCAGGCGTGATCGGCGTCCGCCACGGTCACATAGGCCAGCAGCCCCTTGGGCTTGTTCGTCCCGTTCCCGTTGACGAAGGCCTCGGTCTCCTGGGCGGCGAAGGCGTCCTCGACCTCGGCCGCCAGCCATTCGTCCAGGTCCACCATCGCGTCGTCCAGCAGCGATTGCGTCGCCGCCGGGCTGGCGTACAGGTCGGCCGACGGGAACTCCAGCAGCGCCAGGGTCGCCGGGTCCGTCTCCGGCCGCGCGGCTGTCTCCGCCACCCAGCCCGAGGCCACGCCCGCCGTCGACACCGGCTTTCGGAACACGCCGGCCGCGACCGTGCGCACCGTGGCGATCTCGCGCATCGGCGACACGGCCATCAGCCGCCGCTCGATGGCCCGCTCGGTCTCATAGGGAACCACATAGCCGCCCGAACTGGCGCCCGTGCTCAGCCCCGCCTTGGTCTCCAGCCCCGCCGCGGCGCCGGTCTTCAGATAGCCGTCCCAGGCCGCCTTGGCCTCCGGCGCGGACACGGGCTCGGCCGGCTCCCCGCCGATGGCCGGGCGCCGCGCCTGGCTCATCGCCCGGTCCAGCCGCGCCTGGGCCGCCGCGACCGCCTGGTCGATGCGCGCCACCTTCTCCTCCAGCAGCGTATCGGCCGCCGCCTTCTTCTCGATCTCGTCCAGCCGGGCGTCGTTCGCCCCCTTGAACGCCTCGAACGCCGCCATCACCTCGCGCACGGCCTCGCGCGCCTCCGGCGAAGCGGAAGCCTGTTTGGTCTCTTTCATGATCTCTCCGGTTGTAGAACCGCGGTTTGCGGTTAGGGTCGGGACATCGCCCGAGGGGTTTCAGCGGCGAGCCAGCCGCCGGTGGTCATGGACAAGTTCAATCGCAAGCCCAGTCGCGCGAAGCGTCTCCGACGCCTGGCCTTCGCGGCCGGCGCCTTCGCCATTCCGGCGGCCGCCTTCGCCCTGCTGTTCCTCTACGGCAGCCGGCTGAACTTCATCGTCGGGTTGAAAGGCCTCGGCGCCGTGTACTTGGCGGCGGCTCTCGTCAGCGTGGTCGTGGTGATCCGCCAGGCCCTGGTCCTCTATCGCCAATGGCTGGACAAGCTGGGCTTCCAGCCGATCCAGGGCCCCGGATTCACGCCCCTGGAGCTGGCGGCCCTTGGGGAGTTAACGACAGAAACACACGGAGCCGCGACGATGCTTCGGCGTTTTCTCTCGGACGCCGAGGTCGTCAGCCGCTTCAACAACGGCGCGGGCTGCATCACCCAGATTCGCTCCGCCCTGCTTCTCCCCCACGCTCCCAACGCTCTGGTCTGCTTCCATGTCGGCGGGCTGCCAGGTCCGATCGGTTGCCGCCTCTGGCCAGCCGCCGACGGCGCCATCGCGCTTGTCGAGTTTTTCACCGACGGCGTCGACACCAGGCGGTTCGACTGGGCGACAGCAGATTTCGAGATCGTTCCGGTTCCTCCCGGTCTAAGGCCGCCCCAGATGCGACCGATCTCGATCCGGCCCGCCCCCTCCTACGACAAGGTGCTCGCACAGGGCGCATCGCGTTGACCGCCCGGCCTGGTCGATCGACCCGCTTCGAGGCGGCGATGCCGGCCGTGCGCGGGCTCGTACTGTGGCTCTCGTCCGCCGTTCTGGGCAGCTTTCTCTGCACCTTGGCGGCGCTGCTCATCCGGGGTGGTCCCTTCGTCATGGGACCGATTTTCTGGGCCGGTCTTGCCGCTACGATTCCGTTCACCCTGGCCGGTTCGGCGCTCCTCCTGATCGCCTTCGCCTCCCTGAGGGCGTACAGGATCGCCGCGCGTTACGTGATCTTGGCGCTGTTGGGCTTCGCCGCCGGCGCCGCCATGATGATCCCGACGGGTCTTCCCATTCTATGGGCCGTCGGCGCCGGTTACGGCCTCACGACCGCCCTGCTATGGATCGGCCTGCACAAGCTGCTGTACGGTGCGAACTGATGGCCCGCCTCACCCCGCTCGAGAGCGCCGTCCTGGACGCCATGGCCTGGGAGCTTCGCGACCTCGTCCCGGATCTCGCCGGCCAGGTGGAGGACAGCCTGCCGGGCCTGCGCCGCAACACCGGCGCCGGCCTCTATTCCGAACGGATCGTCGACCGCCATCGCCCGCCGCCCAAGAGCCCAGCCCAGCGCCAGGTCACGGGCCTGTTCGGCACGGTCCACGCCATGGTCGGCGATCTGCCCGACCCCATCGGCTTCCAGGTCGAGCTGCGCCAGGGCCGCCTTCTCGCCCTCCACGGCCAGAGCTACGGCCAGGACACCCGCGCCATCGACTTCGCCACGACGCCTTTCGAGGACGTCTTCACCGTGGACCCCCAGGGCGAGTCCATCGCCTACGATCCCGCCGACGGCATGCGGGAAAGCCCTCTTCGTCGCCTGCATGCGGAGTATGATGATCCTCCCCAGCCCGTGGCCCCGCTTCCCGCGGCCCAAGCGCCCGAGCCGAAGCTGACGGTGCTTCAACGGCTCCAGCAGGAACCGACGCGAGAAACCCACGCCAAGACCTTCGGCCTGCCGAAGGAGGACGAGCTTCCCCCGCCGCCGCCCGAAGGAACGGCCGGCCAGGTGCTGATGGCCCTCTACCTCCTGCTCGTCGTCGGCGGTGTATTGATGGTGTTCCTGCTGCGGTTTTCCTTCGTCTTCGTCCTTGTCGCCGGCGGCTGGATCCTCCGCTGGATGCACGGAAAGGCCGGCCGCGCCGCCGTCGCAAGGATCGCCGCGGCCCTCGATCAGTCCGGCCTCTTCTCCAAGGCGAACCGCGCCCCCGGCAGCATGGGGAAGGTCACCAGCGACACCTCCCACAGGTCCACGCCGCTCAGCACCCGCAGCCGCCCTGCCCGCCGCGCCCGCGCCGTGCGATAGCCGATCGACAGCCCGTCCAGCGCCCCCGCCCGGCTCAGCGCCTGGGCCAGCCGCGCCTCGGGCGACCAGTCCATGATGCGGCCCCGCACGAACAGGCCCCGTTCGTCCTCGACCGCCTCGTCCCAGATCCCGACCACCGTCCGCCCGTCGTGGCCGTGCAGCATCCTGACGCCGTCGGCGCCGGTCCGCGCCAGGCTGTCGGCGAACGCCCCCGCCTGCACCACATCCCCGTTCAGGTCGGCCGCGCCCCACAGCGAGGCGTAGCCTTCAATGAAAAGCGCGCCCGCGTTCTCCCTCCCCGTCCCGGGGAGGGTGGCCGAGCGCAGCGAGGTCGGGTGGGGGCGGCCACGCGACGCATCCCCGACGTCTTTCCTCTCCAGTGTCGCGACCTCGCCCTGCCGCCCCCACCCGGCGGCTTCGCCTCCCCCCTCCCCCGCGATGCGGGGCAGGCTCATTCCGTCGCCGCTCACCGTTCCTCCAGCCTCCGCTCGATCCGCTCCACCGCCGCTCGCGTCGCCTCGCCCTGCGCCTCCAGCCGCGCCAGCCGCTCGGCCACCAGCCGCTGCTCGCCCACGCGCTGCTCCAGCGTGGCGATCCGCGCCGCCGCCCCGCCGGCCCACAGCAGGCCGGCGACCGTCTGCACCGCCAGGGCCGCGATCACGGCCGCCGGAACCCGTCTCGGCGGCGCGATCATTCGCCCAGTCCCGCCATCCGCCGCCGCTCCGCCTCGGTGAGGAAGCTCGCCGCCTCCAGCCGCGCCCACAGCGCGTCCCGTTCCGGCTGCAGCGCCGCCACGGCGTCCAGGTCGGCCCGCACCTCGCAGTCCGGGAACCGCTCGCCCAACCAGCCGGTCAGCGCCCCCGCCGCCTTCCGCACCAGCGGGACCACCGTCTGGCGCCAGAAGGCCGCATTGGCCTCGCGATAGTTGGCGTAGGTCGCGTCCCCCGGAATTCCCAGCAGCTGCGGCGGGACCCCGAAGGCCAGGGCGATCTCGCGCGCCGCCGCATGCCGGCCGGCGACGAAATCCATCTCCGCCGGCGTCAGGCTCAGCGGCTTCCAGTCCATGCCGCCTTCCAGCAGCACCGGCCGCCCCGCGTTCGCCGCCCCCGCATAGCCTTCGTCAAGCTGCGCCTTCAGCGCCTCGAACTGCTCGCCGGTCAACCGCTCGCCGTCCTTCGCCCCATAGATCAGCGCGCCCGACGGCCGCGCCGCATTGTCCAGCAAGGCCTTGTTCCACGCCCCCGCCGCATTATGCGCGTCCACGCCCTGCGCCGCCGCCTCCAGCGGCGACAGGCCGTACCAGTCGTCCAGCGGATGCCACAGCTTCAGATGCATCACCGGCGCCCAGCCGTCCGCCGCCCGCGCGATCCGCAGGGATCGTCCATCGACCGAATAGTCCCACGCCTCCGGCCATCCCGACCGGCCGGGGACCACCTTCACCCGGTCGGACCTCAGCGCCCACAACTCGTCCGGCGCCCCGTCCCCGTCGGCGTCCCCGGTCGCCTCCACATAGGCGTTGCCCGAGACCTGGAGCGCGCCATAGAGCCCCTCCATCAGCTCCGCCCCCGACTGCTCGGGATTGGGCCGCCGGATCAGCCGCGCCAGCGGATGGTCCTCGTCCCTGACGCCTCCCACGAACACCGCGAACGGCGCCGAGGCCGCGGCCTCGGCGATCATCCGCACGCAGCGATAGGCCACGGCGTTCCGCTGATAGCCCTCGCGCGCCAGGCTGGCGTAGTCGTTCGGCGTCCATCGCGGCCGTCCCACCGACGAAAAGGCCAGCACCGCCCCCGCCCGGCTCGCCTTCGCCTCGGGCGCATCCGGACGCGCACGCCGGCCGAACGGCCATCGCATCGAAACCATCGAAATCTCCTGAAATCCTATCGTCTCCTCCCCACGCAGTGGGGAGGGGGACCGCGCCTTTAGCCCTCGGGCTTGACCCAAGGGGGTGGAGGGGTTCTTGCCGCATCTCCGCCGCCAGCGTCGCGGCAAGGAGCCCCTCCGTCGCGGCGCGGCGCGTCGCGCCACCTCCCCATCCGCTCCGCGGACGGGGAGGAGACCCGCTCTTTAAAGCCTGCGCACCCTCGGCCCCTTCCCGCCCGGCTCCAGCAACAGGCGCGTCACCGCCCACACCAGCGCATCCGCCCGGTCCGGGCTGGGCCCGCCGTCGACGCCCAGCGCCAGCATCTCCTCCTCCAGTGCCGGGAAATCCCCGCAATGGACCACCCGGCCCTGTTCGTAGAGCAGCGCCACCGGCTCCGCCCGCGCCGCCTTGGACCGCGAGGCGTGGACCAGCCGCACCGGGACCGGGCAATCCGACTGCGCCAGCACCGTCCTGACCATCTCCCCGCCCTGGTTGCTCTCGGCGACGATCTCGGCGGCGCCGAAATCCCGCGCCGCCTTCACCGCCGCGCCGGCCCATCCCATCGGCGACAGGCCGCGCGCCGTCCGGTCGGCCAGCACGAAGGCCCGGTCATCCTTCCGTCCCGCGACCA
>JAEWDF010000128.1 GCA_023390245.1 Pseudomonadota bacterium
GCGGACGTTGGTCAGCTGGACCTTGCCGCCGACCTCGATGAACACCCGCCCGGCGCCTCCCCCGCCCCGGCGCGCGCCAGCGGCCCCAAGCCCACGGCCGGGCTGGAGCAGCTGAAGAAGGCCCAGACGGTCGCCGAGATCGTCCGCGAGCAGAGCGACTACTATCACGCCACGAAGACGACCATCTTCAACGCGCTGATGAACACCATCGACCTGTCCCAGCTGGCCCAGCTGGACCAGAAGGCGGCGTCGGAGGAGATCCGCGACATCGTCGCCGAGCTGGTGGCGATCAAGAACGTCTCCATGTCGGTGGCCGAGCAGGAGCACCTGGTCCAGGACATCGTCAACGACGTGCTGGGCTACGGCCCGCTGGAGCCGCTGCTGGCGCGCGACGACATCGCCGACATTATGGTCAACGGCGCCGGGCGGGTGTTCATCGAGGTCGGCGGCAAGGTCCAGCTGACCAACGTCCGCTTCCGCGACAACGGCCAGCTGATGAACATCTGCCAGCGGATCGTGTCGCAGGTCGGCCGCCGCGTGGACGAGAGCTCGCCCATCTGCGACGCCCGCCTGCCGGACGGAAGCCGCGTCAACGTCATCGCCCCGCCGCTGGCCCTGGACGGTCCGACCCTGACCATCCGGAAGTTCAAAAAGGACAAGCTGACGATGAAGAACCTGGTGGAGTACGCCTCCATCAGTCCCGAGGGCGCGCGCGTCCTGGGCGTCATCGGCGCGTCGCGATGCAATGTCGTCATCTCGGGCGGCACCGGCTCGGGCAAGACGACCCTGCTGAACACCCTGACCGCCTTCATCGACCCGACCGAGCGCGTCATCACCTGCGAGGACGCCGCGGAGCTCCAGCTCCAGCAGCCGCACGTCGTGCGCCTGGAGACCCGCCCGCCGAACCTGGAGGGCCAGGGCCAGATCACCATGCGCGACCTGGTCAAGAACTGCCTGCGGATGCGCCCGGAGCGGATCATCGTCGGCGAGGTGCGCGGGCCCGAGGCCTTCGACCTGCTGCAGGCCATGAACACCGGCCACGACGGCTCCATGGGCACGCTGCACGCCAACAGTCCGCGCGAGGCCATCAGCCGCGTGGAATCGATGATCACCATGGGCGGCTACGGCCTGCCGTCCAAGACCATCCGGGAGATGATCGTCGGCTCGGTCGACGTCATCGTCCAGGCCGCGCGCCTGCGCGACGGCTCGCGCCGCATCACCCACATTACCGAGGTCGTGGGCCTGGAGGGCGACGTGATCGTCACCCAGGACCTGTTCGTCTACGACATCACCGGCGAGGACGAGAACGGGCGCATCGTCGGCCGGCACCGCTCCACCGGCATCGCCCGCCCCCGCTTCTGGGACCGCGCCCGCTACTATGGGCTGGAGCGCGAACTGGCCGAAGCGCTGGACGCGGCGGAGTAGGACGATGCTGCCGATCCTCGCCGCCGTCCTGGCCTTCATCACCATCGGCGGACTGGGCTGGGTCTTCGTCGGCGGCGACGATTCCAGCGCCAAGGCCGTGAAGCGGGCCGAGACCCTCGGGGCTGGCAAGGCCGCGGCGCGGACCAAGGCCCAGGCGGCCGTCGCCAACACGCCCGAGGCGCGCCGCAAGCAGATCCTGTCGCAATTGCAGGAGGCCGAGCGCCGCGAGCGCAAGGCGCGGTTGACGATGGCGGCGCGGTTGCGCCACGCGGGCGTGTCGATGAGCGTGCGCACCTTCTACATCGTCAGCGGCGCGCTGGGGGTCACGGCGCTGCTGATCGCGCTGGTGTTCGGCCTGAACGCGATCCTGGCGCTGGGCCTGGCCCTGATCGTCGGCCTGGGCCTGCCGCGCTGGGTGCTGGGCTTCGTGGCCCGGCGCCGGATGAAGAAGTTCTCGCTGGAGTTCCCGAACGCCGTCGACGTCATCGTGCGCGGCATCAAGTCGGGCCTGCCGGTCCACGAATGCTTCAAGATCATCGCCCGCGAGAGCCCGGCGCCGCTGGGGCCGGAGTTCGTGCGCCTGGTCGAGGGCCTGGGCGTCGGCATGACGCTGGAGCAGGCGCTGGACAGGATGTTCGAGCGGATGCCGACGCCGGAGCTGCGCTTCTTCACCATCGTCATCGCCATCCAGCAGAAGACCGGCGGCAACCTGGCCGAGGCGCTCAGCAACCTGTCGACCGTGCTTCGGGCGCGGCGGATGATGGGCGAGAAGATCAAGGCCCTGTCGTCCGAGGCCCTGGCCTCGGCCGGCATCATCGGCTCCCTGCCCCCCGTTGTGATGATCCTGGTGGGCATGACCTCGCCGGCCTACATGGGCCTCCTGTTCACCGATCTGCGGGGCCAGTTCATGCTGCTGGGCGCGGCCGTGTGGATGTCGATCGGCGTCTTCGTGATGAAGAAGATGATCTCCTTCAAGTTCTGAGGCGACATGGGCGGCGTCATCCGATTCTTCACCGATCCGCAGAACCTGCTCAGCCTGGGGGTGGGGGTGCTGGTGTTCGCCACCGTGCTGACGCTCCTGTCGTCGATGACCCAGGGCGCAAGCCTGGACAAGCGGATGAAGGCCGTCGCCGAGCGCCGCGACGAACTGAAGCGCCGTTCGCGCGCCGCCATCCAGGGCGGGGCGCTGCGCCAGACCGACGAGGGCTTCAAGAAGCGGGTGGTCGAGCGGCTGAACCTGACCAAGCTGCTGGAGGACCCCAAGGTCGCCGAGCGCATGATCCAGGCGGGTTTCCGCGGGCCCAAGCCCCTGACGACCTTCTATTTCTTCCGCTTCGCCATGCCGTTCGTCTTCCTGGCCATCGCGGTCTTCTACCTGTTCGTGCTCAACGATTTCGGCCTGCCGCTGATGACGCGGGTGACGGCGGTGATGGCCGCCGCCGTGGCCGGCTTCTATGCGCCGAACCTCTATCTCTCGAACCGGATCGCCAAGCGCCGGACCTCGATCATGCAGGCCTTCCCCGACGCGCTGGACCTGCTGCTGATCTGCGTCGAGGCCGGCATGTCGATCGAGGCGGCGATCAACAAGGTCAGCCAGGAGATCGGCGGCGCCTCCATCGACCTGGCCGAGGAGCTCAGCCTGCTGTCGGCCGAGCTCAGCTACCTGCCGGACCGCCGCATGGCCTATGAGAACCTGGGCCGGCGCACCAACCATCCGGGCGTCAAGGCCGTGGCCACCGCCATGACCCAGGCCGAGACCTACGGCACGCCCCTGGCCGCGGCGCTGCGGGTCATGGCCAAGGAGAACCGCGACCTGCGCCTGTCGGCGGCGGAAAAGAAGGCGGCGGCCTTGCCGGCGCAGCTGACCGTGCCGATGATCCTGTTCTTCCTGCCGGTGCTGTTCGTGGTGATCCTGGGCCCGGCGATCATCAACATCCAGGATTCGATGGGCTGAGCCGGCCTCAGCCCTCGGCGGCCCGCTTCAGGCCCTCGACCAGCGCCGCCTGGCCCCGGCGCAGGACGGCGCGATGCTTGTCGTGGAACAACTCGCCGCGCAGGCCGGCGAAGCGTAGGCCCGAGGCGACGATGCAGTTGCCCTTGTCCAGCTCCTCGATCTCCAGGTAGCGCATGGTGCGGAACAGGAAGCCGCGGTTCTCGGTCCACACAAGACGGACATAGGGCTGCCACTCCACGACCTGGCCCACGGCGCGGCGCTCCGGCATCTCCGGCCAGGATTCCGTCAGCGCCAGCCGGCCGCCGAAGGCGATCGCCCCCTCGATGTCCCGCTCGTGAGGGTTCCAGCGGTCCCAGGCGGACAGGTCGGCGATCAGATCCCAGATGCGGTCCGACGCGGCCTGGACGCCGATGCGCTTTTCGATGCGGGTGTCTTCCATGGAGCGTCGTCTGGCACGGCTGGGCGGCGGAGGAAAGGCGCCCCGCGCCTCAGGCGGCGGGAAGGGCGGGCTTCAGGCGGCGACCGTCGTTCAGCCCCAGCCGCGTCTTCACCTCCAGCAGGTCGGCGCCGGCCGGGATGATCAGGATCTCGTCGGGGCGGGCCGAGTTGACCGCGGCGACCCCGCCCTTGGGGCACAGGTCGAAACAGTCGACGCTGGTGACCATCACCTCGCCCTTGCGCCCCTTCTTGCCCTTCTTCAGGCGCAGGTATTTCCGCAGCGCCTTCTTCAGCGTCAGGTCGCCGGCGGGGCCGAAGCCGCCGCCCAGCTTCTTCGAACATTTCCGGCAGACCAGCACGACCTCGCGCCAGTCGGTCTCCGTCCGCTTGAACGCCATCCCATCCCCCGATGATCGGGGAACGATGCCGGCGTTCGATGACGGTTTTTCCCGCATGCCCCTGATATGGGGCGTCCGAACCTAGCAGGGAAGGATCGACGGGCCGCTCCCCAGGAGGGTCTTCATATGGGCCAGCTTGTCGGGGTTGCGGGTGATGAAGATGGCGACGATCCGCCCGTCCTCTATGGCCAGGGCGGTGGTCTGCAGGATGTCGCCCCGCTCCAGGCTGGCATAGCCTGGCAGGCCGTCGATCCACAGGGGCCGGATGTATTCGAACGCTCCAGGTCCGTACTTGCGGCTGAGGCTGGCGAAGAGGCGCAACAGCTTGCGCGCGCCGTAGATTGGGTTGTGGAAAGCGATGACCTTGCCGCCGCCGTCGGCGCGAAGGATCGCCGTCTCCGCCAGGAGGTCGCCTAGCGCTGCAATGTCGCCGCTTCGACTGGCCTCGAAGAAGGCGCGGGCGATGCGGTCGCCCTCCTCGCGCTCGACGGCGTAGCGGGGTCGGGCGTCGCGCACATGTCGGCGGGCGCGGCTGGCCAGTTGGCGCACGCTGGCGGAATCTCGGTCCAGGGTCCTCGCCACTTCATCGAAGCCGATCCCGAACACGTCGTGCAGCAGGAAGGCGGCGCGCTCCAGCGGGGACAGCCGCTCCAGCGCCACCATCAGCGTCAGGGTCAGATCGTCTCCGCACGGGTCCGGTTGCGGCTCCACCAGCGGTTCGGGCAACCAGGCGCCGACATAGGTCTCGCGCCGCGCGCGCGCCGATTTCAGCACGTCCAGCGCCAGCCGGGTCGTGGTCCGCGTCAGCCAGGCGACGGGCTCGCGCACCTCGGCCGGATTGACCGCGCGCCAACGCAGCCAGGCGTTCTGGACCACGTCTTCGGCCTCGGCGAACGAGCCCAGCATCCGATAAGCGAGGCGCGCCAGCCTGGGCCGGTGCGCCTCGAACGTCTCGGTGGCGGGATCAGGCCGCGACATCGGCGACCGGGGCCGGTACGGCCGGATGCGCCAAGCGAAAGCCGACCGCCAGTCGGTTCCAGCTGTTGATCATGCCGATGGCCAGTGTCAGGTCGACCTGCTCCTTTTCGGTGAAGACGGCCTTCAGCGGCAGGTAGTCGGCGTCCGGCGCCTGGGTCTGCTCGACGCGGGTCAGGCTGTCGGCCCAGCCCAGCGCCGCCCGCTCGCGCGCAGTGAAGGCCGAGGACTCGCGCCAGGCGCCCAGCAGGTGCAGCCGCATCTCGTTCTCCCCCGCCTTGCGGGCGTCGGTGACGTGCATGTGGATGCAATAGGCGCAGCCGTTGATCTGCGACACCCGGATCTTGATCAACTCGATCAGGCTGGGCTCCAGCCCGCTTTCGGACACCGCCCGCGAAAGGTTCAGCATGGCCTGATAGGTGTCGGGGGCGGCCTTGAAGGGCAGGGCGGCGAGGCGTTGGGTCATTTTACGGTCTCCAGGCGCGGAATCGCGCATCGCCTGCATGACGATCCGGCGGGGCCGGATGTGACATCCGCCGTCGACTTTATTTCGCCAGGCGCTCCAGCACCGTTTCGATGACCCGGCGATAGACGGCGGTCAGCGCCTCCAGCTCCGCGACCGGCACGCGCTCGTCGATCTGGTGCATGGTCTGGCCGACCAGGCCCAGCTCCAGCACTGGACACAGGGCGCGGATGAAGCGGGCGTCCGACGTGCCGCCGGTGGTCGAGGCCTCGGGTCGGCGGCCGGTCTCCGCCTCCACCGCATCCTGGACGGCGGCGACGAAGGCGCCCGGCTCGGTCAGGAAGGCGTCGCCCGAACACAGGTGCTCCAGCTCGATCCGCAAACCCGTTTCGGCCTGAACCGCGCCCGCCTCGCGGTTCAGCCACTCGATCAGGTCGTCGCCTGTGTGGCTGGGGTTGAAGCGGATGTTCAGCCGCGCCGTCGCCCGGGCCGGGATCACGTTCGTCGCGGGGTTGCCGACGTCGATGGTGGTGATCTCCAGGTTCGAGGACGGAAACGACGGATAGCCCTCGTCCAGCACATGCGCGTCCAGCCGCGCCAGCAGGCGGGCGACGACCGGCGCGGGGTTGGCGGCCCGTTCCGGGTAGGCGACGTGGCCCTGCTTGCCATGGACGGTGATCCAGGTGTTCAGCGACCCGCGTCGTCCGACCTTGATCATGTCGCCCAACGCCTGGGACGACGACGGTTCTCCGACCACGCAGACATCGATGACCTCGCCTTCGGCGGCCAGGGCCTGAACGACCCGCTTGGTGCCGTGCAGGGCGGGGCCCTCCTCGTCGCCGGTGATTAGGAAGGACAGCGAGCCGGGGACCTCGCCCTCGGCCAGGATGCGGGAGACGGCGGCGACCCAGGCGGCGATCCCGCCCTTCATGTCCACCGCGCCCCGTCCGTACAGGACGCCGTCGCGCACCTCGGCCTCGAACGGGCCGGCGGACCAGGCGTCGGCCGGGCCGGTCGGCACCACGTCCGTATGGCCGGCGAAACACAGGTTGGGAGAGGCGGTCCCCCGCCGGGCGTACAGATTCTCGATCCGGGCGTCGGCGGGCGCGTCGCCCGTTCCTTCGAACGCCAGGCGGCGGCAGGCGAAGCCCAGGGCGGTCAGTTCGCGCTCCAGGACCGCCATCGCCCCTTCGTCGGCGGGGGTGACCGACGGCCGGCGGATCAGCGCCTGGGTCAAGGCCACGGGATCGACGGGGGTGGTTGACGGAACGCTCATGACGGACTGCTTTAGGGGCAAGCTGCGCCGGGGAGAAGCCGCCATGCCCAGGATCGACATCGCCGCCGCCCCGCGCCTGGACGGGACAGGCTATCCGGAGGAACACGCCGGACCGTGCAAGCCGCGCCGTCGCTGGCGCCTGGGCGACGCGGCCGGGCTGGATCAGTTCGGCGTCAACCTGTTGCGCCTGCCGGCCGGAGCCTGGTCCAGCCAGCGCCACTGGCATTCGGTCGAGGACGAGTTCGTCTGGGTGCTTGAAGGGGAGGTGGTTCTGGTCGAGGAGGACGGCGAGACGGTGCTGGCCGCCGGCGACTGCGCGGGCTTCAAGGCCGGCGTCCCGAACGGCCACAAGCTGGAGAACCGCACCGACCGCGAGGCGGTTGTTCTGGAGGTCGGCGGGCGCGCCCCGGCGGCCGACGCCTGCGATTATCCGGACATCGACATGATCGCTGCGCCGGGCGAGGACCGATACCGCCATCGCGACGGGACGCCCTATCCCAAATATCCGCGCCGGAGTTGATGCACAGCGCGCGCGGCTGTGCTTTAGGAAGGGTCGAGCGCGCCGTCGCCTCCCCTTCATGGCGGTGCGTCAGGACCGACGAGCCATGACCGACTTCCACCGCATCAAGCGCCTTCCGCCCTACGTCTTCGAGCAGGTCAACCGGATCAAGGCCGCCGAACGCGCACGCGGCGTGGACATCATCGACCTGGGCATGGGCAATCCGGACCTGCCGGCCCCGCGCCATGTGATCGAAAAGCTGGTGGAGACGGCGGGCAAGCCGCGCACCGACCGCTATTCCGCCTCCAAGGGCATCGCCGGCCTGCGTCGCGCCCAGGCGGCCTATTACGAACGGCGGTTCGGCGTGAAGCTGAACCCCGAGACGCAGGTGGTCGCCACCCTGGGCTCCAAGGAGGGCTTCGCCAACATGGCGCAGGCCATCACGGGTCCCGGCGACGTGATCCTGGCGCCGAACCCCAGCTATCCGATCCACGCCTTCGGCTTCCTGATGGCGGGCGGGGTGCTGCGCTCCGTCCCGGCCGAGCCGACGCCCGAACTTTTCCCGGCGCTGGAGCGGGCGGTGGCCTTCTCGGTGCCCCGGCCCATCGCCCTGGTGACCTGCTACCCGGCCAATCCGACCGCCTATGTGGCGTCGCTGGACTTCTATCGGGACCTGGTCGCCTTCGCCAAGAAGCATGACCTGATCCTGCTGTCGGACCTGGCCTACGCCGAGGTCTATTTCAACGAGCGCAATCCGCCGCCTTCGATCCTGCAGGTGCCCGGCGCCGTCGACGTGGCGGTGGAGTTCACCTCCATGTCAAAGACCTTCTCGATGGCCGGCTGGCGCATGGGCTTCGCGGTCGGCAACGAGCGGCTGCTGGCGGCGCTGGCGCGGGTGAAGTCGTATCTGGACTACGGCGCCTTCACGCCGATCCAGGTGGCGGCGACGGCGGCGCTGAACGGCCCGGATGACTGCATCCGCGAGATGCGCGACACCTATCGCAAGCGCCGCGACGCCCTGGTCGAGAGCTTCGCCAAGGCGGGCTGGACCTTCCCGATCCCGCAGGCGTCGATGTTCGCCTGGGCGCCGATCCCCGAGCCGTTCCGCGACATGGGTTCGCTGGCCTTCTCCAAGCTGCTGATCGAGAAGACGGCCGTGGCGGTGGCGCCCGGCGTCGGCTTCGGCGAGCACGGCGACGACCATGTCCGCATCGCCCTGGTCGAGAACGAGCAGCGCATCCGCCAGGCCGCCCGCAGCATCGGCCGCTTCCTGAAGGGCGCCGCCGCCTCGTGAGCACGGAATCGATCGACACCGGACCGGCCGCTCCGCCGGTCCCGCCCGCGCCGCCCGAAGGCCCGTCCAGCCCCTGGGGCATCCGCGACTTCCGCCTGCTGTGGTTCGGCCGCGTGGTCGCCGTGCTGGCGATCCAGATCCAGTCCTCGGCCCTGCTGTGGCAGGTCTATACGATCGCGCGGCGCGATCATCCGGTCGCCGAGGCCAGCCTGTACCTGGGCCTGGTCGGCCTGTGCCAGTTCCTGCCGCTCCTGGCCTTCACCCTGCCGGCGGGGGCGATGGCGGACCGACGCGACCGCAAGCGCACCGTCTGGCTGTCGATCCTGGTCGAGGCGGCCTGCGCCGGCGCCTTCCTGGCCATGGCGCTGCACGGCTCCCCGCCGCTGTGGGGGCTTCTGGCCGTCGCCGCCGTCTTCGGCGCCGCGCGCGCCTTCCTGGCCCCGGCCAGCCAGGCCTTCCTGCCGATGGTGGTGGGTCGCAAGGCCCTGCCGCCGGCCATCGCGGCCCAGTCCATCGCCTTCCAGACCGGCGCCATCGCCGGCCCGGCCCTGGGCGGGCTGATCGTCGGCGTCAACGTGCCGCTGGCCTATGCGACGGCCCTGGCGCTGTTCCTGGCGGCGGTCGCGGCCTTCGTCCTGATCCGCACCAGCGGCAAGCCGGTGGTCACAGGCGAGAAGGTCTCGCCGGTCGCCCTGGTCAAGGAAGGCCTGGCCTATGTCTGGAAGACCAAGATCGTGCTGGGCGCCATCTCCCTGGACCTGGTGGTGGTGCTGCTGGCCGGCGTGGCCCTGCTGACGCCGATCTTCGCGCGCGACGTGCTGCATGTCGGGCCGCAGGGCTTCGGCCTGCTGCGCGCCGCCTTCGGCGTCGGGGCCCTGGTCATGGCGGTCTATCTGAGCCGCGTGCCGATCACCCGCAACGGCGGGCGTTGGATGTTCTCGGCCGTGGCGGTGTTCGGCGTCTGCACCCTGACCTTCGGCCTGTCGAAGATCGTCTGGCTGTCGGGCCTGGCGCTGTTCGTCGGCGGCGCGGCGGACATGATCAGCGTCAATGTGCGCCAGACCCTGATCCAGCTGGCCACGCCTGATCACATGCGCGGGCGGGTGTCGTCGGTGTCGATGCTGTTCATCGGCGCCTCGAACGAACTGGGCGAGGCCTATTCCGGCGTCATGGTGCGCCTGCTCGGTCCCATCGGCGCGGCGGTGTTCGGCGGCTTCGGCGCCCTGGCCGCGACCGGGGCCTGGGCGGCCCTCTTCCCCGGCCTGCGCAAGGCCGACAAGCTGACCTGATCCGCGCCCCGTCGCCGGGGCGCGGATCGGTCGGGCGGGATCAGGCCGCCTTCTTCTCCGGGGCGAACCGGCCGTAGAAGGTTTCGCCCTTCGCCGCCATGTCGCGCAACAGCTGCGGGACCTTGAACCGGTCGCCATAGGCCGCGGCCAGGCGGTCCGCCGTCTCGACGAACCTAGCCAGGCCGATCCCGTCGATGAAGCTGATCGGACCGCCGGTCCAGGGGGCGAAGCCCCAGCCCAGGATGGCGCCCAGGTCGGCCTCGCGCGGGTCGTCGATGACGCCCTCTTCCCAGCAGCGGGCCACTTCCACCGCCTGGCGATACAGCAGGCGGGTCTTCAGCTCGTCGATCTGGGCGAAGGCGCCGGGCCCTTCCGGTTCCTCGATGGCCTTGGTCACCGGGGCCAGGTCCGACAGCCCCTTCCATAGCGTCTTGGGCTTCTGATCATAGTCGTAGAAGCCCATGCCGTTCTTGCGGCCGAAGCGCCCGCCCTCGACCATCCTGGCGACGATGTCCTCGCCTTCGGTCGGCACGTACTTGTCGCCCAGGTCTTCGCGGGTCTGTTTGGCGATCTTGTAGGACAGGTCCAGCGCGACGTCGTCGTGCATCTCCAGCGGACCGCGCGGCATGCCGGTCATGCGGCCGACGTTGTCGATCAACGCCGGCGCCCAGCCTTCCTCCAGCATCGCCATCCCCTCCATCAGGAAGGTGGAGAAGCAGCGTGAAGTGTAGAAGCCGCGGCTGTCGTTGACGACGATCGGCGTCTTCTTGATCTTCAGGACGTAGTCCAGCGCCTTGGCGATGGCCGCCTCGCCGGTTTTCTCGCCCAGGATGATCTCGACCAGCATCATCTTGTCGACGGGCGAGAAGAAGTGGATGCCGATGAAATCCTCGGGCCGCACGCTCGCTTCGGCCAGGCCGGTGATCGGCAGGGTCGAGGTGTTCGATCCGAAGACGGCGCCTTCCGCCAGCTGCGCCTCGGCGCGCTTGGTGACGTCGGCCTTGATCTCGCGGTTCTCGAACACCGCCTCGATCACCAGGTCCGAACCCTTGATCAGATCGTAGTCGGTCGTCGCCGTGACCAGAGCCAGGGTCGCGTCATACTTGGCCTGGGTCATCTGGCCGCGCGACAGCCGCTTCTTCAGCAGCTCCTCGACATGGGCCTTGCCCTTGTCGGCGGCCTCCTGGTCGCGGTCGATCAGCACCGTCTCGATGCCGGCCATGACCTGCACATAGGCCACGCCCGCGCCCATCATGCCGGCGCCCAGGACCGTGACCTTCTTCGGATCGGACTTGGGCACGCCGGCGGGACGCACGGCGCCCTTGTCCAGTTCCTGCTTGGACAGGAACAGGCTGCGGATCATCGCCTGGGCCTGCGGCGTCATCAGGGTCTTGATGAAGTAGCGCGTCTCGATGCGCAGGGCCGCGTCCATCGGAACCTGGGTTCCCTCGTAAACGGCCTTCATCAGGTTCAGCACAGCCGGATAGTTGCCGTAGGACTGTTTGCGCAGCATGGCGTTGCCGACCATGAAGTTCTGGATGCCGGCCGGGTGATAGGGGCCGCCGCCGGGCAGTTTGAAGCTCTTGTCGTCCCACGGCTGCACGGCCTTGCCGCCGTTCTTAATCCAGGCCTTGGCGGCCTCGACCGACTGGCCCTTTTCGACCACTTCATGGACGATGCCGGCGGCCTTGGCGTCGTTGGGGCGGAAGGACTTGCCCTCGCTCATGGCCATCATGGCCGCCTGAACGCCGACCAGACGGGTCAGGCGTTGGGTGCCGCCGCCGCCGGGGAACAGGCCGACCTTGATTTCGGGCAGGCCCAGCTGGATCTTGTTGTCGTTCTCGACCACGCGGTAGTGGCAGGCGAGGGTGAACTCCAGTCCGCCGCCCAGGGCCAGGCCGTTGATGGCGGCCGCGATCGGCTTGCCCGAGGTCTCCAGCGCGCGGAAGGCGCCGTTCAGCGCCCAACCGGCGTCGAAGGCCTTTTTCAGGTCGCCGCCGCCCGACAGCACGCCGCCGGCCATGTCCCCCAGGTCCGCGCCCGCGCAGAAGCCCGACGCCTTGCCCGAGGTGATGACCGCGCCCTTGATGGCGTCGTCGGTCCTGATGCGTTCGACCAGCTCCGGGATTTCCTTCATCACCGAAGAGGTCAGGGTGTTCATCGAACGGCCCGGCACGTCGAAGGTGACCAGGGCGATCCCATCGGCGTCGACGTCGATCTTGAAGTTTTCCATGTTCATTCGCTCCCGGATCAGACGCGTTCGATGACGGTGGCGGTGCCCATGCCGCCGCCGATGCAGAGTGTGACCAGGGCGGTCGACTTGTCCGAGCGTTCCAGCTCGTCCAGCACCGTGCCCAGGATCATGGCGCCGGTGGCGCCCAGGGGGTGGCCCATGGCGATGGCGCCGCCGTTCACGTTCATCTTGGCGTGGTCGATGTCCAGGGCCTGCATGTAGCGCAGCACGACTGCGGCGAAGGCCTCGTTCAGCTCCCACAGGTCGATGTCGGCGGGCGTCATGCCCAACTTGCCCAGCAGCTTGCGGGTCACATATTCCGGCCCGGTCAGCATGATCGACGGCTCCGAGCCGATCGAGGCGCCGCCCCTGATCCTGGCGCGGGGCTTCAGGCCCAGGGCCTGGCCAGCCTCCAGCGAGCCGATCAGCACCCCGGCCGAACCGTCCACGATGCCCGAGGAGTTGCCCGGCGTGTGGACATGGTTGACCCGCTCGACCTCGGGATAGCGCTGGTTGATCACGGCGTCGAAGGCCATCTCGCCCATCATGGCGAAGGAGGGGTTCAGCCCGCCCAGGGTCTGCATGTCCGTGTTCGGACGAATAGTCTCGTCGTGATCAAGGATGGTCAGGCCCAGCTGGTCCTTGACCGGGATGACCGACCTGGAGAAGCGCTTCTCGGCCCACGACTTGGCCGCGCGCTTGTGGCTCTCGACCGAATAGGCGTCCACGTCGTCGCGGCTGAAGCCGTACTTGGAGGCGATCATGTCGGCCGACACGCCCTGCGGCACGAAATAGGTTGGGAAGGCCGAGGACGGATCGGTCGGCCAGGCGCCCATGTCCGACCCCATCGGCACGCGGCTCATGACCTCGACGCCGCCGCCGACGGCGAAATCGGCCTCGCCGGACTTCACCTTGGCCGCCGCCATGTTCACCGCCTCCAGGCCCGAGGCGCAGAAGCGGTTGACCTGCACGCCCGCGGTGTCCTGCGACCAGCCGGCCGACAGCACCGCCGTGCGGGCGATGTCCGCGCCCAGTTCGCCCACCGGCGTGACGCAGCCCAGCACCACATCGTCCACCTTCGACGTATCCAGATCGTTGCGGTCGCGCAGCGCCTGCAGCACCTGGGTCGCCAGGCTGAGGCCGGTGATCTCGTGCAGCGAGCCGTCCTTCTTGCCCTTGCCGCGGGGCGTCCGAACGGCGTCGAAGATATAGGCGTCGGCCATGAGGGTGCGTCTCCTTTGAGAACGGATAGGTCGCTGTCGCCAAGAACCCTACGTTTACGTCAACGTCAAGTAATATGCCGTGCGATGTGACGCCAGAGCGCGGCGCTCGCACAGCAAATGCGCGGGCTGGCGCGGGGCTGCATCCGGCCCGCACGCCGCCGGTGAAAGAACGATTCTCACCTAGCTTGGCCTTTGGAACGGCCGCGCGGGTCGAGGCTTCCTGCCTTCGAGCGCAAGCAAGGAGGATTTCCCATGACCCAGACCTACGAAGAGATGGACGCCATCGCCATGCTGAAGGCCGACCACCGCAAGGTGGAGGACCTGTTCGAAAAGTTCGAAAGCGCGCGCGGCAAGGACCGCAAGCAGGCCCTGGCCGAGGAGGCCTGCCTGGAGCTGAAGGTCCACACCCTGATCGAGGAGGAGATCTTCTATCCGGCCTGCCGTGGCGAGATCGACGACGCCGACCTGAACGAAGCCTATGTCGAGCACGACGCCGCCAAGCTGCTGATCAACGAGATCGAGAAGGGCGGGCCGGACGAGGCCTTCTACGACGCCAAGGTCAAGGTGCTGTCCGAGATGATCGAGCACCATGTGAAGGAGGAGGAGCGCTATTCCGAAGGCCTGTTCGCCCAGGCGCGCGAGGCCGGGCTGGACATGGACGACCTGGCCGACCGGATGCGTGCGCGCCGGCGGCAGGCCATGGCGCGCCTGAAGGGCCATCCGGAAATCCCGGCCGAGACGCGCACCTTCCAGGGCGACGATGTCGAAAGCGCCCTGGCGGACGAACCCCTGTCGCCGGCGCGGCCGGCCGACGACCTGGCCGCGCTGCGCTGAGGCCCGGGGCGCGGTCCGTCAGCGACGGATCGCGCTTCCGCCGCCCCGGATTTCGCAGGCGTAGTCGCGCGCCGGCTGGCCCGAAGTGGCGCCGGTCGGGACCAGGATGCCGTCCCGGGCGGCGCAGTCGGCTTCGAGCCGGTTCATCTCGGTCTGGTATCGGCTGGGCTCGCCGGTGGAGGCGCAAGCGGCCAGCGCCGAGGCGGCGGCCGCGAGGATCAGGATGCGCGCAGGCGTCATGACAGTCTCTCCTTCATGCGGGTTCACGATCCGGCGGAAAGGCGGACCAGCTTGCCGTCGTCCTCGTCGGTGATGGCCCAGACGGCGCCGTCGGGCCCCACCGCCACGTCGCGGACGCGCTCGCCCAGGTCGATCAGCAGCCGCTCCTCGCCGACCACGCGGTCATTCTCGATCACCAGCCGGGCGATGTGCTTCTCCTTCAGGCCCGCGACCAGCAGGTTGCCGTCCCACTCGGGGAACATGGCGCCCTGGTAGAAGGTGGCGCCGCCCGGCGCGATGACGGGATCCCAATAATAGACGGGCTGTTCGGTCCCGGTCTTCTGGGTGTCGCCGGCGTTGATCGCGCCGCCCGCGTATTCGATCCCGTAGGCGGCGTCCGGCCAGCCGTAGTTCAGGCCGGGCCGGTCCAGGTTCACCTCGTCGCCGCCGCGCGTGCCGTGCTCGATGGTCCAGATCGCGCCCGTGCCCGGCTGGACGGCGATTCCCTGCATGTTGCGATGGCCCAGGCTCCAGATCTCCGGCCGCGCGCCCTCGCGGCCGACGAAGGGATTGTCCTGCGGGACCGAGCCGTCGGCGTTGATGCGGATGGTCTTGCCCATATGCGACCCCAGGTCCTGCGCCTGCGGCCGCATCGGCTTGTCCGAGCGTTCGCCCAGGGTGACGAACAGATGGCCCGCCGGATCGAAGGCCAGGGACGAGCCGAAATGCTTGTCGCCGTCATAGGTCGGCATCGCGCGGAAGATCACCTGCACGGCCTCGACCCGGCTCAGGTCGTCCGACAGCCGTCCGCGCGCGACCGAGGTGGCGTTGCCGCCCTCGCGCGGCTCGGAATAGCTCCAGTAGATCATCCGGTCGCGGGCGAACTCGGGGCCGACGATCACGTCCAGCAGGCCGCCCTGGCCGCGCGCGTCGACCGGCGGCAGGCCCTGGACCGGCGCGCCGATCCGTCCCTCGGCGTCGACGACACGTAGCCGGCCCGGCCGTTCCGTCACCAGCCAGCGGCCGTCCGGCAGCAGGGCCAGGCCCCACGGATGCTCCAGCCCCGAGGCGACGACTGCATGGGTCAGCGTCCGTTCGGTCCGCACCGACGGCGCCCGAGTCTGGCCGGCGAAAGCGGGCTGCTGGTCGGGATTGTTGGCCGGCCGCGTCTCGACGGGCGCGCCCGTCTGGGCCTGGCGGGCGGCGCCGGAGTCTCCGTTCGCGCCGCAGGCGGCGGCCAGGACGATCAGCGAGGTGGAAGCGGCGAGCATCAGGGGACGCATGACGAAATCTCCAGAGGGCGCGGGGACGCGACGGAAAACGGTGGTCGCGACGTTACCGTTCCGGCGACGGGCCGTCTCGCGTGCAATCGCCGCACAACGGCTTGAACCCGGCGCGAGGCGGCGATATACGCACGCCTCTTCCGCGCCGGCGCGTCCTGTGCGGAGACTTCAGGCGAGGTCCTGCGGTTGGGTAGCTCAGATGGTTAGAGCGGTGGATTCATAACCCACAGGTCGGCGGTTCGATCCCGCCTCCAACCACCACCTTTCGTCGCCGGCGCAACCGCCCGCGCCACGCCGCGTTTCCCGCCAGGCCGCAACCTTGACCGGAGAGACGCCATGAGGATCAGAAACACCGTCGTCCTGACCGCCGTCGCCGCCCTGGCCCTGGGCGCGTCCGCCTGCACCCGGGCCGAGCAGGACCATGCCGAGGTCAAGGCCGAGGCCGTCGGCGACCGCGCCCAGGACGCCGCCGCCCAGGCCGGCGAGGTCATCGAATCCGGCGCCGCGAAGGCGGCGCGGGCGGTCGAGACCGGCGCCGGCAAGGTCGCCGACAAGCTGGAGGACAACCAGGCCGAAGCCGCCGCCGAAGGCCGTCCAGGCGCGGTCGACCCTGCAACCGACCAGCGCGTGCCGGCGACCTAGGATCAATCGAACATTCGCCTGTGATTGTCTTTCCGGGGCGTCCGCAGGACGAACCCGGAACCCAGGAGGACAGCTCCGACCTTCGATGCGGTCGCGACCGGGCGCGGCCCCTGGGTCCCGGGCTCTTCGCTCCGCTCAATCCCGAAAGGACGCAAGCGGCGGGAACGATCCGGATATCGGCGAAACCTACGGCGTCCAGCCCGTGACCTGCGCCGCCTCGTTCTCCTGCGCCGCCGCGCCGCGCGTCTTCCGGACTTCCGCCCAGGCGGCGCGAAGCAGTTGGGGCACGCCCTCGCCCGATACGCCCGACACCAGATAGGGCCGCCTGCCGCTGGCGGCCTCCAGTTCGGCCGCCTTCTCCTCGCGCACCTCCGGCGTCAGGGCGTCGATCTTGTTCAGCGCCAGGATCTCGGCCTTGTCGGCCAGACCCTCGCCATAGGCCTCCAGTTCGCCGCGGATGATGCGATAGGCCCCCGCCACGTCGTCCTGGGTCCCGTCGATCAGGTGGATCAGGCTGGCCGAGCGCTCGACGTGGCCGAGGAAGCGCGTCCCGAGCCCCGCGCCCTCGCTGGCGCCCTCGATCAGGCCGGGGATGTCGGCGATAACGAACCGCTCGGAGGGCGACAGGTCGACCATGCCCAGGTTCGGCGTCAGGGTGGTGAAGGGATAGTCGGCCACCTTGGGCCGCGCCGCGCTGGCCGCCGACAGGAAGGTGGACTTGCCCGCGTTGGGCAGGCCCGCCAGACCGATGTCAGCGATCAGCTTCAGCCGCAGCCAGATCCAGCGCTCCTGGCCGTCCTGGCCCGGATTGGCGTGGGTCGGGGCCTGGTTGACCGGTCCCTTGAAGCGGGTGTTGCCCCAGCCGCCGTTGCCGCCCTTCAGCAGCAGTTCGGCCTTGCCGGCGACGTCCATGTCCAGCAGCACCGTCTCCTTGTCCTCGTCCAGCACCTGGGTGCCGACCGGGACCTTCAGCACCACGTCCTCGCCCTTGCCGCCGTGCATCTGGCGGCCCTGGCCGTGGTGGCCCGTCTGGGCCTTGAAATGCTGCTGGTAGCGATAGTCGATCAGGGTGTTCAGCCCTTCGACCGCCTCGATCCAGACGTCGCCGCCCTTGCCGCCGTCGCCGCCGTCGGGGCCCCCGTTGGGGATGAACTTCTCGCGCCGGAACGACACGGAGCCCGCCCCGCCGTTGCCGGAGCGGATATAGATCTTGGCCTGGTCGAGGAACTTCATCGCGGGCTTATGCCGCAGATAAGCGGCGAATTACAGGCGCCGGCCGGTCAGAGGTCGACGATCTCCACGCCGTCCTCGCGCGCCAGCCGCCGGGCCAGGATTTCGCGGTGGCAGCCGGCGGCGTCCGCCTCGAAGCACAGCAGGGCGATCGGCTGCTCCGCCGCCAAGGCCTTCAGCCGCGCGAACTCGAGCTCGGCCTGCGGCTCGGCCAGATGGGCCTCGTAGATGGCGTGCATCTCGGCGATCCGTCCCTTGTGCGCGGCGTCGCGGCCGGCCTTGGGCGTGCCCAGCCCTCGCAGGTGGACATAGTCGATCCCCTCGGCCTCCAGGCTCTGGCGCAGCACGGTCTTGGAAAAGCCCGCCCGGCGCGAGGCCGCGATGGCGCGCACGTCGACCAGCCGGGCGACGCCGGCCGCCTTCAGCCGGTCGATCACCTGGGCCTGGGTCCGGCCCTCATAGCCGATGGTGAACACCTTCATCCCCCACAGGTAGGCGGCCCCCGGCTTGACGCCAAGGCCCCGAGGCCGCACCCGTGACGCCGACAAGAGGGAGCCGCCATGAACCGATCCATCCTGATCGCCACGCTGTCCTCGACCCTGGCCGTCGCCGGCGCGGTCTCGGCCCAAGACCTGCTGGTCACGGGCGGCCGCATCTACACCGGCGTGGAGGCCGCCCCGACGGCCGAGGCGGTCGTCGTCCGCCAGGGCCGCATCGCCTACGTCGGCGCCCTGGCCCATGCGCCCGCCGAGGGACTGGAACGCCTCGACCTCGGCGGCGCGACCCTGTTCCCCGGCTTCACCGACGGCCACGCCCACCTGGACGGGATCGGCGAGCGCGAACTGACGCTGAACCTGGAGGGATCGACCTCCGTCGCCGAGGCCATGGCGCGGCTGTCGGACTGGGCCGCCGCCCATCCGGACGAGCCCATCCTGGGGCGCGGCTGGATCGAGACCCATTGGCCCGAGGGCCGCTTTCTGAGCCGCGACGACCTGGACGAGGCGGCGCCCGGCCGCGTTGTCCTGCTGCAGCGCGCCGACGGCCACGCCGTGACCGCCTCCTCCGCCGCGCTGGAGGCGGCCGGGATCAACGCCCGGACCATCGCGCCCGAGGGCGGCGACATCGCCCGCGACGCCCGGGGCCGCCCGACCGGCTTCCTGGTCGACGCCGCCATGGGCCTGGTCGACGGCCTGCGCCCCGCCGAGGATGAGGCGAGGCGGCGGGAGGTCTACCGGGCCGGCTTCCGGGTCGAGGCCGCCTACGGCTGGACCGGCGTCCACTTCATGAGCGCGCCGTGGCGGGACGTACCGCTGCTGGAGGCGATGGCCGAGGCCGGCGAGGCGCCGATCCGCGTCTACAACAGCGTCACGCCCGACGGCGCCGAGGCCCTGATCGCTTCCGGCCCGCGTCAGGCCGCCGACGGGCGCGTCGTCACCCGCGCCATCAAGATGTACGCCGACGGCGCCCTGGGCTCGCGCGGCGCGGCCCTGTTCGAGCCCTACGCCGACGCGCCGGGGACGCGCGGCCTGATGCAGATGACGGCGGACCAGGCCATGCCGGTCTATGAGGCGGCGCTGAGGGGCGGAATCCAGGTCGCCACCCACGCCATCGGCGATCGCGGAAACGCCTCGGTGGCGGAGTGGTACGCGGCGGCCCTGGCGGACGTGCCGCCCGCAGAGCGCAAGGGCGGCGCCGACGTGCGCTGGAGGATCGAGCACGCCCAGATCCTGAGGCCGTCGGACTACAGCTATTTCGAGACGCTGCCGATCATCGCCTCGATGCAGCCCAGCCACGCCATCGGCGACCTGCATTTCGCCGCCGACCGGCTGGGCGACGCGCGGCTGGATGGGGCCTACGCCTGGGAGAGCCTGGTCGAGCGGGGCGTGATCGTCGTCGGCGGCTCCGATTCGCCGGTCGAGCGGGGCGATCCGCTGATCGAATTCTACGCCGCCGTGGCGCGGCGCGACCTCCAGGGCTTCCAGGGGCCGGACTGGCGGCCGCAGGAGGCGGTGTCGCGCGAGACGGCGCTGAAGATGTTCACCCTGTGGCCCGCCTACGCCTCATTCCGCGAGGACGAGCTGGGCACGATCGAGGTCGGCAAGCGCGCCGACTTCACCGCCTTCGACGTGGACCTGATGACCGCCCCGGCCGCCGACATCCCCCGGGGCCATGCGGTGCTGACCGTGGTGGACGGCCGCGTCGTCCATCGCCGCGACTGAGGGCGTCGCCGCGTTGCGGCGCGGCGACCTATCGTCTATCCCCCCGGCGACGGCGGCGCATGGGCCGCCGCGACGCCTTCGACCGGAGCTTTCCCCATGGCTGATCCTGCCCTCGACACGCCCGGCGTGGTCACCGTCTTCGGCGGTTCGGGCTTCATCGGCGCCCAGGCCGTGCGCGCCCTGGCGCGGCGCGGCTGGCGCATCCGCGTGGCGGTGCGCAATCCCGTCCTGGCCATCGAGGTCCAGCCGCTGGGCGATCCGGGCCAGATCCAGTTCATGCGCTGCGACGTGACCAACCCCGACGACGTCGCCCTGGCGCTGCGCGGCGCCGACGCCCTGGTCAACTTGGTCGGGGTGCTGCACGACGGCGGTGGCCGGCGCGGCTTCAAGACCGCCCATGTCGAGGCCGCCCGCAACATCGCCGCCGCGGCCCAGGCCGCCGGCGTGCGCCGCATCGTCCAGATATCCGCCATCGGCGCGGATGCGCACAGCGCCTCGGCCTACGCCCGCTCCAAGGCCGAAGCCGAGGCCGTGCTCCGCCAGGCGCGCCCCGACACGGTGGTCCTGCGCCCCTCGCTGGTGTTCGGCGCCGGCGACAGCTTCCTCAACCGCTTCGCAAGCCTGGCCGCCGCCAGCCCAGTCCTGCCCCTGTTCGGCGGCGGCGAGACGAAGTTCCAGCCCGTCTATGTCGGCAATGTCGCCGAGGCCGTCGCCCAGGCCGTGACCCGCGCCGACGCCGCCGGCCGCACCTATGAACTGGGCGGACCGACGATCTACAGCTTCAAGGAAATCCTGGAGCTGGTCCGCCGCGAAACGGGCCGCCAGCGCGCGCTGCTGCCCGTGCCCTTCTTCGCGGCCCGCGCCATCGGCTCGGCGCTGGAGATGGTCGGCCTGTTCGGCCTGACCCCGCCGCTGACCCGCGACCAGGTGGTGATGCTGGAGACCGACAACATCGTCTCCGACGGCGCGGCCGGCCTGGCCGATCTGGGCGTATCGCCGGCCGTGGGCGTGGAGGCCGTGGCCCCGTCCTATCTGTGGCGCTACCGCGTCGGCGGCCAGTTCGCCGAGGCGCCCGCCCACTGATCGATTGCGTTCCGCCCCGGCCAAGCCGGGGCCTCTTTTCACGCCGGAACAAATCGTGCACAACTCAGGGATGCTCGCCGCGTCGCTCCAACCAACCGGGACGGAAGAGCCCGGCCTGCCCGAGGCCCGCGCCCTGCTGTCGCGTGTCTGGGGCCATGGCGACTTTCGCGGACTCCAGGGCGATGTGGTCGAGGCGGTTCTGGCCGGGCGCGACGTGCTGGCCGTGCTGCCGACCGGCGGCGGAAAGAGCGTCTGCTACCAGATCCCCGCCATCCTGCGTCGCGGCCTGGGGCTGGTGATCTCGCCGCTGATCGCCCTGATGACCGACCAGGTCGAGGCGCTGAAGCAGCAGGGCGTCGCCGCCGCACGGCTGGATTCCGGCGTGTCCCTGGACGACCGCTCCGCCATCTGGCGCGCCGCCCGCGCGGGCGAACTGGACCTGCTCTACGTCTCGCCCGAGGGGCTGGCGGCCGGCGCCATGCTGGACCGGCTGGCCGAACTGCCGCTCAGCCTGATCGCCATCGACGAGGCCCATTGCGTCAGCCAATGGGGCCACGACTTCCGTCCCGACTACCGCACCCTGGGCCGGCTGGCGGAGCGGTTCCCCGGCGTGCCGCGCATCGCCGTCACCGCCACCGCCGACGCCCGCACCCGCGACGACATCCTGCGCTCGCTGCGGCTGGAGGAGGCCGAGGTCTTCGTCGCCTCCTTCGCGCGCCCGAACCTTCAGCTGTCGGCCGAGCGCAAGGCCAGCGCCTCGCGCGCCAAGACCGACCAGCGCGTCATCGAACTGGTGCGTGAGCGGCGCGACAAGTCGGGCGTCGTCTATTGCGGCAGCCGCGACGGCTGCGACCGGGTGGCCCAGGCGCTGCGCGACGCCGGGACCAACGCCATCGCCTATCACGCCGGCATGGACGCGCGCGCGCGCGACCAGAGGTTGGAGCGTTTCCTGGCCGAGGAGGGCGCCGTCATGGTGGCGACCATCGCCTTCGGCATGGGGGTGGACAAGCCCGACGTCCGCTTCGTCATCCACGCCGATCCGCCCGGCTCTCTGGAGGCCTACTGGCAGGAGATCGGCCGCGCCGGCCGCGACGGCGAACCGGCCGAGGGGATCACCCTGTACGGCCCTTCCGACATCGCCTGGACCCTGCGCCGGCTGGACGGCCGCCCGATGGCCGAGGAGGTGAAGGCGGTCCAAGTCCGAAAGGCCCGCCAGCTGTTCGCCATGCTGGACGGCGCCGTGTGCCGGCCGCAGGCGGTGCGCCGCTATTTCGGCGAGCAGGACGCCCAGCCCTGCGGCGTCTGCGACGTCTGCGCCGACCCGCCCCAGCTCTATGACGCCACCGTTCCGGCCCAGAAGGCGCTGGCGGCGGTGCAACGGCTGGGCGGCCGCTTCGGCCGGGGCCGGGTGGTCGACCACCTGACCGGCCGCACCAAGGACGTCCAGCCGTGGGAGACCCAGCTGTCGACCTGGGGCGTCGGCGCCGACCTCTCGGCCCCCGGCTGGCGCGACATCGTCGATCACCTGCTGTTCGAAGGGCTGCTGGTCGAGGACCCGAACGACGGCAAGCCGCTGGTCGGGCTGGGCGAGGCCGAGGCGGTGCGCGCCGTCTATCGCGCCGAGCGGCGGATCGAGGTGCGCCGCGTCCCCGCCCGCGCCGACGCCGTTCGCCGCCGCGACCGCACCGGCGAAGGCCGAAACGCCGCCCTGGAGGCCATGGACGCCGACATGCGCGCCCGCTTCGAGGCCCTGCGCGCCTGGCGCCGCGATCGCGCGTCCGAGCAGCACGTCCCGCCCTACGTCATCTTCCAGGACCGGACGCTGCTCGAGATCGCCGCGGCCGAGCCGGGCGATCTCGACAGCCTGGCCGCCGTGTCGGGCGTCGGCCAGTCCAAGCTGGACCGCTACGGCCGGGCGGTGCTGGAGGTCCTGGCCGCGGCGGGCTGAGGCCTATTCGACGCGGGTCGCCTCGACGCCGCGCCGGGCCAGTATCGACTGGACGCTGTCCGGCCCGGCCAGGTGCGCCGCGCCCACGGCGATGAAGGCCGTGCCCGAGCCTTCCAGCAGCGTCTGGATCTGGCCGGCCCAGTCGGTGTTCCGATCGACCAGCAGGGCCTGATAGACCGCCGGCGCCTCGGTGCGCATGTCCTCCAGCCCGACCTTCTCGATTCCCGCCACGTCGCCCCTGGCCCAGGCGTCGACCAGGCCGTCCAGCATCTCGGTCGCGTCGTCGAAATCCTCCAGCGTCTGGCGCAGGAAGGCGATCTGCACGTCCTCGGGCAGGGTCGCCAGGATGCGCACCTGCTGGTCGATGGTCTCGAAGGCGTGGATCGGCTTGCCCGCCGCTTCCGCGCGCGCCTTCAGCGCCAGTTCGACGCCCGAGGCGGGGTCGTAGCCCGCCTTGACCAGCGGCGCGACCGACAGGGTCAGGCCGACCAACCAGGGCCGCATCGGCTCCATCTGCGCGGCCGTGGCGCCGATGGTCCGCGCCGCCGCGTCCAGCTTCTGGATATCGTCGGCGTCCAGCAGGCTGGACAGAGGCGTCTGCGGCGACAGGCCGTATTGCTGGATCAGCGGCAGGATCGCGGCCTGATCGTCGGGATTGCTGATCTCGAACCAGATCTGGTCGGCGGAATCGAAGGCGCTGGTGACCCGCGCGCTGGCCCAGCCGACGCTCGGGCGCAGCACATGGACCGAGCCGAACAGATAGAGGGTCGAATCCGCGTCGCGGATCATCCACAGCGCCGGGCCGTCGCCTTGGATCGCCGGATGCGCGGCGGCCGCCGCGCCCTGGGCGTCCTGCGCCAGCGCCGGCTGGCCGCTCAGGGCGAAGCCCAGCGCCAGTCCGGCGGCGCCGCGCGCCAGGTTGGAGACCGAGGTCTTCAGCAGTCGGGTCAGGGTCATGGGATGAATCCAGTCGGAAGAAAGGGATGAGAGGTCAGGCCAGGCCGCGGCGGGCGGCGGCTAAGGCGCTCAGCAGGCGGCGCGGCAAGGCCGGCTTTCGCGAGGAGGAGGAGGCGGTCATGCGTCGGCCTCCTGGTCCGAAAAGATGGATTCGATGGGCTGGGCGAAGATGCGGGCGATCTTGAAGGCCAGCGGCAGGGAGGGGTCGTAGCGGCCGGTCTCCAGCGCGTTCACCGTCTGGCGCGACACGCCCAGCAGCGCGGCGAGATGCGCCTGGGACCAGTCGCGCTCGGCGCGCAACACCTTAAGGCGGTTGTTCATCGAACGATCCTCAGCGCCGCCTCAGCCACCACCAGCCCCAGACGACGCTATAGCCGATCAGCATAAGGATCATCATGGCCATGGCGCCGCCGGCGGCGTAGGCGGCCGGATCGTCGCGGCCGGGAAACAGCGTCGCGGGGATCAGGCGGGCGGCGGACGGGGCGCCGGCCAGGACGACGAAAACACCGCCGACCGCCATGCCGGCCGAACCGCCGTAGAACCAGGCCGCCTTGTGCGCCTCGCGCGCCGCCTCGTCGATGCGCCGCATCCAGGCGACGCCGACCCACAGCGCCAGCGCCATCATCAGCACGGCCATGACGGCGATGATCGACAGCATAGCGATGTCCTGCTCCACCATGCCGCGTTGCGACGCCAGCACCGCCCCCGCGGTCGCCGCGATCATCAGCACGAAGATCGCCAGAACGCCCGCAAGCGACAGGGCGACGATCTTCCACAAACCTTGGGCCATGACAAACTCCCTTGTCGATGTGACAAGGATGCTTGTCCCATAAAGCCTCACATCATGTCAAGCAGGCTTGTCACGGAGACAAGTCTGCTTGCTACTCGGCGGCGTCGGGGCGGCTGGAAGCCAGCAATTCGGGGCGATTGATCGACCGAGGGCTCGCCTCGACGGCCGTCAGTTCGGGCAGGGCCTTGCCCTCGTGATCGACTTGAAGGTCCTCGAACCGACGCGCCGAGACCATGACCTGGGTCTCCAGCGAGCCGACGAACTGGTTGTACTTCCCCACCGCCTGGTCCAGCGCGCGCCCAAGGGCCGAGGCGTGGCCGCCCATCACCGACAACCGCTTGTAGAGCTCGCGCCCAAGGGCGGCGACCTTGTCGGCGTTCTTGGTCTGCTCCTCGGCGCGCCAGCCGTAGGCGACCGCCTTGCACAGGGCGAACAGGGTGGTCGGCGTGACGATCAGCACCCGCTTGTCCATCGCCTCGGTCAGCAGGTCCGGCTGCCGCTCCAGGGCGGCGGCCAGGAAGCCGTCGCCGGGCACGAACATGGCCACGAAGTCGGGCGAGCCCTCCGTCTTGAATTGGTCCCAGTAGGCCTTGGCCGACAGGCCCTGCATATGGGCGCGCAGCGACTGCGCGTGGCGGGTCAGGTGCTGATCGCGCGTCAGGTCGTCGGCCGCCTCCTGCGCCTCCAGGAAGGCGTTCAGCGAGGCCTTGGCGTCGATGGCGAAGACGCCGCCGCCCGGCATGCGCACCTTCACGTCGGGCCGCCTGCGCCCCTCTTCCGTGTCGACGGAGAACTGCTCCTCGAAATCGAAACGGTTGTGCAGGCCGGCGGCCTCCAGCACGTTGCGCAGCGTCTGCTCGCCCCAGCGGCCCTGCACGCCCGCGCCGCGCCGCAGCGCCGCCGACAGCTTGCGCGCCTCCCCTTGCGTTTCGACCGAGGCCTTCATCAGGGCGTCGATCTGGGCCTTCAGCCCGCCGGTCTGTTCGGCCCGCGCCTTCTCCAGTTCGGCGACCTGGGCCTGGAACTTCGACAGGGTCTCGGCGACCGGCTTCAGCTGCGCCTCCATCCGCTCGCGCGCCAGCCGGTCCTGGGCCTGGAAGCTCTCGGTCGCGCGCGTCACCAACTGGCTGGCCACGGCCTCGGCCGACTGCGCGGCCTGCGCCTTCATCAGGTCGGTCATGGCGTCGCGGCTCTTCTCCATCAGCTGCAGCCGCGTCTCGGCCGCCGTTAGCTCGGCCTTGGCCTTTTGCCAGCCCATGAAGGCCCAGGCGAAGCCGCCGCCCGCCAGCACGAGCAGACCCGCCAGCGCCAATATCTCGATCATCTCTTCGGCCTCCGACCGTCCCGCGTCCCGCCATCAACAGGCGCCGCGCGTCAGAACCGGACGCACGATTGCAGTGTTCTCAATCCGTTCTTATCGAGAGTCTGTCCATCCGCAAACCGGGAGCCGTCATGAAAACCGCCTTGGAGCCTCGCCTGTCCGTCATCTCGCTTCAGGTCGCCGACGTGGCGCGGTCGCGCGCCTTCTACGGCGCCCTGGGCTGGGCGCCGGTCGGGCCCGAGATGGACGACGTCGCCTTCATCCAGCTGAACGGCGTGGTCCTGTCGCTCTACGCCCGCCAGGCCGAGGACGCGGGGCTGGACGTGGCCGCCTCCGACGCCCCGTCCCCGCGCATCGCGCTCGGCCACAACGTCCGCACGCGCGAAGGGGTCGACCAGACGCTGGCGGCGATCCAGGCCGCCGGCGGGCGCGTCACCCGCCCGGCGCACGACACCGACTGGGGCGGCCGCTCCTCCTATGTCGCCGACCCGGACGGCCATCTGTGGGAGATCGCCTGGAACCCCTTCTGGCCCATCGCCGACGACGGCGGCGTCACGGTCCGGTTCGATTAGACCGCCCCCTAAACTTTCCGCCTGCCCTCGGAGCGTCCTCCTGGCGGACGCCCCGGAAGGAGGGTCATGGGATGAACTTGATCGACCTTAGGACCGCCGCCTAGCCCGCCAGCGCCTGCCGCAGAGCCGTAATCTTGGCGTCGGTCTCGCGCAGTTCGGCCTCCGGGTCGCTGTCGGCGACGATGCCGGCGCCGGCCAGGGCGCGGTAGCGCCAGCGGTCGCCCGACCGCTCGAACGCCGCCGTGCGGATCAGCACCGAAGCGGTCAGGCCACCGTCCGCCTCCACCAGGAACAGCGAGCCGCACCACGGGCCGCGCGGGGGTTCGTGGGCGGCGATGACCTTCATCGCCTGGTGCTTGGGCGCGCCGGTGATGGAGCCGGGCGGGAAGGTCGCCTCCAGGATGTCGGCCGGGCCGACGCCCGGCGCGGCCCGGGCCGTCACGGTCGAGACCAGGTGATGCACCGTCGGATGGCGCTCCACCGCGAACAGGGTCTCGACCCGCACCGAGCCGGGCGTCGCCGCGCGCGCCAGGTCGTTGCGCATCAGGTCGACGATCATCAGGTTCTCGGCGCGGTCCTTGGGGCTGGCCAGAAGGTCCGCCGCCAGCGCCGCGTCCTCGCCGGGCTCCGCCGCGCGGGACCGAGTGCCCTTGATCGGCCGGGCCTCGAGGCGCCGACTGACGGCGTCGAAGGCCAGGAACAGTTCGGGCGAATTGGACACCAGCGCCCGCTCCCCCAGCCGCCAATAGGCACCGAAGGGGGCCGCGCGATCCTGGCTCAGCCTCAGGAATACGTCGAACGGATCGCCGTCGGGCCTCAGCGACCCCGACCAGGCGCGGGCGATGTTGGCCTGGAACAGTTCGCCTCGGCCGATGCGGCGGACCACGTCGGCGACGGCGTCGCGATAGGCCTGCTCGTCCGCCTCGGCTTCGAAGGCCTCGGCCGGCGGGGCGGGAAGGAGCGGGGCCTTGGCCAGCGCCAGCCAGGCGGCGGCGCGGTCGGCCTCGCCCTCGGCC
This sequence comes from Pseudomonadota bacterium, assembly GCA_023390245.1. GTDB lineage: Bacteria > Pseudomonadota > Alphaproteobacteria > Caulobacterales > Caulobacteraceae > Brevundimonas. The sequence continues at coordinate 27,582 of JAEWDF010000128.1, forward strand.
TCGACGCGGGACGCGCCGCGGCCGGTCGCCCGCACGACGCGCGCGTGATGGTCGAAGCTCAGCAGCGCCGGATAGCGGGCCAGCATCAGGTCGGGCCAGATCGCCGCGCGCGGGCCCGTCGCCGCCCGCGCCCCAGCGTCATAGGCGGCCAGGCCGACCGTGCCCGGACCGAAGCGGCCGTCGCGCAGGGCGGCGAAGAGGGACGGGGCCGCCTTTGCCTCGACATGGATCCGGTCGGGCGCGGTCCCCAGGTGCGACCATCGCCCCGCCGGCCCGCCGTCCGACAGCAGGGCCAGCGTCCCGTCGCCGCCGCCCAGCCCCGCCGCGACAGGCAGCGGCTCGACCCACGGCAGGGTCCGGACCGCGACGGCGGCGTCCGCGCTCACGTCGACAGC
>JAEWDF010000003.1 GCA_023390245.1 Pseudomonadota bacterium
ACGGACGTGTAAAGAGGATTGCTTTCGCTCGTCCTGGCCCACCGTATCGGGCCTTTATCTAACTGCGAACGATAACTTCGCTGGAGAAGTCCGCCTCGCCGCGTAATGCGGTTCGGTTGATTTCGAATCTTAAGTCCTAGGGGTTCAGATCCTTGGGCGGGGCCTGTCGGGAGCCTGGCAACAGAATCCCGGCGCTTCCCTTCAGTCCAGCTTCGACGGATCGACCACGGCGTGTCGGATGCGGCGGCGATCGTGCGTCCAGGTCATGTGGACCAGGCCATCGCGCGCCTGGATCACCGCCGGATAGGCGTAGCCGGCGGGCACAGGCTCGGTTTCCAGCGTCAGCACGGGACGCCAGCTCACCCCATCCTCCGACAGCGCCAGGTTCAGCGGCCATCGGGACCCCTTGCCCGGCGTCTCCGGCCGGTGCGCCGAGTGGTTGTAGATCAGCAGATGCCGGCCGTCCGCCAGGGTCACGGCGTCCGTGCCGGAGTTCGGATTGGGCAGGTCGATGGCCGCCAGCGGACTCCAGCTGCGGCCGTCGTCGCGCGACCAGGTCGCCGCCAACGCCCCCTGCCGGGTGCGCGCCACGGCCTGAAGCGAACCATCGGCGTGGATCAGGACGCTGGGCTGAATAGCGTCGATGTTCAACGGAGTCGCGACCGGCGCGGAGGTCGTCCAGGTCGCCCCGCGATCCTCGCTCCGTTCGAAATGCAGGCGCCAGCCCGCGCCGGCGTCAGCCCCGACGCCCTCGCCCGCCTCGGTGCTGGACGGCGACAGCCAGGCGCCGCCGGGCAGGACGACGGGCTTGTTCTTGATCGGACCCAGGATCCCGTCCGGCAGGCGCTGTGCGGGGCTCCAACTTCGCCCGCCGTCCCCCGACATCGTCACCATGCCCCACCAGGAGAAGGGATCGGGGCCCACCTTGTAGAACAGCATCAGCGGCCCGCCCGGCGCCTGGAACAGCACGGGGTTCCACGTCGGGTGGCGCGTCCCGTCCGCCTGCACGCCGTCGGCGACCTGGATCGGCGTGTCCCATGCGTCGCCGTGCGAGCGGGCGAACCAGATGCAGACGTCGGGATGCTTTTCATGCGTGCCGCCGAACCAGGCGGCGCCAAGAGCTCCGTCGGCCGTCTCGACGATGGTCGAAGCGTGCGCCTGCGGATAGGGCGCGTCGTCATAGATGAAGCGGGAGGACCGCAGCGCGCCGCGGGATTTCGCCTGGACCGAGCGGCCCGCCGCCACGACGCCGAGCGTCAGGCCGGCGCCCAGAAAACGGCGTGTGATGTTCAAGGCGGCGCCCTCCCCGGCTTGGATTCCGCCCGCAGCCTTCCTGAAATGACACCGGTGGTCAAACATCGGATCGACGTTTGGCGTCATTGCGCCTTTTCGGGCGGCGCGCGGACCGCTATTCAGTCGCGCCTGCATGGCGAGGTGACGATGACCGATCAGACCCCTCCGGTCGACGAAATGAACTACGAGCGGCTGGCCCACGAGGCCCTGCGCGGCGTGGTGCGCGCGGCGCTGACGCGCGTGCTGGAGGAAGGCCTGCCGGGCGCGCATCACTTCTACATCACCTTCAAGACCCGGGCCGCCGGCGTCAGCCTGCCGCCCGACATCCTGGCCAAATACCCCGAGGAAATGACGGTGGTGCTGCAGCACCAGTACGAGGACCTTACGGTCGAGGCCGACCGCTTCTCGGTCAAGCTGCGCTTCGGCGGCGCGCCGAAGGTGCTGGCCATGCCCTACTCGGCCGTCACCCGCTTCTACGATCCCAGCGTGCAGTTCCTGCTGCAGTTCGAAGAGCCGGAGATCGTCGAGCCGGTCGAGGAGCCCGCGGCCCCAGAAGCCGTCGCGTCGATCTCGGACGGCCCCAAGGTCGTGTCCCTGGACCAGTTCCGAAAGAAATAGGCGTCAGCCTTCGCGAGGGTAGGCGCGCAGCACGATCCGTTCGCGCTCGCCCTCCATCCGCTCGACCAGCAGCCGCGCGACCTGGGCGTCGTCGTGGAACAGATAGCCCTTGATGGCGTCCAGCAGGGCCTTGGCCAGGTTGTCCAGATCCATCCACGGCGGCTCTCCGACATGCTCCATTCGGATCTCCACCACATGGTCGCCCCAGGCCGGCCGCGCGCCGCGCCATTCCTTGCGGAAGAACTCATAGACCAGCGGCTTGTAGTATTTGGCCTGGGTGGTCAGGCCGTCGATGACGATCTCGACCGCGCGGCCGTCCTCGCGCGCCCGGACCTTGCCGGTTCCGATCCAGCCGGCGGTCATGCGAAGGGCGCCTCCACCACGAGCCCTGCGGCGTGGGCAGCCGAGGCCAAGGCGCGATCGAGCGTGGCCAGGCCCGCGCCCAATTGCAGCGCCAGTTCGAGATAGGCGGCGTCATAGACGGTCAAACCCGTGCGCGTCGCGACTTCCAGCAATTGTGCGAGAGGCGTTTCATCCATTGGGAAAGCGATGCGAAGATCGTCAAAGGCGACCGTGATCGCATGCGCCTGTTCCGGAACGAGCGCCCTTCGCCGAACCTTCATGGCGAGGACGTTCGCAAACTCCCATCGCAACAAGGCGGGGCCGGCCAAGCCATCGGCTGCATGCCGCCGCACGCAAGCGTCGGCGAAACCCGTATGCTCCTCCTCGACCAGCGCGGCCACGAGAAGGGAACTGTCGAGGACCAGCATCAGCGCTTGCCCTCGTCGCGCGCCTCCATGAGTTCGGCATGGGTGAAGGGGCACCCTCGCTCCGCAACCAATTGCTTGCCGAGTTCCCGGGCGGCGTCCAGGGCGCGCAGGCGTTGCTGCGCCACGGCGGCCTTGTCATCGGCCGCGACGATCCGCACCGCCGCCCGACCCCGCTTCAGCACGATGACCTCCTCACCACGCTCGGCGGCCTCGATGAGTTCGGAGAAGCGGTTGCGGGCTTCGAAGACGCCGACTTCCATTTTGGGCTCCTAGCCAGGATGTTGGCTAGATATCACGAAACCTCCGAACCGTCATCGCGTGCAGACATCCGGCGCGGGATCCAGCAAGTGCGCCGAGCGGATGGCGACCGGCGGCGTCAGCTGCTCCTCCGCATCGGCCGGCATGCGCTGGATGCGCCGCGCGACATCCAGGCCCTGAACCACACGGCCGAAGGCGGCGAAGCCCTGACCGTCGGGATTGCGTCCGCCGCCGAAATCCAGACTGGGCGTGTCCTGGGTGACGATGAAGAAGCTGGAGGTCGCCGTGTCCGGCCCGTCGCGCGCCATGGAGATCGTCCCGGCGACATGGCGCAGGCCGGTGTCGCGCGTGCGCTCCAGCACGATCGGCGGGCGCGAGGCGTCGTCGCTGCCCCGCGGGGTCGCGGCCTGGATCACGTCGATGGGGTTGGGGTTGGCGGTGTTCGTCTCGCGCCGCACGGTGCGGAAGAAGCTGCCGCCGGCGTAGTCGCCGAACACGACATAGCCGATGAAGTTGCAGGTGGTGACCGGCGCGGCCTGGGCGTCCAGCGCCACGACGATGCGGCCGGCCGAAGTGTCGAAGGCCACGCGCGGCTGTTGCGGGTCGCGCGGCGCGGTGGCGCAACCCGCCAGGATGCACAGCCCGCCCGCCAGAATCACTTTCAGCGCCATGCGCCCATCCTTGTCCTGCCCGGCTCCCGTGCTACACCGCCGCGCAATCCTCCGCCACGCCCAAGAGACGAGTCCCGATGAGCAACGTCCGCACCGAAACCGACACCTTCGGCCCGATCGAGGTCGCCGCCGACCGATACTGGGGCGCGCAGGCGCAACGCTCGCTGGGCAACTTCAAGATCGGCTGGGAAAAGCAGCCTCTGCCGGTCGTGCGGGCGCTGGGCATCGTCAAGCGCGCGGCCGCCGAGACCAACCGCGACCTGGGCAAGCTGGACCCCAAGCTGGCCGACGCCATCGTCCAGGCCGCCAATGAAGTGATCGAAGGCAAGCTGAACGACCACTTCCCGCTGGTCGTGTGGCAGACCGGGTCGGGCACCCAGTCGAACATGAACGCCAACGAGGTGATCTCCAACCGCGCCATCGAGATCCTGGGCGGCGAGATGGGCTCCAAGACGCCGGTTCACCCGAACGACCACGTCAACATGAGCCAGTCGTCGAACGACACCTATCCGACGGCCATGCACGTGGCCTGCGCCGAACAGGTGGCCGGCGATCTGCTCCCGGCGCTGAAGCACCTGCACGCCGCCCTGAAGGCCAAGTCGGACGCTTGGTCCGGCATCATCAAGATCGGCCGCACCCACACCCAGGACGCCACGCCGCTGACGCTGGGCCAGGAGTTCGGCGGCTATGCCCAACAGGTCGCCAACGGCATCGAGCGCATCGAGCAGACCCTGCCCAAGCTGATGGAGCTGGCCCAGGGCGGCACCGCCGTCGGCACCGGGCTGAACGCCCCCATCGGCTTCGCCGAGAAGGTGGCCGAAGCCATCGGCAAGATCACCGGCCTGCCCTTCACCACGGCGCCGAACAAGTTCGAGGCCCTGGCCGCCCACGACGCCATGGTCTTCACCCACGGCGCGATCAACACTGTCGCCGCCAGCCTGTTCAAGATCGCCAACGACATCCGCTTCCTGGGCTCCGGCCCGCGCTCCGGACTGGGCGAACTGGCGCTGCCGGAGAACGAGCCGGGCTCCTCCATCATGCCCGGCAAGGTCAATCCGACCCAGTGCGAGGCTCTGACCCAGGTCTGCATCCAGGTGTTCGGCAACAACGCCGCCCTGACCTTCGCCGGCTCACAAGGGCATTTCGAGCTGAACGTCTACAACCCCGTGATGGCCTACAACTTCCTGCAGTCGGTGCGTCTGGTCGCCGACGCGGCGATCAGCTTCACCGACAACTGCGTCGTCGGCATCGAACCGCGCGAGGACAACATCAAACGCGGCCTGGAGAACAGCCTGATGCTGGTCACCGCCCTGAACGCCAAACTGGGCTACGACGCCTGCGCCAAGATCGCCAAGACCGCGCACAAGAACGGCACCACCCTGCGCGAGGAGGCGGTCGGCGGCGGCTATCTGACGAACGAGGAGTTCGACGAATACGTGCGGCCCGAGAAGATGATCGCCCCGCAGTAAGGCACGCCGCCCTCTAGGCATTTTGACGCCGGCTTCCGCAAGGAGGCCGGCGTCTCTGCGTCAGCGCTTGTCGCGGATGGTGCGGCCCACCGGCGCCACGGCCAATTTCGCCAGTTCCAGGTCCTTCAGGGCGAAGGGAATGCCGATGATGGAGACGAACTCTCCCACCGCGACGACCAGGTGCGACAGGGCGATGTACCAGCCGGCGAAGACGAACCAGATCACGTTCAGCACGACGCCCAGGCAGCCCGCGACGGGGTGCGTGTCCTGCCAGACGATCTCCCGGCCGAAGGGCCAGAAGGAATAGCTGGCATGCGCCAGGCCGCGAAGGTCCAGGGCAGGCCGACGACCGTCAACGCCAGCACCGCGCCGCCCAGCAGCCACAGCAGGCCGGAAATCCAGCCGCCGCAGACCAGCCACAGGACATTCAGGATCAGGCGGATCATGGGCGGACTCCGATTGTGTCGCCCTCCAGATAGGCGAATGGCCCCGCTGCGTCAGCGGGGCCATTCGTGAATTCGCGGTAAGACCGGCCTAGTGCTTCTCGGTCCAGCGCGCCTTCGCCTCGTCCTGGGTCAGGTTCAGGTGGACGTGCTTGTCGTCCACGCGCTCCACCCAGCTGACCGGGATCATGTGATGCTTGAAGCCGCCGGCGAGGTCGAGTTTGGCGAGTTCGATCTGGTCGCCCTTCACATGGTCGACGCGGCCGACGTGGCCGCCGTCGGAGCCGACGACTTCCAGATGTTCCTTGATGAGCGAGGATTCGATCATGACTGTCTCCTGTCCGTGAGGCAGGAGAAACGCCGCGGCCGGCCGCCGGTTTCAATGATTGAGGATGGCGGCCCTCAATGCATGGCCCAGTCGGCGGCGGGCTGGACGAAACCGGCCTCTCCCGTCAGGTCGCCATAGACCATGCACAGGTCTTCGAACACGCGGTTCCAGGCGAACTGCTCCACCGTCTTGACGCGCGCGGCCTGGCCGATGGCCTCGATATCGCGCTCGAACAGCGCCTCGACGGCCTCAGCGTAGCGGTCGGGATCGGCTGAATCCGCCAACTGGCCTACGGACGGATCGACCGTTTCGGCGACGCCGCCGGCGTTGATGCCGACGACCGGACGGCCGCAGGCCATGGCCTCCAGCACGATCAGGCCGAACGGCTCCTTGTCATTGGCATGAACGAAGGCGTCGCAGCTGGCGACGATGCGCGCCACGGCCTTGGGGTCGCGCTCGTACGGCAGGGCGATGACCCGATCCTCGGCCGGCAGGCCCGCGCCGGCGCCGACCAGCACCAGGTGATAGGGCGCGCCGAGCCGCTGGACCGCATCGATCAGCACATCGACGTTCTTCTCCCGCGCCGGACGGCCGGCGAAGCACAGCAGGCGGGCGTCGGCGCCCAGGCCCAGTTTCTTCAGCAGCCAGTCGCGGTCGCGGCGGTCGGGGCGGAAGGTGTCGACCTCGACCCCCAGGGGACGGATCACGATGTCCTTGACCCCGGCCTCCTCCAGCCGTCGGGCGATGAAGCGGCTGGGCGAGACGACCCGGTCGAACTGGGAGAACAGACGCGCCCAACGCTTCTCGACCGGCTTCTTGGCCCATTCGCCGAAGTGCAGGGCCGCCAGGGCCGCGGGATCGGAGTGGCAGAAGCCCACCACGGGACAGCCGACGCGTTGGCCGGCCTCCAGCGCCCCCTGCCCCGGCGTATAGGGATCGCCGGCCTCGATGATCGACGGTTTCATCGCCGCGACCCAGGCGCTCCACCGCTTGACGGAACTGGGCCAGCGATAGCCGTCTCCGAACGGCAGCTTGGCGGCGCGGATATGGGTGACGCCGTCGCGGCCCGCCTTGTGGCGCGCCCCCGGCACCACCAGGGAATGGGAGACACCCGGCCGATTCGCTTCCAGCCACGCCTTCTTCGACAGGATGTAGCGCTTCACGCCGCCGGAACGCGGCGCATAGAGCATGGTCGTGTCGACCAGCCTCGGACGCCCCTCGGCCGCGAAGCCGCGCAGGGCCCGCAGGGTTTCGGCCACTTCCACGTCCAGGCCCGGGATCAAGCGGATTTCGCTTTCCTGGACCTCAAGGTCGCTCATGCTCATGGGTGTTGTCTCTTCGGGTCCGGGATCCCGAACGTCGGGCGCGGCCATCTGGATGCGTCGCCGCGTTACGGGCTTGACCATGTCCCGCCGTAGACCCACGCCCGGCAAAGCTCAAGAGGTCGGCGAAAATCGATCCGGGGACGGCGGTATCCGGCATGGATAACGCCGCTCTAGTAAGGCCCGCGCCTTGCATTCGCCTCAAATTCGATAAAGTTGGGGAAGGCTGGCGCGGACCCTGCTATGGGGTTCCCCACTGTGAGCGCGTGACCACCAGGGGTTTCTTCCGAATGCGTAAACTGCTCGCGACCGCCGTGGCGATCGCCCCCTTGCTGGCCGCCGCAGGCGCCCAGGCCGAAATCACCATTTCCGACGGACGCACAACGCCGATCCGCACCGCCAACGCGACCGGCAGCGCCGCCGATGACGTGGTCATCAAGAGCGGCGGCAGCATCACCCTGACCAGCGGCGCGGCGATCACGCTGGATTCCAGCAACGACGTCACCATCGACAATGGCGGCAAGATCGTAATGGAGCACGCCGCCGACGGCGCCACGGGCGTCCTGGCCAACGGCGGCAACACCGGCGACGTGACCGTCAACGGCGCGATCACCATCACCGACGCGCTCGACAGCGGCGACTACAAGGACACCGACAACGACGGCGACCTGGACGGCCCGTTCGCCGACGGCACGGGTCGGTACGGCGTGCGGGTCGCCGGCGCGACGCCGCTGGTCGGCGACGTCAAGGTCGGCTCAGGCGGCGCCATCGCGGTCGAGGGCAACGAGAGCTACGGTCTTTCGGTCGAGGCCCCGCTGGATGGTTCGATCCAGAGCCTGGGCTCGATCAATGTGCGCGGTGACGATACCTATGGCGTGCGCGTGACCGGCGACGTCAGCGGCGACATCCAACTGGCCGGCACGGTGCAGGCCCTGGGCGAAAACGCCACCGGCGTATCGCTGGAAGGCGATGTCGACGGCGCGGTGACCGTGCATTCGGCCGTCACCGTGACCGGCTATCGCTACACCACGCCTCCGTCGGCGACACCGTCCACGGGACAGGTGAAGGACGAATACCTCTATCTGGAGGATCTCGACGCCGACGACCTGTTGCAGGGCGGACCGGCGATGTCGGTGGCCGGCAATGTCGCTGGCGGCGTCGTGCTCGATCGCGGCCCGACCTACGGCAGCGGCGGGGCCGATGGCGACGATGACGGCGACGGCGTCAAGAACGGCGACGAGGACGACGACGGCGACGGCGTCAAGAACAGCGAGGACCCCGACCGCGACGGCGACGGCATTTCTGACGCCAGCGAGACCACGGCCAGCCTGACCTCCTACGGCTCCGCGCCCGCGCTGCAGATCGGGTCAGCAAGCCAGGCGGTGACCCTGGGCGCCGTTGGCGACGCGGCGGACAACGAGGACTATGGCCTCATCAACCGCGGGACCATCCAGGCCGCCGGGCTCTATGCCGATCACGACGCGACCGCCCTGCGGATCGGCGTGGATGGCGGCCAGGGGGTGACGATCGAGGGCGGGGTCCGCAACGAGGGCACCATCTCCGCCACGGCCAAGGAAGGCGCCGCCACCGCGGTCGCCGTCAACGCCGGCGCGTCGGCGCCCGCCTTGGTCAACACCGGCTCCATCCAGGCCGCCGCGTCGGGCGACGACGCCCATGTGGCCGCCGGCGTCCTGGTCGGCCAGGGCGCGACGCTGGGCCGTCTTGAGAACGCCGGCACGATCACCGCCAGCTTCACGGGCAACCACGGCGACGCCGTCGCCATCCGCGACCTGTCCGGTTCGCTGACGACCGTGGTGAACACCGGCGCGATCGGCGCGGGCCTGACCAAGAACACCGCCGACGACAGCGCAGTGGATGGGCGTCGGATCGCCATGGACCTTTCGGCCAACACCAGCGGCGTCTCCATCCGCCAGTTCGGCGTGGTCGACGAGGATGTCGAGGAGGAGAACGATTCGGACGGCGACGGCGTGCCGAACAGCGCCGAGCCGGCCATCGTCGGCGACATCCTGCTCGGTTCAGGCGCCGATGTCGTCAGCATCGAGAACGGCACGGTGGTCGGTGCGATCGCCTTCGGCGACGGGGCGGACTCGCTGACCATCACGGGCGGCGCCGTGGTCTCGGGCGCCATTTCCGACACCGACGGCCTGCTGGACATCGACGTGGCGAACGGCACCCTGGTCGCGGGCCAGAAGGGACTGACCGACATCACCAGCCTGAACGTGGGCGGCGACAGCACCCTGGTGCTGAACATCGATCCCGAGTCGGGCACGCAGGGCGGCTTCAACGTCTCAGGCGCGGCCACCCTCGCCGACGGGGCGCAGCTGGGCGTGCGCTTCTCCTCGCTGCTGGACGAGCCCGAACGCTTCACCGTCATCAGCGCGGGAACCCTGAATGTCGGCGACATCGACCAGTCGCTGCTGCAGGACAACGCGCCCTACCTGTATGTGGTGGAGGCCGATGTCGATACGGCCGCCAACGAGGTCTATATCGACGCCCGCCGCCGCACCGCCGACGAAGCGGGCATGATCAAGGTCGAGGCGTCGGCCTACGACGCCGTCTATGCGGCGCTGGGCGCCAACGAGACGCTGCGCGACCTGTTCCTGAGCCAGACCGGCCGCGACGGCTTCTTCGACGCCTATGAGCAGATGTTGCCGGACCACTCGGGCGGCCCGCTGATGTCGCTGTCGGCCGGGGTCGATGCGGTGACGCGGGCCCTGACCGGTCGCAACGCCACGGCCAAGCCGGGCGAGACCAGCGCCTGGGTGCAGGAGATCAACTTCTACGCCGACAAGGACAAGACCGAATCCTACGGCTTCCGCTCCGAGGGCTTCGGCGTCGCGGGCGGCGTCGAGAAGGGCACCAATCTGGGCGCGGTCGGCCTGTCGGTCGCCTTCACCTCCTCGGACATCGAGGACCCGGAGGCGGAGGCCGAGGAAGTCCTGTCGGCCAACCTGCTGGAGCTGGGCCTCTACTGGCGCGCCCAGGGGCAGTACTGGACGACCTGGGCGCGGGCGGCCGGCGGCTACGCCAGCTTCAGCGCCGATCGTTCGCTGGTGGCCAGCGGGGTCTATCTGAATAATAAGTCGGACTGGCACGGCTGGACGGCCGCGGCGGCGGCCGGCGCGTCGTATGAGCGGACCTCAGGCAAGTGGAACTTCCGTCCGGAAATCTACGCCGAATACTTCCGCCTGTCGGAAGGCGCCCGCGACGAAAGCGGCGGCGGCGACGGCTTCGACCTGAGCATCGACGAGCGCGACAGCCACATCTTCTCGGCCGTGGCGGCGATGAATATCGGCTACGGCTTCGGCCGCAACGGCTGGCTGCGGCCGGAACTGCGGATCGGCTACCGCCAGAACCTGTCGGTCGACGCGGGCGAGACCATCGCGCGGTTCCGCAGCGGCGGGCCGGACTTCATCCTGACGCCGGACGCCATCGAAGGCGGCGGACCGATCCTCGGCTTCCGCCTGAACTTCGGCAACGAGTTGGGCATGCTGGCGATCACGGGCGACGCGGAGCTGCTGGAGGATTACGTCCGCTATTCGCTGCTGCTGCGGGCCAGCTTCCGCTTCTGATCGAAGCGATTAGCGGAAAAAGTCAAAGGGCCGCCGGAGCGATCCGGCGGCCCTTTCGAGTCCTGGTGGGCGGCGACGGGTTCGAACCGCCGACCCTCTCGGTGTAAACGAGATGCTCTGACCAGCTGAGCTAGCCGCCCCACAGGCGAGCGGGCTTCATGCCCTCCCCGCCCTATCCGTTCAAGGCGCTTTTCAGACCTTCGCCGGGACGGAAGCGCGCGGTGCGGCTGGCGGGCCGGGCGATGGCCTCTCCGGTCTGGGGATTGCGGGCGACGCCGGCCTTGCGGTCGACGGCGACGAAGCTGCCGAAACCGATCAGCTTGACGTCGCTGCCCTGCGACAGGGCCTCGGTCACCCCGTCGGTGAAGGCCTCCAGGGCGGCGCGGGCCTGGTCGCGGCTGATGTCGGCCGCCTGGGCCATGCGGCCGACCAGTTCCATCTTCGTCATGCGGTCCTCCCCAAAAGCGAATCACTAAAGGGCGGATCGCCGCTCGCGTCAAAAGCGAAAACGCGCCCGGGATGGTTACCGGGCGCGTTTCGTCTCAAACCGGCCGCAGGGTCAGTGGCTGACCGACACGGTGGCCGGGTCGGTCGTCGCCGGGGCGGGCGGAGGCAAAGGCTCGGCCTCCTCGTCCCATTCGACCGGCGTCAGCGAGCCGGTCAGGGCCCACTTCAGCGCCTCGTCGGCCGTGGAGATCGGCACGATCTCCAGCGCCGACTTCACATTGTCCGGCACGTCGGCCAGGTCCTTCTCATTCTCCTGCGGGATCAGCACCGTCCTGACGCCCGAGCGGAGCGCCGCGAGCAGCTTCTCCTTCAGGCCGCCGATGGCGGTGACGCGGCCACGCAGGGTGATCTCGCCGGTCATGGCGATGTCCTTGCGGATCGGCACGCCGGTCAGGACCGAGACCATGGCCACCGTCATGGCGACGCCGGCGGACGGGCCGTCCTTGGGCGTGGCGCCGTCCGGCACGTGGACGTGGATGTCGGTCTTCTCGAACACCGGCGGCTTGACGCCGAAGCTGAGCGCCCGCGCCCGCACATAGGAGGCCGCCGCCGAGATCGACTCCTTCATCACCTCCTTGAGGTTGCCGGTCACGGTCATGCGGCCGCGGCCCGGCATCTTGATCGCCTCGATGGTCAGGATGTCGCCGCCGAACTCGGTCCAGGCCAGGCCGGTGACGATGCCGACCTGATCCTCCTCGTCCGTCTCGCCGTAGCGGAACTTCCGAACGCCGGCGTATTCGGCCAGCTTCTCCGCATCGACGGTGATGGAGACGGCCCGGGTCCGCGCCATCTCGCGCACCGCCTTGCGGGCCAGGCCGCCCAGGGCGCGCTCCAGCGAGCGCACGCCGGCCTCGCGGGTGTAGTAGCGGATCAGGTCGCGGATGGTCTCTTCCGGCACGACCAATTCCCCGGCCTTCAGGCCGTGGTCTTCCAGCTGCTTGGGCAGGACGTGGCGCTTGGCGATCTCGACCTTCTCGTCCTCGGTGTAGCCGGACACCCGGATGATCTCCATCCGGTCCATCAGCGGCTGCGGCATGTTCAGGCTGTTGGCCGTGGTGACGAACATGACCTGCGACAGGTCGTAGTCGACCTCCAGATAGTGGTCGCCGAAGGTGGAGTTCTGGGCCGGGTCCAGCACCTCCAGCAGGGCCGAGGACGGGTCGCCGCGCCAGTCGGCGCCCAGCTTGTCGATCTCGTCCAGAAGGACGAAGGCGTTGGTGGTCTTGGCCTTCTTCATCGACTGGATGATCTTGCCGGGCATGGAGCCGATATAGGTCCGGCGGTGGCCGCGGATCTCGGCCTCGTCGCGCACGCCGCCCAGCGACATGCGGACGTATTCGCGGCCGGTCGCCTTGGCGATCGACTTGGCCAGCGACGTCTTGCCGACGCCGGGCGGGCCGACCAGGCACAGGATCGGGCCCTTCAGGCTGCCGGTGCGCGCCTGGACGGCCAGGTATTCGACGATCCGCTCCTTGACCTTCTCCAGGCCGTAGTGGTCCTCCTCGAGGATGGCCTCGGCCTTGGCCAGGTCGATTGGCTTCTGCCGCGCCTTGCCCCACGGGATGGACAGCAGCCAGTCGAGATAGTTCCGCACGACGGTCGATTCCGCCGACATCGGGCTCATGTTGCGCAGCTTCTTGACCTCGGCGTCGGCCTTGGCCCGCGCCTCCTTGGACAGGCGCGTCTTCCGGATGCGCTTCTCGAGCTCCATGATCTCGTCGCGCTGGTCGTCGGTCTCGCCCAGCTCGCGCTGGATCGCCTTCATCTGCTCGTTGAGATAGTATTCGCGCTGGGTCTTCTCCATCTGCCGCTTGACGCGGCTGCGGATCTTCTTCTCCACCTGGAGGACCGAGATCTCGCCCTCCATCAGGCCATAGACCTTCTCCAGGCGCGCCGGCACCTCGATGGTCTCCAGCAGCGCCTGCTTGTCGGTGATCTTGACCGACAGGTGGGCGGCGACCGAGTCGGCCAGCTTGGACGGATCGGTGATCTGGGGGATGGAGCTGAGGGCCTCGGGCGGGACCTTCTTGTTCAGCTTCACATAGTTCTCGAACTGCTCGACCACGGCGCGGACCATGGCCTCGGACTGGGCGATGTCGCCCGCGTCGTCGGCGATGTCCTCGGCCTCAGCCTCGAAGAAGTCGGCGCGGTCGGTGAAGCGGGTCAGGCGCGCGCGGCCCTTGCCCTCGACCAGCACCTTGACGGTGCCGTCGGGCAGCTTCAGCAGCTGCAGCACATTGGCCAGAACCCCGGTGGGATAGATGGCCTCGGGCGACGGATCGTCGTCGACCGAATTCTTCTGGGTCGCCAGCAGGATCTGCTTGTCGCCCTTCATGATTTCGTCGAGCGCCTTGACCGACTTCTCGCGGCCCACGAACAGCGGCACGACCATGTGCGGAAAGACCACGATGTCTCTCAGCGGCAGGACGGGCAGGATTTTCGTCTCGGACATGATGCACATACTCCAGGGCCCTTGATGATCGCCGGCCCGCCGCGACGCCCGCCCCGTCGCGAAATGCGGGGGCGGTTCGACACGGCCCGTCGATTCCGACGGCGTTCGGGTGAGTATGTGGTTCGGACGGCGCCGGGTTCAAGCGTCGCCGGGCAACGGCCCACATGTGCTTGCGGCGCAGACGGTGAAGACGCCCTCCGGCTCCAGGCCGAGCCGGCGGCGCTCGTCCCGGGCGCGCTTGCGGGCGATGACGAGGTCCAGCCTCTGCAGTTCGCGCCAGAGCTGCCGACGCAGCCGGGCGTCCTCGGCCTCCTCCTCGGGGGTTTGGCGCGGCGGTGGCGGCAGGCCGCGACCGGGCCGGGGGCGGCGGGACTTGGGGTTGGCCATGGGGTGCTCCTGTCCAGGCATGGGTGTTCGTCCCCGTCCTTTCGGGCGGAGTTGAGGAGGGCTGGGCGGAGCGCCGGGCGTTCGCCCGGAGATCGTGTGTGATGTTACCGTTTCGACGAAGGTCCGACGCTCCGCGCGGAGGATTGTTCTGCAAGCTCGGGGCGTCGAGTGGTGGCGGTCTTATCGCCTAACCCCATAAGCCTGCGACGGGCCGGCGGCTCCTGCGAGAACCGTCCGGGTTCGGCCGAGTATCCCCCTCGACCCTCCAGGCGCTC
>JAEWDF010000078.1 GCA_023390245.1 Pseudomonadota bacterium
GGCCCGGGAGCGACAGGCGCTCAAGGCCGGCGCCGCCGGTCAGAGCGGCGTAGCCATAGACGCCGCCGGTCAGGGCGACGGCCGTGACCGAGGCCAGCAGCGCCTTCTTGACGGTGGAGCCGTCGCGGGCCGCCTGCTTGTCCAGCCGCTCCTGCAGCTTGGACTTGCCGCCCCGCCGGGGTTTCAGGCCGAAGCCCGCGCGCGGGGCCGGTTCCTCGGGCGCGGCCATGGCGGCGCGGGCGGCGTCGATCGTGCTGCGGGTCGAACTGGCGCGGCCGGCGGTCGCTGCGGCGGCCATGCTGGCCCGCAGGCGGCGCGGATCGACGAAGTCGGTCTCGGCGGCGAACTCGTCCGGTTCGTCGAGGGCGGGCGCGGCCAGGTCGGCGGGCTCGGCAGTGAAGGCCGGGGCGGTCGCCTCCAGCGCGTCCTCGACGTCGGCGCCGCCGAAGCCGAACGGCTGGATCAGCGGCGAAGGCCGGGGCTCGGGGAGGGGTTCGGCCCGAGGCGCCGGCGCCGCGATCTCGGGCGAAGCGGTCTCGGCCGGAGGGGCGGCGGACGGGAAGGGCGCGGCGGCGGCGGCCTCCGGCGCGACCGGGTCGCTGGACCAGTCCTCGATGGCGAAGGATTCGTCGGGGAAGGCGGCGGCGCGCCAGTCGGCCTGGGGCGCCTCGGCCGCGGTCTCCGGCTCGGAAGGCGGGCCGGCCGGCTCCGGCGCCGGATCGGGCCCCGTCGTCGGGCCGCGGGCCTCGATGTTCTCGCGCGCCTCGGCCAGCAGGCGCGCGGTGCGCTCCTCGCTGAGCCGCATGCGCTCGGCCAATTCGCCGGAGGCGCGGTCGTAGCGCTGCTCGATCCGGTCGGAACTTTCGGCCAGACGCCGGCCGATGTCCTCCAGCGCCTGCTGCGAGCGACGCTCAGACTGGGCGATGCGGTCGCTGAGCCGGTCGGAGATGCGGGTGATCTCGCCGCCCAGCTTTTCCAGCGCCAGGGCGTGGCGGTCGTCCGCGGCCGCCAGCTTCTGGTCCAGCCGCTCGGCCTGGCGGGCGAAGTCCTGGTCCAGGCGCGCGACGACGGCGCGGGTGACGGTCTCGGCGCGGGCGGCCTCGCCCGCCTCCATCGCCTGGACGCGGCCGTTCAGGTTCTGGGCGATGCGCAGGACCTCGCGGCCCATGGCCTCCACCGCCTGGGCGCCCTTGTGCTCGGACGACTTCAGCTGGTCGCCGATGGCCAGGACGGCGCGTTCGATCCGGTCGATGCGGTTCTCGGTCTCGGCGGTGTCCAGCCGGCGCATCATCTCGGCGCGGTTGGACTCGACCTGGCGCGACAGGGTCTCGGCCAGCTTCTCGAACCGGGCGGCCTCGCGCGCGCCCTCCGGCTCGACCCGGGCCTCGGCGGTCCGCAGGCGCCGGTCCAGTTCGGCGAAGGAGCGCTCCAGCGCCCGCAGCGCCTCGGTGGTGCGGCCCTGGGCCTGATCCAGCCGCGCCCCGACCTGGGCCAGCCGGTCCGACCCCGCGCCCGATCCGGCCGTCTTCTCGACCTGCTCCATGCGCTGGCGCAGGTCGTTGACGCCGGCGCGCTGGCGCTCCTCGATGTCGTAGAGGCGCCCGGCGAGGGCGCCCAGCGACTGCTCGACCTTGGTGAAGGTCTCCTGGGTCCGGGGGCCGGTGTCGCGTTCGAAGGCGCGAAGGCGGCGGTGGCCCTCGCGCAGTTCCTCGGCGATGTCGTCCAGGCGGCGCGCGCCGGCCTTGGTCTCGACATCCTGGCCGTCCATGCGGCGCACCAGGCCGGCGACCGCCTGGTCCACCCCCTGGATGGCGACGGTCGAGCGGCGCTCCGCCGCCTCCAGTCGCGCGGCGATGGCGTCGACCGAGGCGCTCAGCCGCTGCCAGCCGTCGCCCGAGGGCTCATAGGCGTCGTCCAGCCGGCGCTGGCGGTTGCGGCGTTCGTAGCCGTCGACGGCGTGGGGGCGGCGGGCCAGGGGGACATAGCCCTCGTCCTCGTCGTCGCCTTCCATGATCATGGAGTTGAGCCATTCGCCCAGGGTCATGCCGGAGCGCCGCGCGAGATCCTTGGCGATCTCGCGGGCCTTGGGGTCGATCCCCTTAACGCTCCACGGCGCCGCTGCGCTCACTGATTCGTCTCCCGACCCATGGGGCGAAGGCTATAACGACGAGATCAGGGGTGTAAACGCGTGGTTAACCCCAATATCTAGCGGCGCCCGGCCAATCCTGTGGAAATCCGCCCGCCGGTCCGGAATTCCTGGGACGATCCGGTTAACGAGGCGTGAAGATTAACGGTTCGGCAAGGCTTGGCGCTTGCCCGCAAGGCGATCCTCGGCCACTGGCGAGGGATGGATCTGGTCACGACCCTGGCGCTGCTCGGCGGCGCCCTCGCGGTGATGGTGTTCGCCGGCTGGCGCGGGGCGCGGCCGCCCGATCCGCTGCGCGGGCCGCGCATGGCGCCGTGGCGCTTCCTGATGCTGCTGTCCGGCGCCGCGGCCCTGCTGCTGCTGATCCACCTGGCGACGCTGTTCGGGGCGGAGCGCGCGCCCTGGGTGGCTGGGCCGTAGGAACCGCCGCCCGGCCCGACGGTTGATCCTGCTCCCGAAGAACAGGAGACCGCCATGTCGGACCCATTGACGCCGCAGGAAGCGGAAAAGGAATTCTGGAAGAGCCTGAAGGAGTCGAACACCGGCATGCTGGGGATCGACCAGCCGGGCTATCACCACCAGCCCATGACCGGTTTCGGCGAGCCCGAGACCGGGACCATCTGGTTCTTCAGTCGCGACGACACCGACTTCGCCCGCGATGTCGCGACGGGCGGACAGCAGGGCATGTTCTGCTATCAGGCCAAGGACCAGAAGGTGCAGGCCTGCATCCACGGCGCCCTGTCGATCGACCAGGACCGCGAACGGATCGACCGCTACTGGAACCCCGTCGTCGCCGCCTGGTATCCGAACGGCAAGGACGACCCGCGCCTGACCCTGATCCGCTTCGACGCCGACGACGGCCGGGTCTGGGTGTCGGACAAGGGCGCGCTGGGCTTCGGCTACCAGGTGCTGAAGGCGAACCTGACCAAGACCACGCCGGATGCGGGCGGGGTGTCGGACGTGAACTTGCAGTAGGAAGCGGGAGAAATCGGGGCCTGGGAATTGAGGCGGAGCTCATGTTCCGCCTCCGACATCGTCCTCCCGGGCTCCGAGTTCGTCCTTCGGACGCCCCGGAAGGACGATCATGGGCGAATGTCGATCGACCCTAGCGGCGGCGGGGGCGGTCGGAGGCGCTGAAGGCCAGTTCGCGGTTCAGCCACAGCGCCAGCAGGGTGCAGACGGCGCCCGACAGCAGATAGGCGCCGGCGGCGATCAGGCCGAAATGGCTTGAGATCCACAGGGCGGCCAGCGGGGCGAATCCGGCGCCGAACAGCCAGGCCAGGTCCGAGGTCAGGGCCGAGGCGGTGTAGCGGTTGGCCAGGGTGAAGCTGGACGCCACCGGCCCCGAGGCCTGGCCGAAGGACAGGCCCAGCAGGATGAAGCCCGAGATCATGTAGGTCAGTTCCCCGACCGGCCCGCCGTTCAGCAACTGGGGAGCGAAGCCGGAGAAGGCCGCGATGCCGGCGGCGGTGACCGCCAGCAGGGTGCGGCGGCCGTAGCGGTCCGCCAGCAGGCCCGAGGCCAGGATGGCCAGCAGGCCGAACACCGCGCCGGCCATCTCGATCAGCAGGAAGCGCACCGGCGTCTCGCGCGTGAACAGGAAGATCCATGACAGGGGGAAGACCGTCACCATGTGGAACATGGCGAAGCTGGCCAGGGGGGCGAAGGCGCCGATGGCGATCTTCGGCCCTTCCTCGCGCACGGCCTGGACGACCGGCGTGGGCTGGAGCTCTTTGGTCTCGAACAGCTTGCGGAAGGCCGGGGTGACCACGATCCGCAGCCGCGCGAACAGGGCCACCACATTGATGGCGAAGGCGACGAAGAAGGGATAGCGCCAGCCCCAGTCCAGGAAGTCGGCCGCCGACAGGGTGTTCAGGAAGAAGGCGAAAAGGGCCGAGGCGACGACCAGGCCGATGGGCGCGCCCAGTTGCGGCACCATGGCGAACCAGCCGCGGCGGTTCTCCGGCGCATTCAGGGCCAGGAGAGAGGCCAGGCCGTCCCAGGCGCCGCCCAGGGCCACGCCCTGGCCGATGCGGGTCAGGGCCAGCAGGATCGGCGCCCAGACGCCGATGGTCGCATAGCCGGGGATGAAGGCCACGGCCACGGTCGAGGTGCCCAGCAGGAACAGGGCGGTGGTCAGCTTGGTCCCGCGCCCGAAGCGGCGGTCGACGTTGATGAAGATCAGGGTGCCCAGCGGCCGGGCCAGGAAGGCCAGGGCGAAGAAGGAGAAGGACAGCAGGGTTCCGCCCACCGCGCCCACGAAGGGAAAGATCAGCTGGGGGAACACCACCACCGATGCGATGGCGTAGACGAAGAAGTCGAAGAACTCCGACGTTCGGCCGATAATCACGCCGATCGCGATTTCGCCTGCATCCACCTTGCCGTGCCGGGTGTTGATAGCGGCGGCGTCGCGTTCCAGGGACTCGGACGAAGGGGTCGTCGAGGCGGTCATGAGCTGGTTTGGCTCCATATCGGCAAGGCTTACGGCGCAACGCCGCATTCTGTCGGCCGGCCCTTTGCGCCCAAAGGCGTCGCGAGAGGATAGGACAGATTGTCCAATGTCGTTCCCTCCGGAAGGCGATTATCGCCCCGCTCACATCCTCCCCGGACCGTCGCCGCGCGCCCTCGCCGCGCGACGCCTATCGATCGGAGCCGCCTTGCGCCGCCTGCGCCTACTTCTGATCGCGCCCCTCGCGGCGCTGCTGTCGGCCTGCAACATGGTCGTGCTGAGCCCCGCCGGCGACATCGCGGGCCAGCAGCGCGACCTGCTGGTCCTCTCGACCCTGCTGATGCTGCTGATCATCATCCCGGTGATGGCGCTGACCGTCCTGTTCGCCTGGAAGTACCGGGCGTCGAACAAGGAGGCGGAATACGATCCCGACTGGGATCACTCGACCTCGCTGGAGCTGGTGATCTGGTCGGCGCCGCTGCTGATCATCATCTGCCTGGGGGCCCTGACCTGGGCCGGCACCCACCTGCTGGACCCGTACCGCCCGCTGGACCGGATCAAGACGGGGCAGGCCGCCGCCGGGCAGGTCGAGCCGCTGCAGGTGAACGTGGTCGCGCTCGACTGGAAATGGATGTTCATCTACCCGCAGTACGGGGTGGCGACGGTCAATGAGATGGCCGCGCCGGTGGACCGCCCGATCCGCTTCCACATCACCTCCTCGTCGGTGATGAACTCTTTCTACGTCCCGGCGCTGGCGGGCCAGATCTACGCCATGCCCGGCATGGAGACGAAGCTGCACGCGGTCATCAACTATCCGGGCGAATACGACGGCTTCTCGGCCAACTATTCCGGCGACGGCTTCTCCAACATGCGCTTCCGCTTCCACGGCCTGGACCAGGCCGGCTTCGACCGATGGATCGGCGAGGTCCGGCGGGACGGCGGGACCCTGGACCGCGAGCGCTACCTGGAGCTGGAGCGGCCCAGCGAGAAGGTCCCCGTCATGCGCTTCTCGGCCGTCGACGGCGACCTGTGGGACGCGATCCTGAACATGTGCGTCGAACCGGGGAAGATGTGCATGGGCGAGATGATGGACATCGACCGCAGAGGCGGCCTGTCCATGGCCTCGATCCGCAACACCATGCCGCTGGTCTATGACAAGTACGCCGGGCGCGGGAAGGCGCCGGCCTATTTCGGCTCGGACGACAGCTACGTCATGGCCATCTGCACCCCGCTCCAGGCCGAGGCCGCCGCAGCGAGCCGCCAGCGTCAGGCCGAACTGAGGAACGCCGAGCGCGGTCCGATCGACATGAGTCCGTTGCAGGGCCAGGGCCTGGTCCCGCAGGGCGCGCCGACGGCCTTCCTTTCCGCCTTCGCGGCGACGCCGGCCCCGGCCGGCGACCGCGACGCCAACTCCTGAGCGCCCGTCGCCGATGTCCGCTGACCAACTCATCCCCCTCATCTTCGGCCGCCTGACCTGGGAGGCCCTGCCGCTGCACGAGCCGATCCTGGTGGTGACCATGATCGTCGTCGCCCTGGGGGCCGCCGCCCTGATCGGGGCGCTGACCTGGTTCAGGCTCTGGGGCTATCTGTGGAAGGAGTGGTTCACTACCGTGGACCACAAGAAGATCGGGATCATGTACATGATCCTGGGCCTGATCATGTTCGTGCGCGGCTTCGCCGACGCCATCATGATGCGCCTGCAGCAGGCGATGGCCTTCGGCGGGTCGGAAGGCTATCTGAACGCCCACCACTATGACCAGATCTTCACCGCCCACGGCGTGATCATGATCTTCTTCGTGGCCATGCCGCTGGTCACCGGCCTGATGAACTACATCGTGCCGCTGCAGATCGGCGCGCGGGACGTCTCCTTCCCCTTCCTGAACAATTTCAGCTTCTGGATGACGACGGCGGGCGCGATCATCGTCATGGCCTCGCTGTTCGTGGGCGAGTTCGCCCGCACAGGCTGGCTGGCCTATCCGCCGTTGTCGGGCATCGGCTACAGCCCCGGGGTCGGGGTCGACTATTACATATGGGGGCTGCAGGTCGCGGGGGTGGGCACCACCCTGTCGGGGATCAACCTGATCGCGACCATCGTGAAGATGCGCGCGCCCGGCATGTCGATGATGAAGATGCCGGTCTTCACCTGGACGTCGCTGTGCACCAACATCCTGATCGTCGCGTCCTTCCCGGTGCTGACGGCGGTGCTGGCCCTGCTGACGCTGGACCGCTACGTCGGCACCAACTTCTTCACGAACGACTTCGGCGGCAACCCGATGATGTACGTGAACCTGATCTGGATCTGGGGCCACCCGGAGGTCTACATCCTGATCCTGCCGCTGTTCGGCGTCTATTCCGAGATCGCCTCGACCTTCTCGGGCAAGCGGCTGTTCGGCTATACGTCGATGGTGTACGCCACGGTGGTCATCACCATCCTGTCGTACCTGGTGTGGCTGCACCACTTCTTCACCATGGGCTCGGGCGCCTCGGTGAACAGCTTCTTTGGCATCACGACGATGATCATCTCGATCCCGACCGGGGCGAAGATCTTCAACTGGCTGTTCACGATGTATCGTGGCCGCATCCGCTTCGAACTGCCGATGATGTGGCTGATCGCCTTCATGCTGACCTTCGTGATCGGCGGGATGACGGGCGTGCTGCTGGCGGTGCCGCCGGCCGACTTCGTGCTGCACAACAGCCTGTTCCTGATCGCCCACTTCCATAACGTCATCATCGGCGGGGTGCTGTTCGGCCTGTTCGCCGCCATCAACTTCTGGTGGCCCAAGGCGTTCGGTTTCCGGCTGGACCGGAAGTGGGGGCTGGTCAGCTTCTGGTGCTGGGTCGTCGGCTTCTGGCTGGCCTTCGCGCCGCTGTATGTCCTGGGCCTGATGGGGGTGACGCGCCGGATGCGGGTGTTCGACGATCCGTCGCTGCACATCTGGTTCGTCATCGCCGCGATCGGCGCGGGGGTGATCGCCGTCGGCATCGCCGCCATGTTCATCCAGTTCGCGGTCAGCATCATCAACCGCGACAAGCTGCGCGACCTGACCGGGGACCCGTGGGGCGGGCGCACCCTGGAGTGGGCGACCTCCTCGCCGCCGCCGGACTACAACTTCGCCTTCACGCCGGTGATCCACGACGGCGACGCCTGGTGGGACATGAAGCGGCGCGGCTACGAGCGGCCGACCGGCGGCTATCGCGACATCCACATGCCCAGCAACACGGGCGCGGGCGTGATCATCGCCGGCCTGTGCCTGGTGATGGGCCTGGCCCTGGTCTGGTACATCTGGTGGCTGGCGGCGCTCAGCTTCCTGGGCGTGCTGGCGGTCGCCATCGGCCACACCTTCAACTATCACCGCGATCATCACATCCCCGCCGATGAGGTGCGCGCGACCGAAGAGGCGCGGACCCGCGCCCTGGCGTCGGCGGAGGCCTGATCCATGAGCGCGACCACGACCGAGACGCCGGCGCCGCACATCTTCCACCTGGAGGAGGAGCCGCACCATCCGGAGGGCTCCAGCACACTGCTGGGATTCTGGCTCTATCTGATGAGCGACTGCCTGATCTTCGCGATGCTGTTCGCGGTGTTCGGCGTCGTGGGCGGCAGTTACGCCGCCGGGCCGGGGCCCAAGGAGCTGTTCGACCTGAACCTGGTGGCGCTGAACACGGCCATGCTGCTGTTCTCTTCGATCACCTACGGCTTCGCCATGCTGGCGATGGACCGGGGGGCGGTGCGCCAGACCCAGGTCTGGCTGGCCGTCACCGGCCTGTTCGGCCTGGCCTTCCTGGGCATCGAACTCTACGAGTTCGGCCACCTGATCCACGAGGGCGCCACGCCCCAGCGCAGCGCCTTCCTGTCGGCCTTCTTCACCCTGGTCGGGACGCACGGCCTGCATGTGACCTTCGGCGTCATCTGGCTCGTGACGCTGATGGTCCAGGTCGGGATGAAGGGCCTGATCCCGGCCAACAGGCGCCGCCTGACGTGCCTGTCGATGTTCTGGCACTTCCTGGACGTCATCTGGATCGGCGTCTTCACCTTCGTCTATCTGATGGGAATGCTGCGATGAGCGCCGCCAAGTCCGAGTCCCCGGCGTCCGACGCGATCGGCCATCCGGACCACGAGGCGCACAGCCACGGCTCGTTCCGGGGCTATATGACCGGCTTCGTCCTGTCGGTGGTCCTGACCGCCATCCCCTTCGCCCTGGTGATGACCGGCGTGCTGTCGGCCAATGTCACGGCGATGCTCGTGATGGCCGCCGCCGTGGTGCAGATCGTGGTGCACATGATCTTCTTCCTGCACATGAACACCAAGTCCGAGGGCGGCTGGACCATGATGGCGCTGATCTTCACCGTCGTGATCGTGGCGATCTGCCTGGCCGGCTCGCTGTGGGTGATGTATCATTTGAACGTCAACATGATGCCCGGCGCCCACCAGATGACCGGCATGGGCTGAGCCGCCGCGGGAGGCGCCGCATTCCGCCGATCGATACAGAGACGCCGCGTCGTCCGCCGGTCCGGCGGGGGCGGACGGCCGTCGCGGCGCTGGCGCTGGCGCTGGCGCTGGGGGCGCTGGTCGTGCTGTTCGTGGCCCTGGGCGTCTGGCAACTGCAACGCCTGGCCTGGAAGACCGAGCTGATTGCCCAGGTCGACGCCCGCATCCACGCCGCCGCGACGCCCGCGCCCGCCCCGGCCGCCTGGCCCGGCGTCGAGCGGCGGGCCGACCAATATCGCCGCGTCTTCGTCCGGGGCGTCTTCCTGCATGATCGCGAGACCCTGGCGCAGGCGGTCACCGACCTGGGCGCGGGCTATTGGGTGATGACGCCGCTGCGCGCGGACGCCGGCTTCATCGTCCTGGTCAACCGCGGCTTCGTCCCGTCCGAGCGGCGCGATCCGGCGAGCCGGAGCGACGGGCGGCCCGAGGGCGAGACGCGGGTCGAGGGGCTGCTGCGGATCACCGAGCCGGGCGGCGGCTTCCTGCGCGCCAACGATCCCGCGGCCGGCCGCTGGTATTCGCGCGATGTCCAGGCCATCGCGGCGACAAAGGGGCTGGGACCCGTCGCCCCCTATTTCATCGACGCCGACGCGGCGCCGGGCGCGGACTGGCCGCGCGGCGGGCTCACGGTGGTGCGCTTCTCCAACAGCCATCTGGTCTACGCCCTGACCTGGTTCGGCCTGGCGGCGCTGAGCGTGGCCGGCCTCGTCCTGCTGCGGCGCGACCGGCGCAGGCGCGCGCGGTGACGGCCCTGCTGGAGCGGATGCTGGGCCTGGGCGTCCGGGGCGAGGCGGTGACCTCGCACGCGGGCGCCAACCGGCGGAACATGCTGCTGCTGATCCAGCTGCGCTGGCTGGCGGTGGCGGGGCAGGTGGCGACGATCCTGCTGGTCCACTACACGATGGACATCGCCCTGCCGCTGGACTGGCTGCTTCTGGCCCCGGCGGGACTGGCCCTGTTCAACCTGGTCTGGGCGCCGATCACGGTCCGGCGGTCCGGCGTGTCCGACCGCGAACTGATGCTGGCCCTGCTGGTCGATGTGGCGGCGCTGACGTGGCAGCTGCACCTGACGGGCGGCCCGGCCAATCCCTTCATCTCCCTGTATCTGCTGCAGGTGGTGCTGGGCGCGGTGCTGCTGTCGCCGGTCCACGCCTGGGCGCTGATCGCCGCGACCAGCCTGTGCTTCGCGGGCCTGGGTCTGCACAACCGGCCGCTGGACCTGCCCCTCGCGCGGGACGGCGCCCTGACCAGCCTCTATCTCCAGGGCAGCCTGGTCAGCTTCATGCTGGTGGCGGTGCTGCTGGTGCTGTTCGTCACCCGCATCAGCCGCAATCTCAGCGCCCGCGACGCCGCCATGGCGGCCCTGCGCCAGCAGGCGGCGGAGCACGACCACATCGTCCGCATGGGCCTGCTGGCCTCGGGCGCGGCGCACGAGCTGGGCACGCCGCTGGCCTCCCTGTCGGTGATCCTGGGCGACTGGCGGCGGATGCGGGCGTTCGACGATCCGGACCTGAAGCAGGACCTGGCGGTGATGCAGGCCGAGGTGGCGCGCTGCAAGTCCATCGTCAGCGGCATCCTGATGTCTGCGGGCGAGGCGCGCGCCCAGGCGCCGGTCCGGACCAGCGTGCGACGCTTCCTGGCCGAGGTGGTCGAGGACTGGCGCGGCGTCGACCCGGCGATCGAGGTGGCGCTGGAGCACGGCCTGCGGGGCGATCCGCCGATGATCGCCGATCCGGCGCTGCGCCAGGTGTTCACCGTCCTGTTCGACAATGCGCGCGAGGCGGGGGCGCGCCATATCCGGGTGCTGACCTGGACCGAGGGCGAGGCGCTGCGCATCGCCGTCCGCGACGACGGCCCCGGCTTCGCACCGGAGATCCTGGAGAAGCTGGGCCGGCCCTACGCCTCCACCAAGCCGCGGCCGGGCGCGGGCCTGGGCCTGTTTCTGCTATTCAACGTGGTGCGGTCGCTGGGCGGCGCCGTCAGCGCCTCCAATCCGCCGGCCGGCGGCGGCGAGGTGACGCTGACCCTGCCGTTCGCCGCCATCGCGCCGCCGGAGGCCGCCCATGACTGACCCGCGCCTGCTGCTGATCGTCGAGGACGACGCGGCCTTCTCGCAGACGCTGCGGCGCTCGTTCGAGCGGCGCGGCTATACCGTGGTCAGCGCCGCCGGGCCGGAGCAGATGGCGGATGTGCTGAAGGTCCACCGTCCCGGCTACGCCGTGGTCGACCTGAAGCTGGGCGCGGCGTCGGGCCTGGGCTGCGTGGAGACGCTGCACGCCTTCGACCCCGACATGAACATCGTGGTCCTGACCGGTTTCGCCAGCATCGCCACGGCGGTGGAGGCGATCAAGCTGGGCGCCCGCCACTATCTGGCCAAGCCCGCCAACACCGACGACATCGAGGCCGCCTTCGGCCGCGCCGGGGGCGATGCCGAGACGCCGCTGGCGGCGCGCCCGACCTCGATCAAGACGCTGGAGTGGGAACGGATCCACGAGACGCTGGTGGAGACGGACTTCAACATCTCGGAGGCCGCGCGGCGGCTGGGGATGCATCGCCGCACCCTGGCGCGCAAGCTGGAGAAGCGGCGGGTCCCCTGACCTTTCCTGTGGTGCGAACGGCGCCGCCTGGCCTATAGGCGGGCGTCGCCTTGGAGGATGTTGATGCGCGTAGCGATGATCGGCACGGGTTACGTCGGCCTTGTGTCGGGAGCCTGTTTTGCGGACTTCGGTCACACGGTGACCTGCATCGACAAGGACCCGTCGAAGATCGAGCGGCTGAACCGGGGCGAAATCCCGATCTACGAGCCGGGGCTCGAGGAGCTGGTCGCGGACAATGTGCGCGAGGGCCGGCTGTCCTTCACGCTGGACGGCTCGGAGGCGATCCGCCGGGCCGACGCGGTCTTCATCGCCGTGGGCACGCCCAGCCGGCGGGGCGACGGCCATGCCGACCTGTCCTATGTCTACGCCGCCGCCGAGGAGATCGCCGGCCTGATCGAGGGCTTCACCGTGGTGGTGACCAAGTCCACGGTCCCGGTCGGTACGGGCGACGAGGTCGAGGCGATCATCCGCAAGGTCAATCCGGACGCCGACTTCGCCGTGGTCTCCAACCCCGAGTTCCTGCGCGAGGGCGCCGCCATCGGCGACTTCAAGCGGCCCGACCGGGTCGTGGTGGGGATCAATCCCGGCGAGGACGACGCGGGCCGCCGCGCCGAGACGGTGATGAGCGAACTTTATCGCCCGCTGAACCTGAACGAGAGCCCGGTGCTGTTCGTCGGCCGGCGCACCTCGGAGCTGATCAAATACGCCGCCAACGCCTTCCTGGCGATGAAGATCACCTTCATCAACGAGATGGCGGATCTGTGCGAGGCGGTGGGCGCGGACGTGCAGCAGGTGTCGCGCGGCATCGGCCTGGACAAGCGGATCGGGGCCAAGTTCCTGCACGCGGGTCCCGGCTATGGCGGCAGCTGCTTTCCCAAGGACACCCTGGCCCTGGTCCGCACGGCCCAGCAGCACGGCGCGCCGACCCGCCTGATAGAGACGACGGTGGAGGTCAACGACGCGCGCAAGAAGGCCATGGCCGGGCGGGTGGAGAAGACGCTGGGCGACAGCGTCGCGGGCAAGACGATCGCCCTCTTGGGCCTGACCTTCAAGCCGAACACCGACGACATGCGCGACGCTCCGTCGCTGGACATCGCCCCGGCGCTGATCGCCGCCGGCGCCCGGGTCCAGGCCTTCGATCCGGAGGGGATGCACGAGGCGGAGAAACTGCTGCCCGAGGTGACGATGAAGGGCAACGCCTACGACGCCGTCGCCGGCGCCGATGCGGTGGTCATCGTCACCGAGTGGGATCAGTTCCGCGCGCTGGACTTCGACCGCGTCAAGCTGCTGATGACGCAGCCGGTGCTGGTCGATCTGCGCAACATCTATCGTCCCGACGACATGAAGCGCCGCGGCTTCCGGTACGCCGGCGTCGGGCGGGGCTGATGGCGGCGCCGGTCATCGTCACGGGCGCGGCCGGCTTCATCGGCATGCATGTGGCCGAGCGTTTGCTGGCGCGCGGCGAGGCGGTGATCGGGATCGATGTCTTCAACGACTATTACGACCCACGCCTGAAAGAGGCGCGCGCCGCCAGGCTGGAAGGGCGGCCGGGCTTTCGCATGGTGCGGGCCGACATCGCCGAGCATGAGACGATCCGCGCCCTGGTCGCCGACAGCGGGGCCGATCGGGTCGTGCATCTGGCCGCCCAGGCCGGCGTCCGCTACTCGCTGGAGAACCCCTTCGCCTATGAGCGGTCGAACCTGGCGGGACATCTGTCGATCCTGGAGGCCTGCCGCCACGCCGGGGTGAAGCACCTGGTCTACGCCTCATCCTCATCCGTCTATGGCGACCGGCCGCTGGACGGGCAGGGGTTCCGCGAGGACGACCCGACGGTCAGCCCGGTCTCGCTCTATGCCGCGACCAAGCGGTCGTGCGAACTGCTGAGCCAGAGCTATGCGCGCCTCTACGGTTTTCCGCAGTCGGGCCTGCGCTTCTTCACCGTCTATGGGCCGTGGGGCCGGCCGGACATGGCCTATTACAGCTTCACGCGCCGCATCGCGCGCGGCGAGCCGATCGAGGTCTATGGCGAAGGACGGATGGCGCGCGACTTCACCTATATCGACGACATCGTGGACGGGATCGTCGGCGTGCTGGACCGGCC
>JAEWDF010000119.1 GCA_023390245.1 Pseudomonadota bacterium
GCGCCTCGGCCGTGCTGGTCCAGTCGGGCGGCGGCGGCGGCGGCGCAGGCGGCTTCAACGTCACCGGCGGACTCAGCGTCTCGTCCACGGCGTCGGGCAATCTGCTGGCGGGCGTGGGCGGCTATGGCGGGGAGGGCGGCGCGGGCGGCGCGGTGAGCGGCGCGGTCGCCGGAGACATCCTGACCCTGGGCGACGACGCCTTCGGCGTGACCTATCAGAGCACCGGCGGCGGCGGCGGCGCGGGAGCGTTCAACGTCACCGGCGGCGTGAGCCTGGGACTCAGCGGCGCGGGCAGCGCCGGCGTTCTGGCCGTCGGCGTGGGCGGCATGGGCGGCGGCGGCGGAGACGGGGGGCGGGTCGATGCCGCCGTGACCGGCGACATTCGCACCGAGGGCGACCGCGCCCACGGCGCCCTGTTCCAGAGCGAAGGCGGCGGCGGCGGCATGGGCGGCTTCGACATCGCTGGCGGCGTCAGCGTCTCCAGCACCGCCAGCGGCGTGCTCGGCGTGGGCGTGGGCGGTTTCGGCGGCGGCGGCGGTTCGGGCGATGCGGTGACCGGTCGGTTGACCGGCGACATCCTGACCCTGGGTCGGGAGTCCTTCGGCGCCCTGTTCCAGAGCGCGGGCGGCG
This sequence comes from Pseudomonadota bacterium, assembly GCA_023390245.1. Classification (GTDB taxonomy): domain Bacteria; phylum Pseudomonadota; class Alphaproteobacteria; order Caulobacterales; family Caulobacteraceae; genus Brevundimonas. The sequence continues at coordinate 631 of JAEWDF010000119.1, forward strand.
GCGGCGGCGCGGGAGGCTTCAACATCACCGGCGGCGTCAGCCTGGCGCGCGCCGGCGGAGCGGCGGGCGGCCTGGGGATCGGCGTCGGCGGCTTCGGCGGCGAGGGCGGGAACGGCGGAACGGTGGACGGCGCCGTGACCGGCGACATCGCGACCCTGGGCGACGGCGCCTATGGCGCATCCTTCCAGAGCGCGGGCGGCGGCGGCGGTTCGGGCGGCTTCAACATCACCGGCGACATCGCCGCGAATCTTGGGCAGGGGGCATCGGTCTCGGCCGGATTCGGCGTCGGCGGTTTCGGCGGCGAAGGGGGCGACGGCGGCGCCGTCACGGGGGCCGCGACGAGTGATATCGCCACGGCCGGCAAGGGCGCCCATGGCGTGCTGGTCCAGAGTTCGGGCGGCGGCGGCGGGTCCGGCGGTTTCAACGTCGCCGGCGCGCTCGATGTCAGCACCGGCGCGGGCGGTGCGATCGGCATCGGCGTGGGCGGTTTCGGCGGCGGCGGCGGCGATGGCGGCGATGTCGAAGGCCGCCTGGCCGGCGACGTGGCCACCTATGGGGACGAGGCCTTCGGCGCCCTGCTGCAAAGCACCGGCGGCGGCGGCGGATCGGGGGCCATGAACGTGGCCGGAGGCCTCAGCGTCAGCACGCACAACACGCCCTCGGTCGCCGTGGGCCTGGGCGTCGGCGGCTTCGGCGGCGCCGGCGGCGACGGCGGCGCGGTGACGGGCGTCGTCGTCGGCGACTACCTTACCAAGGGAAAGACAGCCGATGCCGTCGTGGCCCAGAGCGTGGGCGGCGGCGGCGGCCGGGGCGGGATCGACGTGGCGGGGGCGGTCGACCTGGGCCTGGGCGCGGGCGGCGCCGTCTCCATGGGCGTCGGCGGCTTCGGTGGCGGCGGCGGCGATGGCGGCGACGTGAGCCTCATCCGGGTCGGCGACACGGTGACCGAGGGCGCCGATTCGGACGCTGTGGTGGTCCAGAGCGTGGGCGAGGGCGGCGGCCGGGGTCGTGTCAACGTCTCGGGCGCGATGGTCGCCTCGGTCGGCGACGGAAGCCTGGGCCTGGCGCTGGGTCTTGGCGGCTTCGGCGGCGAAGGCGGCGACGCCGGCGCGGTCAGCGCCCAGGTGACCGGCAATGTCCTGGCCCTGGGCCTGGGCTCGGACGATGTCGACGGCAATCGGCGCCGGCGCCTGGACGGGTCGAACGGCGTGGTGGTCCAGAGCGTGGGCGGCGGTGGCGGCGGCGGCGGGGTCAATGTGTCGGGCGGACTGAGCATCGACCGTCCCGGGACGGCGTCCAGCTACGCCGGCGCCTTGGGCGTGGGCGGCTTCGGCGGCGAGGGCGGCGACGGCGGGCGTGTGGATCTGGCCATCGCGGCGCCCGACGCCGAGCGGGTCCAGGTGGTCGCCACGGGCGACGAACGCGCGGCGGTGATCGCCCAGTCGATCGGCGGCGGCGGCGGTTCGGGCGGCGTCAACGTCTCCGGCGCCCTGGCCTTCGACGGGACGCTGACGGCGGGCGTGGGCGGTTTCGGGGGGTCCGGCGGGACGGCTTCCGACGTGACGGTGACGGTGGACGCCGACCTGTTCGCGGCGGGCGCCCAGGCGCGCGGCCTGATGGCCCAGTCGATCGGCGGCGGCGGCGGTTCCGGCGGCGTCGACATCGCGGGCGGGATTTCGGCGCGCGCGGGCGGCAAGGCGCCGGCGATGCTGTTCGGCGTGGGCGGTTCGGGCGGCGGTGGAGGCCGCAGCGGCGACGTGGACGTTCGCCACAGCGGCGACATCCAGGTGGAGGGCGCCCAGGCCATCGGCGCCCTGATCCAGAGCGTGGCGGGCGGCGGCGGGGCCGGCGCGCTGAACATATCGGGAGTGCTGGGCCGGTCGGGGACGTCCGGCTTCGCCCTGGGCGTCGGCATAGGCGGCTTCGGCGGCGTCGGCGACGACGCCGGCGACGTGCGCTTCGACAGCGTCGGCGACGTGATCGTCCGGGGCGACCCGAATGCTCCCGAACGCGATCCCGAGAACGAGGATTTCGATCCCGCCGCCTTCGAGGGGCGGTCGCCGGGCGTCGTGGTCCAATCCATCGGCGGCGGCGGCGGGGTCGGCGGCGTCAACGCCACCGGCGTGGTCGCCCCCTCGGGCAATCCGTTGGCGGTCGGCGTCGGCGGCTCGGGCGGTTCGGGCGGCGACGGCGGCGCGGTCAGCGTGCGGCGCGGTTACGTGGACGTGGACGGCGTGGAAACGGAGGCCGCCGGCCAGATCTACACCAACGACAAGCGTTCGGCGGGTCTGTTCGTCCAATCGGTGGGCGGCGGCGGCGGCATGGCGGGCATCAACTTCACCTTCGGCGCGACCTCCGGAGGGAAGGAGGAGGACTCCGAAGGGGAGGTGATCCGGTCGACCTCACTGCTGGTCGCGATCGGAGGCTCGGGCGGCGGCGCGGGTCAGGGCGGCGAGGTGGATGTGCGGCATCGCGGAGACATCCGCACCGAAGGCGATCGTTCGGCCGGCCTGTTCGCCCAGTCCCTGGGCGGCGGGGGCGGCGACGCCAACCTCAACATCGGCCTGGGGCTTCTCAAGGACGCCACCGGCGCGAACGTCGCCATCGGCGGAACGCTGGAGGCCGGAGGAGACGGCGGCGACGTGACGGTGGACCATGACGGCGTGATCGTCACCGGGGGCGACCACTCGCGGGCGGTGACGGCCCAGTCCATCGGTGGCGGCGGCGGCAACGCCGGGATCGACCTGGCCCTGGGGATGCTAACCAAGAACAACCTGCGGGTCGGACTGGGCCAGTCCGGGGGCGGCGGGGGCGTCGGCGGGGATGTCGAGGTGCGCGTGCGCGGGGCCCTCTACACCAACGGCGAGGAGTCCGACGCCGTCTTCGCCCAATCGGTGGGCGGCGGCGGCGGTCGCAGCGGCTCGCGAAGCCTCGGCGGCCAGTACACCAAGAGATCGGTCGAATACGACTACAGCCTGGCGGTCGGGCTGGACGGCGGCGAAGGCGCGACCGGCGGCGACGTCTCGGTGACGACCGACGGCGACATCCTGACCTGGGGGGATCGCTCGCGCGGCGTCTTCGCCCAGTCCCTGGGCGGCGGCGGCGGCGTGGGCGGGGGAGCGTTCTCGGGCTTCCTCGCGTTCAGCGGCAGCGCCAATTGGGGCGGCCTGGCGGTCGGCGGCACGGGCGGATCGGGCTCGACCGGCGGTGCGACGACGGTGTCGAACAGCGCCGAAATCGTGACGCTGGGCGATGAATCGGACGGCGTCCTGGCCCAGTCGATCGGCGGCGGCGGCGGCCTGGGCGGACAGGCGGTCGCGGCCGCGCTGGAACTGGGCGCGGGGGCGCCCGATGCGCCTTCCAGCTCCAGCGTGATCAGCGTCGGCGGAACGGGCGGAATCGGCGGCCTGGGCGGCGAGGTCTCGGTGAGCAACGCCGGAACCATCGCGACGCAGGGCGACCGGTCCTTCGGCGTGCGCGCCCAGTCGATCGGCGGCGGCGGCGGCGTGGGCGGCGCGGTGCTGAGCTTCGACATCCAGGGCGCACGCGCCAGCCAGGAGTTGTCCGTCAATGTCGGCGGCGAGGGCGGCGAGGGCGGCAGGGGCGGCGCGGTCAGCGTGCTGAACCAGGGCCTGATCCTGACCGAGGGCGTCGACGCCTCGGCCATCGCCGCGCACAGCATCGGCGGCGGCGGCGGGGACGCCGGGCTCGTGCTCAACATGGACGTGTCGAGCGGGAACGCCGAGACCGGCGGCGTCGATCAACTGACTGTCAACGTCGGCGGTTCGGGCGGCGTCGGCGGCGCCGGCGGCGCGGTGACGGTGGTCAACGATGCGGGTGTGGACGCGGCGCCCGCCGCGCTGGTGACCCAGGGAAATCGGGCGCACGGCGTCCTGGCGCAGTCGATCGGCGGCGGGGGCGGCAACGGCTCCTCCATCCTCTCCTTCACCGGCTCCGGAGCGGGCCGGACCAGTTCGTCGATGGGCTTTAACATCGGCGGCAACGGAGGCTCGGGCGAACAGGGCGGGGCGGTCGCGGTCCTCAATACCGGTCTGATCGACACGTCGGGGGACGGCGCCCACGGCGTGCTGGCCCAGTCCATCGGCGGCGGCGGCGGCAATGCGGGCCTGATCCTGTCGGCCGGAGTGACGCTCAACGCCACATCCAATTCGCCCCTGATCAATCTGGGCGGATTCGGCGGCGACGGCGGCGACGGCGGCGCCGTGACGGTCGACAACAGCGGCCAGATCATCACCCGCGGCGACCGGAGCCACGGCGTCGTGGCCCAGTCCATCGGCGGCGGCGGCGGCGACAGCCAGATGCTGTTGGGCCTGTCGGGCCTGTCCAGCATGGCCGTGTCGGGCGCTCTCAACGCCATCGTCGGCGGCGCCTCCGCGAGCGGCGCGGGCGGGCACGGCGGCGCCGTCACGGTCAACCATTCCGGCGACATCACTGTCCTGGGCGACGGATCGGTCGCCATCAAGGCGGAGAGCATCAACGGCGGCGGCGGCTCGCTGGTCATGGACTTCGACGGCGTCGTGGGTCTGCCGGGCGTGCCGACGATCGGCGCCAACGGGGAACCGGAGCGTCCCGATCCCCTGGTGGCGGCGCGCCTGGGCGGCGAGAGCCAGTCGGACATGAACGCGGGTCTCGTGACGGTGAACACCACCGGGACCTTCGGGGCGGCCGGCGATCATGGCGCGGGCGATTTCACCCAGGCGATCGGCGGCGGCGGCGGTTCGCTGACGCTGCGAGCCCGGCTGGCAGACGATGCGGCCGGCGACGAGGCGGATGAGCCGGCCCCGCTGCATGTCCTGGCTGCGCTGGGCGGATTGAACGGCGCCGGCAATCGAGGCGGCGATATCCACGGCGTCCATGCCGGCGATATCGTCACCACGGGGCTGGATGCGCCCGGCCTTCTGGTCCAGTCGGTGGGCGGCGGCGGCGGGCGCGCCGTCGTCGAGGTCGAGGCGTCCGACGCCGGCTCGGCGGGCGGCGCGACGGCGACACTGGGCGGCGAGAACGGCGTCGACGAGGCGGGCGGCGCGGTGAGCCGCGAGCACGCCGGCGCGGTCGTGACCATCGGCGAGATGTCGCCGGGCGTGATCCTGCAATCCGTCGGCGGCGGGGGCGGCTCGGCCAGCGTGACATTGGAGGGCGACGGTGCGGCGGATGCGCATGTCGCGCTCGGCCTGGGCGCGCAGGGCGGCCGGGGCCTGGACGGCGGGGATGTCGCGGGTGTCTTTTCCGGCGGAGTGTACACATCGGGCGCCCAGGCGCCTGGCTTCCTGCTGCAATCCATCGGCGCCGGCGGTGGAGAAGCGCGCGTGGCGGGCGGCGGTAATGCGGAGGTTCGGCTGGGCGCGGGCGGCGACGCCCAGGGCGACGGGGGCGACGTGACCCTGACCAACGCCGGCGCCGTCGTCACGGCGGGAGACGGGGCGCACGGCGTGTTCCTTCAATCGATCGGCGGCGGGGGCGGCGCCGTGTTCTCCGAGTCCAGGGAGACGGACGGGCCGAGCGTCGTTCTGTCCGACGCCAACAGCGGCGCTGGCGGCGACATCCTGTTGCGCCAGACCGGCGGCGTCGCCGTCTTCGGAGCGGGCGCCCATGGCGTGATCGCCCAAAGCCTGGGCGGCGGGGGCGGCTGGGTGGACGGCGTCTTCGCCGGGAGCGCGGATGGCGCGGGCGCGAGCGGACGGATCGACCTGGACGTCTCGGGCCCCGTCCTGGCCGTGGGCGCGGGGGGCGTGGCCCTGTTCGCGCAGAGCACGGGCGCGGCCGGCGGCGGCGACATCGTCATCACGGTCGACGACCTCGTGCGCGGTGACGCCGTGGGGGTCCGCATCGATGGCGGCGCCGGCAACGTCCTGACCACATCCGGCTCGATCTCCGCGATCTCCGGGCTGGCCATCGAGGCGACCTATGGCGACGACCGGGTCCTCAACCGCGGCTTCGTGGCGGGCGACATCGACCTGGGCGGCGGCGACAACGCCTTCGTCAACGACCATGACGCGGTCTTCCTGACCCATGGCTTGATCGATCTCGGCGGAGGGATCTTCACCAATTCGGGCGACCTGAGGATGGGGCTGTCCGCGCCGCGCCTGCCGCTGAACCTGGCCGACGGCGAGACGTTCGGCGACCTGGACGGCCATGGCGATCCGGCGTTCAACCTGCTCCATGGCGCGCGGGTGATCAGCGTGGTCGATCTGGCGGGGGACTTCATCCAGACCGCCGACGGACGCATGACCTTCGACGTGGCCTTCGGCCCCTATGAATCGGACCGGGTCGACGTCACGGGCGACGCGCGGGTGGACGGGGTCGGCGACGTCACCCTGACCTGGCTGGAGAACGCAGACCCCGTGACCCTGTTCGCCACCGGCGGCGCGGGCTTCGACGACGGGCTGGAGGTCGCCGACACCCTGGCCATGGACTATCGTATCCTGGCCGATGGAGACGGCGTGCATCTCGCCTTCACCAGCGACTTCGGCCAGCCGTTCCTGACGGCGAATGGCCGCGCCCTGGGCGGGCACATCGATTCCGCCCTGTCGGCCGGGAACGCCGGCGGGATCGGACGCCTGGCCGCCATGCTTGGCAACCTGCAAGCGGGCGACGAGCCGGTCTACGCCGCCGTCTTCGACCAACTGGACCCGGAGGCGCACACCGCGCCCCTGCTGGAGCAGTTCGCGTCGGCGCAGGCCTTCGCCGGCCGACTGTTCGGCTGCGCCCCGTCCGTGCAGCTGGAGACGGCTTGCACCTGGGCGATGGTGGAAAGCGGCGTGTCCGACCGCGCGGGCGACGCCGAGACCTATTCGGCGGAGAGCCGGTTCTTCCGCATGACGACCGGGTTCCAGCGACCGTTGGACGAACGATGGTCGGTCGCCGGCGCGGCCGGCTACGACCGTCTGAACGCCTTGGATGTCGACCAGACCCGCGCCCATATGTCGGGCCAGGGCATGACCCTGGGTCTCGGCGCGCAGTACGCCGCCGACCGGGGGCTGCGGTTCGGCGCCTTCGCCTCGGGCGGGTGGTCCTGGCTGGAGTCCCAACGCCGGATGGATGTGTTCGTCCCCGGAATCGGCGACTCCGAGCCCCAGGTCGGCCACGCCATGTTCGGAACCCAGGTCGCCTGGCTGGGCCGTAGCGGACGGCTGTTCATGCGTCCGGCCCTCAACCTGTCGGCCACGGCGCTGCGCCATGACGGCTTTGTCGAAACCGGGCTGGACGGCCAGGGCGCTCGAGCGGATGCCGACACCCAGTGGTTCGGCACTCTGAATCCTGAACTGACCCTCGGGTTGGTGGTCCAGCAGAATCCGGTCAGCCGCACCACGCTCAGCCTGAACCTGGGCGCCGTCCGCCATACGACGGATCACGTCGGCCTGCCGATCCGGTTCGTGGGCGTGAGCGATGCGTCGGATCCAGCCGTGATGAGCACGCCGCTGGACCGGTCCGAGTATCGGGTCGGCGCCGACCTGACCGTCACGGGGGACGAGCGTCTGTCGGTGCGCTTCAGCTATGATGGCCGCTTCGGCGACCGGACGGACCGCCATACGGCGGGGCTGTCCGTCAGGCTGAAATTCTAGATTTTCAGGAATATCCGGTGGATGTTCCCAAAACCTGACCCGGCGTCTCCGTTCGGTGCTCCCATTGAGGGTCGCCGTTGATCCAGGTTGCGACGACGCCGAGACGCTCATCGAGGGCGACGAGGTCGGCCGTCTGGCCCGGCGCGATCACGCCCAGGCGATCCTCAAGGCCGAGGAAGGCCGCGGGAACGGCGCTCGCCATGCGCAGGGCGGTCGCTGGATCGAGGTCGAGCAGACGCGCCGCATTGCGGACGGCGGAGGCCATGTCCAGGTCGGACCCGGCCAGCACCCCTGACTCGTCCTGGCAGCGGCCGTCCTTCACGGTGATGCGACGGCCCTGCAGATGGAAATGATCGCGCGGGCCGCCGACGCTGGGCATGGCGTCCGTCACCAACATGAACCGGTCGGCGGGGCGGCAGCGCAGCGCCAGCTTCAGGACCACCGGATCGACGTGGTGGCCGTCGACGATGACGCCGCACCAGGCGTCTCGATCCTCAAGCGCGGCGCCCACCACGCCAGGCGCGCGGTTCTGCAACTGCGACATGGCGTTGAACAGATGGGTGACGCCGATCATGCCGGCCTGGAGCGCACCCCGCATGGTCGCGTAGTCGGCGTCCGTGTGGCCGGCCGAGACGATGGCGCCGGCGGCGACCAGGCGGCGGATCATGTCCGGCGTGGTCATCTCGGGGGCCAGGGTGATCAGGGTGCGTCCGCCCTTCAGCCGGGTCAGGCGCTCGACCAGGCCGGCCTCCAGGACGCGGAACTTCGACGGATCGTGGATGCCCTTGCGCCGGACATTGAGGAAGGGGCCTTCGATATGGATGCCCAGGACGCCCGGAACGTCCTGGGCGATGGCGGCCTCGACGGCGTCGATGGCGCGGTCGATGACCTCCAGGTCGTCGCTGATCAGGGTCGGCAGGAAGCCGGTGGTTCCGAAACGGCGATGGGCCGCGCCGATGGCGGCGACGGCCGCCACGCTCGGGTCGTCGTTGAACAGGACGCCGCCGCCGCCGTTGACCTGGGTGTCGATGAAGCCCGGCGCCAGGACCCGGCCCCGAAGGTCGACGATGTCGCCGTCCGGCGCCCGTTCCGCCGGGGCGACGGCGACAATGCGACCGTTGTCGATGACGACGGCCAGCCCGGTCTGGAGGCCCGCCGGCGTCAGGACCTGGCCGTTGATCAGCTTCTGGGCCATCAGACGGTCTCGGTCACCTTGTTGAGGTAGGGCGGGCGATCCGGGTCGAAGCCGCGCGCGACGGACAGCCGCGCGGCAAGGCCGTAGAAGCTCTGGATCAGCAGGATCGGCTCCAGCGCTGGATGGCCCGGCGTGGAGGGCAGGCCGATCACGCCCGGCGCGTCAGCTTCTCCGGACAGGAAGACCCGGGCGCCGCGCGCCGCGAAGTCGCGGGCCAGGGCCACGGCGTCCTCGCGCGTGGCGTCGGACTGGGCCAGCATCAGGACCGGGAAGTCCGACTTCACGAGAGCCATCGGACCGTGGCGCACCTCGGCGGTGGAGAAGGCCTCGGCGTGGAGGCCGCAGGTCTCCTTCAGCTTCAGCGCCGCCTCGCGCGCCGCGCCGTAGCCGCCGCCGCGTCCCACGACATAGAGGCTGGTCGCGTCGCGCAGCACGGGCAGGTCGGCGCTCCAATCGCGACGCCAGGCGTCCGCCAGCTGGTCGGGCAGGGAGTCGAGCCCCGAGCGCAGAGCCGCGTCCCCCGTCCATTCGCTGACCAGATGCGCCACCGCCGTCAGGCTGGCGATGAAGCTCTTGGTCGCCGCCACCGAAAGCTCGGGCCCGGCGTGCAGGGGAAGGGTCAGGTCCGCGACGTCGGAGAGCGGCGAGTCCTCGACGTTGACCAGGGCGATAACGAAGGCGCCGCCGGCCTTGGCCGCCGAGGCGGCGGTAACCAGGTCCGGGCTCTTGCCCGACTGGGAGATGGCCAGGCACAGGCCGCCGGGAATGCGCGGGGTGCGGCCATAGACCGAACTGACCGCCAGCGGCGCGGGGCTGGTCAGGACGCCGGTCTCGGCCTCGATCAGGTAGCGGGCGAAGACGCCGGCGTTGTCGGAGCTGCCGCGCCCGCAGATGAGGGCGGCGCTGGGAACATGGCGGCGCAGGCGGTCGGCGGCGCGGGCGACCAAGTCGGCGTTGGCGCGGAGCTGGGCGGCGACGACGGCCGGCGCCTGCGCCGCCTCGGCGAACATCCGGGTGTCCTCGACGCGCATCACAGGGGACCGTCGTTCAATTCGGCGACGAAGTCGTAGGCGTCGCCGCGATAGTAGGACTGGGTCACTTCGACGGCCTGGCCGTTGTGGAAGGCCCGGCGTTCGATTAGCAGGCCCGCGGCGCCCGCTGTCGTGCCCAGGAGTTCGGCCTGTTCCCCGTTGAACAGGACCGCGCGCAGGCGTTGCAGGGCGCGGTTCGGACGTCGGCCCGCCTTGTCCAGCGCACGGTAGAGGGAGGCGTCGACGGCCTCCAGGCTGGGCAGGCAGGCGGCGGGAATGGTCGAATACTCCAGCGCCATCGGCTGGCCGTCGGCGTAGCGGATGCGGTTGAAGCGATAGACCGGCGTGCCGGGGCTGAGACCCAGGGTGAGCGATTCCTCGGGCGTGACCGCGCCCTCGCTGCGGTTCAACCAGGAACTGGTCGCCTTGCGTCCCCGTGCGGCCATGTCCTCCGAGAAGGAGGTCAGCTTGGAAAAGCTCTTCTCCACCCGCGCGGCGACGAAGGTGCCGGCGCCCTGGCGGCGGGTCAGCAGGCCTTCCGCAACCAGGCCGTCGAAGGCCTTGCGCACCGTGATGCGCGAGACCGACAGATCCTGAGCCAGGTCGCGTTCGGGCGGCAGGGCTTCGTCCGGCTTCAGGGCGTGGCGCTCGATCGCCTCGCGCACGGCGTGCTGCAGCTGCTGGTACAGCGGCGCCGGTCTTTGCGCGTCCAATGGACCGATAGCCTCGAGAAACGACATGGCGCCCCGTCCCAATTCAACCCTTGCCGGGTCTTGTCGCCTTCATCTGAAAGGAAGTCATGCGACCAATCAAGTACCAATACGAAAAAAGATTAGGCCCAATTCCGATTTTGGTCTTGCGTGGTGTGATGGTTTGGTGAAACTCTCACCGATAACGGCGACGGAAGGCACATTCCGCGCCGGAGATGGAAATGCAATGGTCCTATAATGGGCTTATCGGTCTGCGGGGGCAGGCCACTTAAGGGGAGAATGGCGTCATGAATTTTCGTCATGTCATGCTGGCGGGTTCGGTCAGCGCGCTGGCGCTGGTCGCCGCCGGTCAGGCCGCCGCGCAACAGACCGGCCAGGTCGACACCGTCGACGAGGTGGTCGTCACCGGCATCCGCGCATCGCTGCAGCAGTCGCTGACCACCAAGCGGAACGCCGACGCCATCATCGACGTCGTCACCGCCGAGGATGTTGGCAAATTCCCGAGCTCCAACGTCGCCGAGGCCATCACCATCATTCCGGGCGTCACGGTGGACCGCGCCTTCGGCCAGGGCGAGAAGGTCTCGATCCTGGGCACCGACCCGGCGCTGAACCGGACCCTGCTGAACGGCCAGACGGTCGCCTCGGCGGACTGGTTCATCCTCGACCAGCCGGGCCGCACCTTCAACTACGCCCTGCTGGCGCCGCAGATCGTCGGCAGCGTGGAAGTGTTCAAGTCGCCCGAAGCGCGCATCGACGAAGGCTCCATCGGCGGCACGGTCGACGTGCTGACCCGTCGCCCGCTGGACCTGCCGAACGCCACGACGCTGTCGGGTTCGGTCACCTATCTCTACAATGATCGGTCGGAAGACGGCGACGTCCAGTATTCGCTGCTGGGCGGCTGGCGCAACGACGCCCGCACCTTCGGCGTCCTGGTCTCGGCCCAGCACGCCAAGGACAGCCTGCGTCGGGACGGTCTGGAATCCTACGGGACCATTCCGGCCAGCTACTATAACGGCGGCAACGCAGAGAACCCCGTCAGCGCCATCACCAACGGCAACTGCACCGGCGACTGCGCCGCGACCCTGCTGGCCAATCCGAATGCGCGCGGCCTCAACTCCTTTGGCACCCATTTCTTCAACCAGGACCGCGAGCGCGACAGCTACACCGTCGCCCTGCAATGGCGGCCGGTCGAGCAACTGGACCTCAACCTGGACTGGCTGCACGTCGAGGCGACCTACAACAACATCAACCAGTCGCTGTTCGCCTTCCAGGGCAATACCTGGAACAGCCTGGGCGCCCTGACCGACATCGAGGTCGAGGACGGCGTCATCACCTACGCCGCCTTCAACAACGCGCTGAGCGTGCTGGACGTCCAGTATCGCGAGGCGGCGATGACCACCGACTCCTATCACCTGGACGGCAAGTGGCAGGGGCAGGGTTGGGACCTGTCGGGCGACATCGGCTATTCCAAGGCCGACGGCGGCACCCAGCGCCAGCTGTTCGGGGAGTTCCTGAATTGGGCCGACTATGAGGTCGATTTCCGCGGCGCTCCGGGCTCGCCGGGCGTCCTGACCTATACCGATCCGGCCAACAGCGACGTGCTGTCGAACGCGTCGAAGTTCTCGTTCGACGGCGGTTGGGGCGCGGGCGATCCGTCGGTCGGGCCGGACGGCTACAATGCCGGCTGGGGCGGCAACATCGTCTCCAAGCCGACGACGGACGAAGAGACCTACGGCCAAGTCGACCTGGGCTTCGACCGCAACGGCTTCTTCGACCGGTTCCAGTTCGGCTACAAATACCGCAAGCACGAGACCGACCAGAAGATGTCGGGCGTGACGGTGTCCATCTACGGCGCGCCGGACAACGCCTCCCTGTTCAGCCCAGGCCAGGTTCCGGGCAATTATCTGGACGGCTTCGACGGCGTGAACGACCAGATGAAGAACCGCTTCAGCGTCGATGGCGACGCCCTGGCGGACTATATCGAGGCGGGCGAATACCTGCGGCCGTGGCAGGCGGCCCCGGTGCCGACGGTGTTCGGCAACGCCGAGTTCACGGCCCAGAACTGGAACGTGCAGGAGACCATCAACGCCTTCTACGGGCAGGCGAACTTCGAAAACGATCTGGTGCGCGGCAACATCGGCCTGCGCTATGTCCGCACCGAGTCCGACAGCGGCGGCTATGTCTGCGTGAACCAGACGGCGAACGGCTGCGGCACGACAGAAGCCGATTGGGAATGGAGCGTCACCAGCAAGGAATATGATGACATCCTGCCCAGCGCGAACATCGCCATCAACGCGAGCGAGGATCTGATCATCCGCGCTGCGGCGGCCAAGGTGATCGCACGACCGAACTACGCAGACATGTCCAACTACTTCTGGCTGTCGGACCAGATCCTGACCGGCGGCGGCGGCAATCCGGACCTTGATCCCTATGAATCGACCAACCTGAACCTCGCGGCCGAATGGTACTTCCAGCCGGAAGCCATCCTGTCGGCGGAAGTCTTCTACAAGGACATCTCCAACTACATCCTGCAGCAGACGGCGCCGGAAGAGCACTTCAACCAGGCCCTGAACGCCGTCACGACCTATCAGATCAGCCGCCCGACCAACGCCGGGTCGGCCACCCTGAAGGGCCTGTCGGTCGCCTATCAGCAGACCTACGCCTATGGCTTCGGCCTTCTGGCCAACTACACCCTGGTCGACGGCGAGGCGGACAACGGCCAGGATCTGCCGTTCAACTCCAAGCACCAGGTCAACCTGAGCCCGTTCTACGAGAACGGCGCCTTCTCGGCCCGGCTGACCTACACCTGGCGGTCGAAGTATTTCACCGGCCTGGACCGCGGCGACGCCCTCTACGTGCGCGACGTGGACACGCTGGACGCCACGGCGGGATACCAGATCAACGACCGGGTCAGCCTGACCGTGTCCGGCCAGAACCTGCTGGACAGCGAATATTATTCCTACGCCAACACCGTGGCCCTGCCGCGCGGCGTGTACCGGACGGGCCGCAAGCTGATGGCGACCCTGGCCGTCGAGTTCTGATCGATGCGGCGGCGGGGCGGCGCAATGTCGTCCTCGCCAGCCGGTGGTCCAATCGATTGCCATGACGGCGCCCGGTGACCCAGGATGCCGCCATGAGCCTTTCGACGGGATTTTCCCCTTGGCCTTCTCCTGAGGCCCACCTGGCGCGGGGCTGGTCCCCGCGCGCTCTTTTTCAGCGAGACCGCGCATGACCCCGATCGCCCGCACGACCGCGGCCGTCCTGCTGGCCTGGATGGTCGGCCTGGTTCCCATGGCCCAGGCGCAGGTGTCGATCATACCGGAGCCTCAGCGGGTCGAGGCGGCGACGGGCGCCTTCGTCATCGACGCCGCGACCGTGGTCTCGATCCCGGCCGGAGACGCCGAGGCGGCGCGCGCCGCGGCCTATTTCGTCGATCTGATGCAGAGGTCGCGCGGCCTGGCGCTGACGGTGCGCGAGGACGCCGCCGGGCCCGGCGTGATCGCCTTCCGGCATGGGAAGCAAGCGACGGACGCCTATGACCTGACGGTCGGCGAGGAGGGCGCGGTGGTCACGGCGGGCGGCTTCGGCGGCCTGCTGTACGGCGGGATCAGCCTGTGGGAACTGGCGACGGCCGAGGCCGGGCGGGGGCCGGCGCGCATCGCCGCCGTCTCCATCCAGGACGCGCCGCGTTTCGGCTGGCGCGGGCTGATGCTGGATTCGGCGCGGCACTATCAATCGCCCGAGTTCATCAAGGACTTCATCGACTGGATGGCGGTCCACAAGCTGAACGTCTTCCACTGGCACCTGACCGACGACCAGGCCTGGCGGCTGGAGATCCGGCGCCATCCGCGCCTGACCGAGGTCGGCGCCTGGCGGGTGGAGGCCGGCGCCGGGCCACGCGCCGACATCGATCCGGCGACGGGAGAGCCGCGCCTCTACGGCGGCTTCTACGACCAGCAGACGGTGCGCGACATCGTCGCCTACGCGGCGGCCCGCAACATCGTCATCGTGCCCGAGATCGACGTGCCGGGTCACGCCAGCGCGGCCATCGCCGCCTATCCCGAACTGGGCGTGACCGACGTTCCCGGTGCAGCCGTGCCCGAGGTCCCTGCCGACTGGGGCGTCTATCCGACCCTCTACAACGCCGAGGAATCGACGCTGGTCTTCTTCGAGCAGGTGCTCGACGAGGTGATGGACCTGTTCCCCGGCGACTACGTCCACATCGGCGGCGACGAGGCGGTCAAGGATCAGTGGAAGGCCTCGGCCCGCACCCAGGCGCGGATGCGCGAGCTGGGCGTGGCGAACGAGGCCGAACTGCAGAGCTGGTTCATCGAACGGCTGGAGAAGCATCTGAACGCGCGGGGCCGGCGGCTGATCGGCTGGGACGAGATTCTGGAGGGCGGCCTGGCGCCGAACGCCACCGTCATGTCCTGGCGTGGCGTGGACGGGGCGATCGAGGCGGCGCGGCTGGGCCACGACGCGGTGATGACGCCGGGGCCGACGCTCTATTTCGACTATCGCCAGAGCCCGCACGACGGCGCGCCAGGACGGGGGATCGTCTCCTCGCTGGAGGACGTCTACCGCTTCGACCCGACCCCCGACGACCTGACGCAGGCGCAGGCGGAACGGGTGATCGGCGTCCAGGCCAACCTCTTCACAGAACACATGCGGACCGAGGACCGGGTGGAATACATGGCCTTTCCCCGCGTCGCCGCCCTGGCCGAAGTGGCGTGGACGGCGCATGACCGGATGGACTGGACCGGTTTCCAGGCGCGGCTGGCGCCGCAGCTGGCGCGTTATCGGACGCTGGGGATCGGCTATGCGACCGGCGGCCTGGAGACGGCATCGCCGACGCCGCCGGATGGCGAGCGACGCTACGATCACCAGATGAAACTGTGTTCCGAGGGCCTGGTCCTGTCGCTGATCGACGACGCGCCGGCCCAGGGCGAAAGGCCGGCCTTCATGATGGACATCATGAAGCCGTGCTGGATCTACGAAGGCGCCGACCTGACCGGCGGCAAGCGGATCGAGATCGCCGTGGGGCAGGTTCCCTTCAACTTCCAGATCGGCGCGGATCGCGACAAGATCACCTTCCCGATCCCCGCGACGCCCGAGGGCGAGCTTCAGGTGCGGATCGACGGCTGCGAGGGCGAGCCCATTCTGTCCCTGCCGCTGGCGGCGGCGGCGAAGGACCTGGAGGTGACGGTGCTGGAGGGCGAACTGCCGGCGATGGAGGGGCGTCACGACCTGTGCCTGCGCTTCGCCCAGCCTGGTCTCGACCCGATATGGGGCGTCGACTGGGTGCGCATCGGAGGCGGGCGGTGAGCGAACGGATCGTCCTGTCGCCCATGGCCGGCTGGCTGACGCCGCTGGCCGAGGTTCCCGACGAGGCCTTCGCCGGCGGCATGGTCGGAGAGGGCGTCGCCGTCGATCCGACCGATACGGTGGTGCGCGCACCCTTCGACGGCGTGGTGGCCGGATTGCCCGCGAGCCGTCATGCGGTGACGATCCGCGCCGACGACGGGATCGAGGTGTTGATCCACGTCGGGCTGGAGACGGTGACCCTGGGCGGTGCGGGCTTCACTCCCCATGTCGCCGAAGGGGCGCGGGTGAAGGCGGGCGATCCGCTGCTGACCCTGGACCTGGACGTGATCGCCGGGCAGGCTCGAAGCCTGATCTCGCCCATCGTCGTGGTCGGCGGCGGGGCGGCGACGCGCGCTCTGGCGCCGGGCGGCAAGGTGGCGGCGGGCGAGGCGATCCTGAGCGTGGCGCTGCAGGGCGCGACCCGCGCGGATCAGGCGGGACCGGTCGCGTCGCGGACCATCCGCGCGCCGCTACCGCAGGGGCTGCACGCGCGTCCGGCGGCGAGGATCGCCGCCTGCGCCAAGGGGTTTGACGCGCAGGTGACGCTGCATGCCGGTGATCGCCAGGCGGACGCCGCCAGCCTGGTGGCGATGATGGGCCTGGGCGTCCAGGATGGCGACGCTCTGCGCCTGACCGCTTCCGGCCGTGAGGCCGAGGCGGCGCTGGAGGCGCTGTCGACGCTGATCGCGGCGGGGCTGGAGGAGGGCGGCGACCCCCGGCCGGCCGCACCTGCGCCCATGCCGGCCGCCCGGCCGATCCTCGGCGAGGACGGCGAATTGATCCTCACCGGCGTCTGCGCCGCGCCGGGCCTGGCCATCGGCCGCGCCGTGCGCCTGAGCCAACCCGAGATCGACGCGCTGGAGGACGGTCGCGGCGTCACGGTCGAGACGGAGGCGTTGGGCGCCGCCCTGGCCGCGGTCCGGGGACGGATCGCCCAGGCGACGGCGAGCGGTCCGGCGTCGCGCCGCGCCATCATGGCCGCGCATCTGGCCTTTCTGGACGACCCCGGCCTGATCGCCGCCGCCGAGGCGGCCATCGCCGAGGGCCGCGGCGCCGGCGCCGCCTGGCGCGATTCCACTCGCGCCGCCGCCGATCTGTTCCGCGCCATGGGCGACCCGCGCATGGCCGAGCGGGCCGACGACCTGCTGGACCTGGAGCGCCAGGTGTTGGCTGAGCTGACCGGCGTAGCGCCGCCTCCGCCGCCCGCGCTCGGGCCGGGGTCGGTGATCGTCGCCGACGACCTGCTGCCGTCGCAACTGATGGCGCTGGACGCGGTGAAGGTGGCGGGCCTGTGCATCGCGCGGGGCGGCCCGACTTCCCACGTCGCCATCCTGGCCGCCGCGCTGGGCCTGCCGGCCCTCGTGGCGGTGGGCGAGGGGCTGGAGCAGGTCGAAGAAGGCGCCCTGGTGGTGCTGGACGCCGACGGCCGCCGCCTGGTCGCCCATCCGTCCGCCGCCCGCCAGGCCGAGGCCCAGAGCGCGACCGCCGCCCTGGCGCGCCGGCGCGCCGACGTTCGCGCCCAGGCGCTGGACATCTGCCACACAGCCGATGGCGTCCGTATCGAGGTGTTCGCCAACCTGGGGGCCGCCGCCGAGGCCGCGCCGGCGGTCCTGGGCGGGGCCGAGGGCTGCGGCCTGCTGCGCACCGAATTTCTGTTCCTGGACCGTGAGGCGGCGCCCGGCGAGGACGAGCAGCTGGCCGAATACCAGGCCATCGCCGACGCCCTGGACGGCCGGCCGTTGATCATCCGCACCCTGGATGCGGGCGGCGACAAGCCGTTGCCCTATCTGCCGACCCCGTCGGAGGAGAACCCGGCGCTCGGCCTGCGCGGGATCCGTTCGGGCCTGCACCGGCCCGACATCCTGCTGACCCAGTTGCGCGCCATCTGCCGCGTGCGCTCCAGGGGGCCGATCTCGGTCATGCTGCCGATGATCGCCTCGGTCGCCGAGGTGCGGCAGGTGCGCGCCCTGCTGGATGCGGCGGTCGCCGAGACCGGCGGGTCGCCGCCCCTGCTGGGCGTGATGATCGAGACGCCCGCCGCCGCCATGACGGTGGATCGCCTGGCGTCGGCCATCGATTTCATCTCCATCGGCACCAATGACCTGACGCAGTACGCCCTGGCCATGGACCGCCAGAACGCGGCCCTGGCCGCCCAACTGGACGGCCTGCACCCGGCGGTGCTGCGCCTGGTCGCCCAGGCGGCGGAAGGCGCGGCGTCGCTGAAATGGATCGGCGTCTGCGGCGGCCTGGCCTCGGACCCGGCGGCCGCGCCCATCCTGATCGGCCTGGGCGTGCGCGAGCTGTCGGCGACGCCGGCCATGGTCGCGGAGATCAAGGCCCTGATTCGCCGCCTGACGCTGGAGGATTGCCGCCGCCTGGCCGTCGAGGCGGTGGGCCAGGACGGGCCCGAGGCCGTGCGCGCCCTGACCGCCGATCGCATCACCGCCCTTCAATCCCGCGCGGGAGCCCTCGCATGAAGATCGGACTGTCCAGCCTTCAGCCGCTCGGCCGGGCCCTGATGCTGCCCATCGCCGTCCTGCCGGTGGCGGGGCTGCTGCTGCGCCTGGGCCAGCCGGACCTGCTCGACATCGCCTTCGTCTCGGCGGCGGGGCAGGCGGTCTTCGCCAACCTGGGGCTGCTGTTCGCCGTGGGGGTGGCCGTGGGCCTGGCGCGCGACAACAACGGCGCTGCGGGTCTGGCCGGCGTGGTCGGCTATCTGATCGCGGTGGAGGCGGCCAAGGTGCTGCTGGCCGTGCCTCCGGAGGTGGTCGCCGGCCTGGCGGGAGACGCCGTCGACGCGGCGGGCAAGGCGTTCAAGGACCAGGCCATGGCGCGGCTGGGCGTGCCCATCGGCATCGTCTCCGGCCTGATCGCCGGGGACTTCTACAATCGGTTCTCGATGCTGAAGCTGCCGGAATATCTGGCCTTCTTTGGCGGTCGAAGGTTCGTGCCGATCGTCTCGGGCCTGGCGGGCCTGGCCGTGGCGGCGATCGTCGGCCTGTCCTTCACCGCCATCGACCACGCCATCGACCTGTTTAGCCGGGCGGTGGTCGGCTCGGGCGAGATCGGCCTGTTCGTCTATGGCCTGCTGAACCGGTTGCTGATCATCACCGGCCTGCATCACATCCTGAACAATGTCGCCTGGTTCATCGTCGGCGACTTCCACGGCGCGACCGGCGACCTGAACCGCTTCTTCGCCGGCGACCCGGCGGCGGGCGCCTTCATGAGCGGCTTCTTCCCGGTGATGATGTTCGGCCTGCCGGCGGCCTGCCTGGCCATGTACCACGCCGCCCGGCCCGAGCGGCGCAAGGCCGTGGGCGGGATGCTGGCGTCCCTGGCCCTGACCGCCTTCCTGACCGGGGTGACCGAGCCGATCGAGTTCAGCTTCATGTTCCTGGCCCCGGTGCTCTACGGCATCCATGCGGTGCTGACAGGCGCGGCCATGGTGGTGATGGACCTGCTGGACGTCCACCTGGGCTTCACCTTCTCGGCGGGCCTGTTCGACTATGTGCTGAACTTCGGCAAGTCGACGCGGCCCTGGCTGCTGATTCCGGTCGGTCTGGTCTATTTCGGCCTCTACTACGGCCTGTTCCGCCTGTTCATCCGCCTGTTCGACCTGAAGACGCCGGGTCGCGAGGACGAGGCGGCGCCGGCCGTTGCCGCTCCCGCGTCGGGAAGGCGGGCCGAGGCCTTCGTCGCCGCGCTCGGCGGCTCCGCCAATCTGCGCGACGTCGCCGCCTGCACGACGCGCCTGAGGCTCCGGATCGTCTCGCGCGACCGTGTCGACGAGGCCGCCCTGAAGGCGCTGGGCGCGCGCGGGTTGATCGAACCGGCGGCGGGCGCGCTCCAGGTCGTGATCGGCGGCGCCGCCGACACCGTGGCCCAGGAAATCCGAGATCATCTGGGGTCCGCGCCGGTGACGTTCGCCCAGCCGGCGGAAGCGCCGTCCGTATCGCTGGACGAAGCCACGACGCTTGCGCTGGGCGGGGCGTCCAACATCAGGACGGCGGCGAGGAAGGCCGGGCGAATCTGCGTCGTGCTCGTTCGTCCGGACGCGATGGACGCGGCCGCCCTGGAAGCGGCCAGCCCAAAGGGATTCGTCCGGACCGGGACGGACGGCGTGCAAATCCTGGCCTGATCGGACCGAGCGCCGCCCTGTTCGCCTCCAGTCTCGAGAGTCAGCGCGTCGTCCAGATGCGGTTCGCCGTGGCCGCGTCCGCGATTACGGCTTGCTCCAGGAGTTGGTGGGCGGACGCCTCCCGGCGGCTGCGGTGGGACAGGACGGCGAGGTGGGCGTAGGCCAGGGCCCTATAGCGGGAGGGAACGGTCAGGAAGGCGGCGTGGTCGCGCGCCGTCTCCAGGCACTCGCGCGCCGTTTCCGCCCGGCCGAGGAAGGCGGGAAAGTTGGCGTAGGCGACGCCCCGGAGAAGCAGGATCTCCAGGTCGGGCGGATGCGTCTGCGCCGCGTCGGAGGGCGGATCGGATCGTCGCCGATGCGCCGTGTCGAGCAGGGCCGAGGCGGCGTTCACATGCTTCATCTTGATCCAGGGCAGGGCGGCCTCGCCCGCCTTCATGGCGTGCAGGCCGCCCAGATAGGCCATCGCCACCGCATGGTCCGCGTTCGCCGCCAGGAAGGTCTCGACGACGGCGAGCGCCTCGTCGAGATCACGGTCGCCCAACCGCGCAGCCTCGAAGGCGTCGCGAACGGCCCTCACGAGGCTGTCTGGAGTCTGAGCGCCGGCTGGCGTCGCACGGCCGGCATGCGGGGCGCACCCGCCAGAAACGCCATCAGGTCCTCCGGCATGAGGCAGGGGCCGCCGGCGGCGGGATCGAAGGCGGCGACCTGCGCCTCCACGTCGCAGACCAGATCGGCGTCCCGCTGGATCCGGGTGCGCCATGTCGCGCGCACGCCATTGACGCCGACGAGGCCGCTGTCCAGGGCCAGCGTATCCCCGACGAAGGCCGGCCGATGGTGGACGGCGCGCACCTCCCGGATGATGAGAAGTACGCCGAAGCGCGCCCTCATGTCTGCGACGGGCAGACCCAGCGCCTTCAGCAGGTGGTTGCGGCTCCGCTCGGCCATTTCGACATAGCGGGCGTGATAGACGATCCCGCCCGCGTCGGTGTCGGCATAGGCGACGTCGTGAAGCAGGGGGTCGATCCGGCCGCGATCCATGACGCGCGTCACGCGCCTATCCGATCAGGCGGCGAAGCGTCGCGGAGGCGAAGCAGCTTCGGGCGATCAGGCTGGCGACGACAAGTTCAACCCAGGACAGGGAGGGTTCGACCAGCAGATCGGCGAATGTCGCTAGGTTCAGGTTGGCGAACGCATGCCAGAAGAAGACGAAGGACGACAGCCAGCTCAACGTCCCCGAGACGACCGCCGACCGCAGGGTGGCGCCGAAGGCCCGGACGTACAGCCAGAAATACAGCGTCGTCATCGCCGCGAGCATGGTGTCCCACACCCCCCAGCTTATGAAGACCGGCAGGTTCATCGGCGCCACGTTCGGCACCATGGCCAGGGATTGGCTCAGCATCGGCCGGACGAACAGCAGATAGCGGAAGTTCTCCGAGGCGTGGATCCACAGGCTGACGATCAGGACGGTGATCGCATAGAGTCGCCAGGGGAAGCGGCCTTCCCCGGCGGACGGGGACGTCGTCGGTGCGGTCATTTCGGTCTCCTCAGATCGCCGGCGGGCGCGACAGGATCATGGCCGTGTGCGGGCCGGTGACGTCGCCGCCCAGCGCCAGGACGTGCGTTGGGCCGCCGGCCTCCAGCAGGCGGACGGCGACGCACAGGTTCAGCAGCGGGCCGGCGCCCGGCAGGAAGCCCGTCTGTTCCAGCGGGCTGTGGACGGGCGGCCCATCGGCTCCGAAGATCGAGCGCAGCGCCGCCCGTTCGCCGGCCTGAGCGGCGGCGGTCCATGAGCCGGACGCCACGACCGCGCCGATCGCCTCGGGATCGAGTCCCGCCCGGTCCAGGCAGAGCCGGGCCGCGCGCGCCAGCGCGGCGCCGTCGCGCCGCCCGCCCGCCAGCTTGGGGTCCTGGGTTTCGGCGACGGCGGATATCACCGCCAGGACGTCGGCATCGCGGGCTCGGGCGGTCTCGAGGTCCTCCAGCATCAGGGCGGCGGCGCCCTCGCCGGGATTGAAGCCGTCCTTTCCATCGAACGGCGCGGCGCGCGAACCGCGCACCAGGCCGTTCATCGCGGCGTAGAAATCCAGAAGTTTCGGCGTCGTCTCGTCGCAGGCCGCCGCCACGACCCGCTCCTGGCGGCCCCGCCTCACCAGGGTCGCAGCATAGGCCGCCGCCGCCCAGGCCCCGGCCAGGGAGGTGTTGTAGCCCTTCAGCGCATGGGCGATGGAGACCTGACCGCCGATGGCGTTCATCGTCGTCATGGCGAAATGCTGGGGGCTGGCCAGTTCCGGCGTGTCGCCGCCCGCGCCTTCCAGGAAGCGCTCCATGTTGCGTTGCGCGGCGTTGACGATTCCCATGACGAGGCCGCTCGGTTCGCGCTCGTCCGTCGTCAGCCCGTCCGTCGCCTCGCGGACCGCCTCGATGGCGAAGCGGACCATGGGCGAGGCGCGGCCGAAGGCCTTCAGCCGGTCGTCGGAAAAGGCGAAGTTCGACACCCGGGCGACAGGAACCGCGTCGCCCTCGGCCGGAGCGAACCGCCTTCCCGCCGTGAGGCCATCGACGAAGGGCGCGAGGCCGACGCCGAGCGCGCTGACGACGCCCAGGCCCGTGATCGCCACCGTCCGGTCGGGCGCTTTCGCGACGGCCGCCTCGCCCGGCCGCAGGTCAATGATGGTCGAGGCGTTGTTGCCGCCGAAGGCGTAGTTGTTGCAGGCGAAGCGGCGCACCGGATGCGGGCGGGCCGCGTTCGGGACATAGTCGAGATCGGCGCAGCCCGGACGCAGGCCGTCGAAGTTGAGCGTCGGCGGAATCCGACCGTCGCGCGCAACGACCAGGGCGGCGATCATCTCGATGATCCCGCTGGCGCCCAGCGTATGGCCCAGAAAGGATTTGGAGGAGCTGACCGGGACCGAGCGGCCGAACAGGCGCTCCATGGCCTTGGATTCGGCGGCGTCGTTGGCCTCGGTTCCCGTACCGTGCGCGGAGACGAAGTCGATGTCTTCGGGCCGAAGGCCGGCGTCGGCCAGCGCCATGCGGACGGCGGATTCGATCCCCCGGCCCTCGCGGTCGGGCGAAGTCGCGTGATAGGCGTCGCCCGACAGGGCGTAGCCCGTCACCTCCGCGATCGGGGCCGCGCCCCGTGCCGCGGCGGCGGCATGGTTCTCGAGGAGGAGGACGCCGGCGCCTTCTCCCAGGGTGATGCCGATCGGCTCGCTGAACGGCGCCGTGCAGCCGCTCGACAGCGCACCCAGGCAATTGAACCCCGCCATGATCCCGTGGGACACGTCGTCGGCGCCGACCACCACCACCAGATCGGCGAGATCGTCGCGGACCAGGTCCATCGCATGGCCAACCGCCGCCGTGCTGGAGGCGCAGGCGGACGAGAAGGTGACGCGCGGCCCCTTGGCGCCGATCCGGGCCGCCACGACGTTGGCGACATGGGCGATGGAGGTCGCCGCCAGCTTGCGCCGGTCCAGGGCACCGGTCGCCCCCGTCCTGGCGATCTCCTCCAGGCGTTCGATGCCGCTGTTGGAGGTGCCCAGCACCACGGCGATGCGTTCCGCGGCGTATTGTTTCCAGTCCAGGCGGCCCTCGGTCTTCGCTTCCCGAAGCGCGGCCAGGGCGTAGCCGGCCGTCCGCTCGGCCCACGGACGAAGGACCGCCGGGGCCATATCGGGCGCGTTCACGGGAAAGACGGAGGCGATCCGCCCCTTGAAGCGCGAGGCGTCGAAGCGATCGACCTCGATCATGCTCTTGCGGCCCGACAGGATTCCCGCCTTCAGCTCTTCCACCGAAGCGGCCATGGGCACGCGGACGCCCATGCCGGTGATCACGGCGCGAACGGGGGTCATATCCGGAATCCTCCGTCGACCGGCACGATCGCGCCGTCGAGATAGTCGGCCTCCCGTCCCGCCAGGAAGGCGCAGACGTCGGCGATCTCCCCGGGTTCGCCGGCGCGCGCCTGGACGCTGCCGCGCAGGGTCGGCTCCATCGCACGGACGCCGAGGCCCGAGATCATGTCGGTGTTGACGAAGCCGGGCAGGACGGCGGCGGCGCGCACCCGCCGGTCGCGGCAGGTTCGGGCGATCAGCCGGGTCATGCCGACCAGGCCCGCCTTGGTCGCCGAATAGGGAACCTGGCCTTCCTTGCCCGCTCGGCCGGCCAGGCTGGAGACCGTGATCACCCGCCCGGCGGTCTTCTCCAGATGGGGCAGGGCGGCCTGTGTCAGGCGGATGGTGTTGACCAGATTGACCGTCAGGACCTCGCGCCATTGCTCGGCGGGCAGCAGGGCGAAGGGGCCGTCGCGGGTCAGGCCGGCGTTGTTCACCAGGACGTCCAGGCGACCCCAGAGGGCGTGAACTTGTCCCGGCAGGGTCATGACCGCCTGCGCGTCGCCCATGTCGCACGGGAAGCAGACGGCGTCGGCCGCTCCTGCCCGGCGCGCCGCCTCGGCGGTGTCGCGCGCGGCGTCCTCGCGCGTGGCGTAGGTCACGGCGATGCGCGCGCCCGTGCGCGCCATCCGCAGGGCGATGGCGCGCCCGATGCCCCGGCCGCCGCCCGTCACCAAGACGACCGAGGACGGGTTCAGGGCGGCGTTCGTTTCAAAGGTTTCCGTCATAGACCCCGGTTCCGAAATGAATGACCGAGCCGTTCAGCGGCGGCGCCTCGGACCTCAGCCAGAAGGCCAGGGTGTCGGCGATGGAGACGAGGGGGACCGCCTTGAACTTCTGGGCGTAGGAGGCCAGGCCCGCGCGGGCCTCGGGCCAGATCGCCGGGTCGGTCGCTTCCGGCGCGGGCTGAAGGATCGCCGCATTTGCCGAGACGCCGAAGCGGCTCAGTTCCTTGGCCAGCGCCCGCACGGCGCCGATCCGGGCATGGTGGGTGACCGGCGCGATCGGGATCGGCAGGTAGTAGGCGAAGCTGTCGTCGAACCCCAGCGTCCAGATCTGTCCCCGACCGGCCTCCATCATGGCGCGCGCCGCCGTCTGCAGCGTCTCCAGGAAGAAGGCGCCGTCCGCCGCGACGGCGTCGGCCAGGGTTCCGGCGGCGAGCAACGCGGCCTCGTCCAGGCCCGAGGCGTTGAAGACAACGGCGTCGAACGGGCCTGCGCCGACCGCCGCCAGGTCGGGGCCCGACACCCAGCGAACCTCTGCCGCGTCCTCCACCGCGCCGCCGTCCGGCGTCCAGGCGACGACCTCCAGGCCGCGCGCCGCCAGCAGGTCGGCCAGCAACGGACCGACGCCATGGCCCGCATCGACGACGAGGACATTCTTCGGGGAGTCGGAGGCGCTCATGCCGCCGTCGCCGCCAGGTCGACCACGGCATAGGTCCACGACGCCGTTTCGGCGGCGACCACGCCGACCGGCGGGCCGCCCGCCGAGACCCGGCCCGAGCGCACGGCGAAGTCCAGGGCCATGACCATGGCGGCGCCGGGAATATTCGCCGTGCGGTCGCCGATGTAGTACATCAGCCCGTCCAGCCCCATGACCAGTTCGGGCACGATCATGTTCATCAGCGAGCGATTGGCCTGGGGCACGATGATGGTGCCGTAGTCCTCGGCGGCGCGGCCGCCGTTCTCGACCAGGTCGGTGACGGCGGCCCCGACGATCCGGGGCAACAGCCGGCTGATGATCTTGT
Source organism: Pseudomonadota bacterium (assembly GCA_023390245.1). GTDB lineage: Bacteria > Pseudomonadota > Alphaproteobacteria > Caulobacterales > Caulobacteraceae > Brevundimonas. The sequence continues at coordinate 26,289 of JAEWDF010000119.1, forward strand.
GATTGTGCGTCGTCTGGACGGGGATCAGCTTCTTCTCGTCCGGTCCGATCAGCAGGCCCTCCTGCTCGTCCGGATGGGTCGAGACGGCGTTGCAGTAGCCGATCGCCAGGCCTCGCCCGCGCGCCCGGGCCGTGCGCCGGCCGCCGACCACCATGGCGGCGGCGCCGTCGGCGAAGATCAGACCATTGATCATGTCCGACGAGTTCGGCGCGGCGTTCCGCAGCAGCCGTTCGTCATAATAGTAGGGCGACATGCATTCCGCGCCGCAGATCAGCGCCGTCCGTGCGCGGCCCGAGCGGATCAGCGTCTGCGCCAGGATCAGGCCCTGGATCGCGGCCGCGCATCCGCCGCGCAGATCGCACAGCTGCGCCCGTTCGACGCCGAGGCGGCGCTGAAGCTGGCGCGCGACCGGCGGCATGATGAGGTCGGGGGTCGCCGTGGTGGTGATGATCAAGTCGATCTCGTCGGGCGACATGTCGGCGTCGGCCAGGGCGGTTCGCGCCGCGCGGCAGGCCATCTCGGCGGTGCCGAGGTCCGGTTCGGCGCGCTCGCCCGTCTCGGGCGACACCACGAAGTGGCGCTGTTCGACGCCGAAATAGTTCATCAGGTCGCGCACGGGCACGTTCGGCAGGCGCGCGGCGATGACGTCGTTTGTCACCGGCTCGCCTGGCAGATAGGAGCCGAGCCCGATGACGAAGACGGCGTCCTCGCCGGCTCTGGCCCCGACCGTTTCCGTCGTGCGTGAGATCACGACAGCCGGCCTCGGATGTATTGCGCCAGGGCGTTGACGGTCGTGCAGTTGGCCTCGAAGAACTCGCGGTTCAGCGTCTCGACCTTGAAGCCGAACTTCTGCTGAACCAGGATCGCCACCTCCAGCGCCGCCAGGGAATCCAGCCCCAGGCCGCCTTCCTCCTCGAACAGTGGGGTCGCGCCCTCGATCTGGTTCTTGTCATAGCCGAGGCCGGTCAGGTCGAGGCCGTCCAGCAGGATGTCCTCGATGATGACGGATTCGATGGCGGGGATGTCAGGCGTGGTCGTGGCGGTCATGGTCATGGTGGTCTCTCCAGGTGTCGGCGCGCCGCGGTGCGGCGTCGTCGTGGGTGAGCAGGAACAGCCTGGCCCTGGCGTGGCGGATGTCGCCGACCATCACCGAGGACTTGCCGGAAATGCGGTCGCCGACGGGGTCGAGGCGCGAGACGAAGGCCACGTTCATTCCCGGCAGGATCGGCCGGTGGAAGGCGACGGAATCGACCGTGACCGAACGGATCTCGGCGCCGCTTCGCCCGGTCCGATGCGTGAAGGCGTGCAGCATCGCCAGGATCATGCCGTCCAGCAGGATCACGCCCGGAACGACGGGAAAGCCGGGGAAGTGGCCCTTCAGGAAGGATTCGCCGCCGAAGCCGTGCGTCAGGGTCGTCGTCCGGCCGTCCGCCGCATGGGCGACCCCGTCGCCGAAGACGGTCCGCAGGCGCGCCATGTCGAAGCCGGCCGTCACGCCGCCCTCCGGGTCGCCAGGATGTCGAGGCGGGCTTCGCAGACCGGTTCGTCCATCACGAAGGCCGCACCCGCAAAGGCGTAGCGCGGATAGTCCCCGTCCTCCCAGACCACGCGGATCGCGGTCTGGAAGGCGCCGGCGGCCGGGGGCGTCATGACGATGTCCCGCAGCGAGGGGATGACGCCGATCTCGACCTCGGGGTCGGAATGCCGGATCAGCGCCAGCGACAGCTGCGCCATGCATTCGATCAGCAGCGAAGGACTGGCGAAGCCGTCATAGCCGAACCGGTCCCTGCCTGCGTTGAAGACGGTCAGGGCGACGGCGGTGCGTCGGTCCATGTGGATGATGCGGTCGACGTAGACAAAGGGCGCGGCCCATGTCGTGTCCCTGATCCCGGCCATGATGTCGGTCATCGCGCCCGCCCCCGCCGGTCGCCCATCGGCGTGCGCGACGGATCGCGGCACGGTCGCGCCCTAGGAAGAACGGCGTCGACGCGGACGGGATTAAGCTGGCGCGCCGGGCGCGCGGAATACCCAGAAGAGGGTATGGGGGCGGCGTTCGCGCTCATAGCGGCCACAGCGGCTGGCCCGCCAGCGCCTGGGCGAACAGGGCGACGGTCGCGACGACGGTGAGTATGGCCGCCAGCCAGACGATCCGGCGGGCCTGGGCGGGCGCGACCCGGTCGGCGATCCAGCCCATCAGCGGCAGGACCTGCATGGCGTGCAGGCCGACGAAATGCGCCGGTCTGAAGTCGCCGGCCACGCGCGACCAGCCCAGCACGGGGATGCTGGCGCCCATGCCGTCGCCCACCCAGCGGTCATAGGCGACGCCGGACATGTACCCGGCGACCATCAGCGTCAGGACCGGGGCGAGCAGCAGGCCGATCACGGCGCCGAGGCGATAGGCCGACCGGTCGCCGTCCCGCTGGCGATGGATGCGCAGGCCGAGAAGGAACGGGATCACGACCAGCAGCGTCGCGCCGATCCCCATCAGGGCGTACATGCCGGTCTCGAACGGCGTGTCGAAGTTGAAGTGCGAGGGCCGGCCCCGCAACGCCTGGAAGGCGATGTAGGCGATCTCGAACAGCGCCGCCGCGACCGAGACGCGCACCAGGCGGGACATCGACCGGTCGGTGCGGGCCTCGGCGCGCAGCAGTTGGGCCAGGACCGCCAGGGTGACGAAATGCAGCGCCAGGGACAGGGCGAACTTCAGCGGCTTGGCCCAGACATCGGCGCCGGAAAGGAGGCGTGCGTCATAGAGGGCGCCGGGCGTGAGGACGACGACCACCGCCGCCATGAAGCCCGCGGCGGCCAGCCAGGCTTGCGTCGTCTCGTCATCCGCCAGGGGCAGCGCCGGCCTCATGCCGTGATCCTTTCCAGGCCCCGCGTCGCGGCGCGCGTGACCAGGAACAGCGTCAGGCCCATCGGCGGGAACATGAAAGCGACCACGAGGATGACCGCCTGGATCTGGCGCGACAGCGCCATGCGGTCCGCCTGTTCGGCGATCCAGACGCCGATGAAGAAGTCATAGGCCAGGTAGTGCAGCCAGCCCGCCAGCAGGATGTCGTCATGGACGAACAGGGCGCGCACCTCGGCGATCGAGCCGTAACCCCCGCCGGAGCCGGCGAACTTCGCCATCATGACGCCGGCGTAGATCAGGCCGAACGCCACGGGCACGGCGAACTTCGGAACGGTGATGAAGCGCGACGATCGGTCCGGGTGGAGGATCAGCAACGCCCAGCAGACGATGATGATCAGGCCGGTCAGGGCGTAGAGGATGTCGGGGACCCCGAAGTCAGAAGGCATGGATGGCCTCCGGCGCGGGGGCGTTGTCGTTCCGGGCCGGGTCCTCGGCGGGCGCAACCCCGCGCGGCTCCAGCACGTCCGGAACCAGGGCCTGGGCCGCGAAGGCGCCCGACAACGCCGCCGGCTCGATCCCGCCGCCCAGGGTCATGGCGCCCGCCAGGACGAGATTGCGCACCGGCGTCCGCACTGGCAGGCCGCCCCCGGGGTTGCGCAGGCCGTAGATGGCGCCGTGCCGCGTCCAGCCATAGCGGTGGAAGGTCACCGGACTGGCGTTGCTCTGGTAGACGATGCGGGAATCCAGGTCGGGCACGATCCGCCGCGCCGCCGCCAGCATGCTCTCGGAAGCGTCGTCCTTGCGGTCCTTGTAGGGTTGCGAACGGCGCAGGGCTCGCAGGTCGCCGTCCGGTCCCTCCGGGAACCAGGTCGCGGATCGGTCGGGCGGGGTCAGCTGGAACAGGTCGATGGTGGAATAGCCTTCGGGGGCGCAGGTCGGATCGACCCCACCGGTGAAGATCACCTCCGTCTCCACCTCGCCCGTCCGGACGTGGACGATGGGCGGCGCGTCGATCGTTCCGCGCACGCCGACATGCATGCCGACCGCCGAGCAGGAGGGGGTGATCCGGCCGAACTGGCGCAGCAGCAGCTTCCGCTGCGGACTGTCCTCCAGCAGGTCGCGGACCAGCACGCCCGGGTCCGCGTTGCAGACGACGGCGGTCGCGCGGATGGTCGTTTCCGCACCGCGGTGGTCGCGCGCCACGACGCCCTGGACCACGCCGTCGGCCTGAAGGATGCGCGCCACGCCGGTCCGCAAGCGGACCTCGCCGCCGCGCGCCTCTATGGCGTCGGCCAGAACCTGGGCGAAATGGCCCGAGCCGCCAACCGGATAGGCGCCGCCGATGAAATAATAGGCGTAGAGCGGCGCCATGGCGCCCACGGTGATCAGGGTCACGTCGTGGGTCCTATAGGCGGCGATGCCCTCGATGAGATCGAGCGCGGCCGGATCGGTCACGTGCCGGGTGATGAAGGTCCGCCACGGGCGATCAACCCAGGCGGCGGCCAGGGGATACGCCTTGGCGAAGGCCATGGCGTCCTTCGGCGTCTGCGGGGCGCCGGGGAAGCCGTGGTGGTATTCCGTGGTGGAATACATGGCCAGGTAGATCTGGTGAATCTCTTCGAACAGGGTGGCGATCCCCGCGGCCTGATGCGGAAAACGCTCGCCCAGCCTGGCGACCAGGGCGCGCCAGTCGCGGGGCACGTCGAGGCGCGGGCCATCGTGGACGAAGCTGTGGTCCAGGCGTCGCCAGGTCACGGCCTCGGCCTTGCCCAGCCGCCGCAGCAGGACGTCCAGGGTGCCGTCGGGCCACCAGCCGGAAAAGTCGTGCACCCCGGAATCGAAGCGGAACAGCAGCCGCTGCCCGGTCTGGTCGTCGCGTCCGCGCCGCACCCAGTGATGGCAGAAGCCGCCGGGACGGTCGTGCTGTTCGAACACCACCACCTTGAGCCCGCGATCGGCCAGCAGGGCCGCCGCCGTCAGGCCGCCGATCCCGGAGCCGATGACGGCGACATCGTAGGCGTCGGGATCGCGTCCGGAAAAGTCAGGGCTGGGCCAGCGATTGCGCTTGTCGCCGCCGGCCCTGTGCTGAAGGTCCAGCCGGATCCACAGTGGCGGCAGGATCGCCGACGCCAGCCCCCCCGCCGCCAGCGGCGCCCATCGCGCGATGGTCGGCAGGTCCGTGACATGGGCCAGCGCGAGCCAGAGCAGCAGCACGCCCCACAGCGCCGAGATCGTCATGTTGATGGTCAGGAACAGCGGCGTCCCGGACACCGTCCTGTAGGCGATGGCGGCGAAGGGCGAGGTCCAGGGGCGGCGCAGGGCGACGCCCAGCATCATGCCGGCGCCCGCGACCAGCGACGCCCCCGCGACGACGAGATCGAGCGTCGGCGCGGTCATCGCGCGGCCCGGAGATTTCGGCGGTCGCGCCGCGACGGACCATGCCCCCGATGTCGTGATCCAGTCATGACCCGCCCCCCAAAGCGATCCGTGATGGGGTGCAGTGCTTAGGGCGGAACCGGAGGGGATGGGGATACCGCGAAATAGGTATGCCCGCGTTCGGCGACGGCGCCGGAGCGGTTTCGGGCGCTACCTCCAATCAGGTATTCACGGGGATGGCGGCCGATCCTAGAACAATCCGGCAGAAGGCAGGCGCAAGGACCTCATGACGGCTCCATCTTCCGCTCGCGGAACAGACAGACCCTGGCGCATCGTGCTGGCCGAGGACGATGGGCCGGTCCGGGAACGTCTAGCCGCCCTCTTGCGCGAATGGGAGGGCGCCGAGCTGGTGGCGGCCTGCGGCGATCTCGCCGAGACGCTGGCGGCGCTCCAGGCGCATTCCATCGACCTGCTGATCACGGACCTGAAACTGCCCGACGGCAACGGCGTCGACGCCATCCGCGCCCTGCGCGCCGGCCAGCCCGAAGCCGAAGCGATGGTGATTTCCGTCCTGGCCGACGAGGGCACGGTGATCGACGCCATCGAGGCCGGAGCCTCCGGCTATCTGCTCAAGGATGCGGATTCCCTCGATCTCGTGGAGGCGATCACCGAACTGATGGCGGGCCGTTCGCCCATCTCCTCGCGCATCGCCCGCGTCCTGGTGCGCCGGCTGGGCGGTCCGGACAAGGCGGACCCGGCGCCGATCGAAAACCCGCTGACGACACGCGAGATGGACATCCTCTGGGGCGTGGCCAAGGGCTTCACCTATGGCGAGATCGCTGGCCATCTGGGCATTTCGCGCCACACGGTCCCGGTCCATGTGCGCAACATCTATCGTAAGCTTGAGGCGAGGAACCGGTCCGAGGCGGTGTTCGAGGCGTCGCGGCTGGGATTGATCCGCCTGTGACCACGGCCGCCGACATCGACGGCCGTCCGTCCGGCCAGGGGGGTCGGGCCTGGGTCGAGGTCTGGATTCGGGCCTGGGCGCCACGCCTGCTTGTGCTCTGCGCGGTAGGGATGGTGCTGTGGCTGGCGCCCGCCGTCCTCCAACTGCCAGTGCCGAGGCAGGCGACGGCCCTGACGGAGGCCCAACTGCAGGTCGACGGAGGGCGGGTCCGGACCGTCAGCCTTCCGCACGACTGGCGCCGGGAGATCGGTCCGGGGCCGGCCACGGCGACCTACAGCCTGCGGCTTCCCGCGTCGCCGCCGGACGAACCGATGGTCCTGCTCCTGCCTTCCACCCGGCTTCTGCTGGCCGCCAGCCTGAACGGTCAGCCGCTGGAGCGCGAGGCGCCCCAGATTACCGGGACCAAGGCCGGTTCGACGGCCCTGTTCCGCCTGCCGTCGGGGACGCGCGGAGATCGGCTGGATCTGACCCTGCGGCGGGACGGCGGCATCGTTCCGGGCCATCTTTCGCCTGTCCATCTGGCCAGGGAAAGCGACGTCGCGCAGACGCGATGGCTGTGGGTGATGGGCGACGGCGTGATCCGGATGGTGGCGCTGTGCGTCCATGTGCTGACGGTGTTCGCCATCGCCGTCGTCTGGACCGCCCGCAGACGCGACCCGATCTTCGGCTGGCTGTTCCTTCTGGGCGCCGGAAGTCTTCTGAACGTTCTCTCCGGGTCGGCCCTGGAGCCCGCCTGGCTGAGCTGGAGCCAGAAGGTCGTGCCGCTGATCATCTCCGCCCTGGGTCTGGCGGTCGTCGGCCTGGCCCTGGCCGTCCTCGACGTCAGGCGACCGCGCTGGCTCCGATACGGCGTTGTCCTCCTGCCGCTGATCCTGATTCTCGGAACAATGGCGGGCCTTCCCGTGCCGATCGGAAGACTGACCGCCTTCCTCGTCGCGATCGGAGGCAACCTGGCCGGCGGCGTCCTGTTGCTGGGCCTGGGACGCAGGCCGGCGCCCTGGGACCAGTTGCTGCTGGCGGCGCCCTTCCTGCTGACCGGGTGCTTCGCTCTGAGGGACATGGCCGGACTGTTCGGCCTGGTCGCCGATCCCTTCATGATGACCTCCCATGTCCGGACGCTGATCATCGTCGCCATCCTGGCCCTGCTGATGCGTCGCCTCGCCGCCAGCCTCAACGAACTGGACGTGGCCAACGAGACGCAGCGCCGACGGCTGGAGGAACAGGAGGCGGAACTGACGCGGCTGCACGCCGAGGCGCAGGAGCGCATGGCCCAGCTCACCCTGGACGAGGAGCGTCGCCGCCTGATGCGGGACCTGCACGACGGCGTCAGCGGGCACCTGGTGTCCATCATCGCCCTGTCCGAGCGGGAGCGTGTCCACCCCAAGGATATCGAAAGCGCCGCACGCGCCGCTCTGGAGGACCTGCGCCTGGTGATCGATTCCCTCGACCTGGAGGACGGCGACCTGCGCCTGGCCCTGGCTGGGTTCCGGGAACGACTGACGCCGCAGCTTCGCCGCCTGGGAGTCGACTTCGCCTGGTCGATGGAGGCCTTGCCCGAGGTCGGAGGCGTCGCGCCGACGAACGCTCTCGCCATCCTGCGCATCCTTCAGGAGGCGATCACCAACGCCCTGAAGCATGGCTCGGCCAGGCGGATCGAGGTGAGGGGAACGAAGGGCGCGGCGGATGCGGCCGTGCTGACGGTGACGAACGACAGCAGAGCCGAGGGCAGGGCGCCGGCGTCCGCCACGGGCCGGGGGCTCGACAACATGCGGCGCCGCGCCCGCCAGCTTGGCGGCGACGTCGTCCTGCGCCTGGGCGAGACCGAGTCGTCGTTGACCCTCACCCTGCCGGCCGTCCTGAGCGGCTGAGGCGAGCCGGCCGGATCCATCCCCAAGACCGCTCCGGGCGGCGTCCGTCGAAGGTTCGTCGCAGCGTCGCAGGCGCGGCTTGACCGTCGTGCGACAAGGCGCGCCATGGCGTTCGTCTCCCTGATGCTGGGCATGGCCCTGGTCCTGCGCGCGTCGCCCGATCCGGACGGCGGCCCGGCCGCCCGCGCCCTGATCGAGGCCGAGCGGGCGTTCGCCGCCGACGCGGACCGCCTCGGGACGGCGGCGGCCTTTCTCGCCTGGTCCGAGCCCGACGCGCTGATCCTCACCGCGCACGGCGAGGCGTCCGTCCGCGAGGTCTTCGTCTCGGCCGAAAGGCGCGACGACGATGTCCGCCTGGTCTGGTGGCCGACCTGGATCACGCTGTCCCGGGACGGTTCTGTGGGCGTGTCGAGCGGGCCGTTCGAACGGGACGGCCGGCGCGCGGGCTATTTCCTGACCCTGTGGCGACGTCAGGCCGATGGAAGCTGGCGCTGGTTCTTCGATGGAGGAAGCCCGGCGGACGCGCACCCGGCGCCCGACGCCGATGTCCCGCCCCGGTTCGTTTCGCCCGCGACAACGGAGGATAGGCCGCCGACGATCACCGCGGCGGAATTGCAGATCGCCGAAGCGGTCTTCGCCGCGGAGGCCCGGATGGACCAGGGCGCGGCGCATCGCGCCGCCGTATCCGCCGAGGCGCGCGTCATCGCCGCATCTCTGCCGCCCATGGACGGCGTCGCCGCCCTGGCTCCACGCACAGCTTCGCTGGGCGCCCGACTGGACTTTGCGCCTCCCGACCATCTGGAGATCGCGTCCGGAGGCGACCTGGGATGGGTTCGCGGCGGCCTCGACGGCGGGGAGGGGCGTCTCGGCTTCTATCTTCGTGTTTGGCGAAGGGAAGAGGGTGGATGGAAGATTGTGTATGAACAGATAAGCGAATACTGATAGATCTATAATTGCACACTTGCAATAATATTGATTATGTCTTTGACGACATATGATCTGTATAAATAATCTTAGATACAATATTATTGTATTTGGTGATCTGCATTTGATGTCATCTCCGCCGCGATGAAGGAGGTCCGTCGGAGTCGGCGGGCGAGGAGACATCGATAATGAGCAAAACCAAGCATCGGACGCGGCTGTTCGCGTCCACCATTCTCGCGGGCGTGGTCACGGCCCTGGCGCCGGTCGCCGTCATGGCGCCCGCTTCGCACGCGGTGGCGCAGGACTATACAAACGGAGCGCTGACGGGCCGGATTCTCACCGAACAGGGCGCACCGGTCGCCAATGCCTCTGTGAGCATCCGGTCGGTCGCCCAGGGCGTGGTCCGGGAAACGACGGCGGGCGCAGACGGCCTGTTCCGCACCGGCCTCATTCCGGCGGGCGACTATCAGGTGACCGTCAGCGCGCCGGGCTATGTGTCGACCCAGAGCACCGTGGTCGTCAGCACCGGTTCGCAATCGGCCTATGAGTTCGTGATCGCCTCGTCCGCGGATGTCGCGGAAGTCGGCGAAGTCGTCGTCACCGCCGCACGTCGCCGCCAGGACTTCGCGGCCACCACGGCCGGCGCGAACCTGGACGTGGAGCAACTCCAGGCGCAGCTTCCCATCGCCCGGAACATCACGGCCGTGACGCTGCTGGCGCCGGGGACCATCCCGGGCGACAGCGCCTTCGCCACCTCCAGCGCCCAGCTTCAGCAACTGCCGTCGCTGGCCGGGGCCTCGGTGGCGGAGAACGCCTATTTCGTGAATGGCCTGAACATCACCAACTTCATCAACGGCCTGGGCGGCGCGCCGGTGCCGTTCGACTTCTACAAGTCGGTGGACGTGAAGACCGGCGGCTTTCCGGCCGAGTTCGGTCGTGCGACGGGCGGCGTGATCAGCGCCGTGACCAAGTCCGGCACCAATGAGTTCGAGTTCGGTCTGCACGGGACCTGGGCGCCGGACGAGTTGCGTCAGGATTCGCCGAACTCGATCTGGTACCAGAACTCTCTCTACGAGTTCGACGAGACCACCCTGACGGCCGAGGCGGGCGGGCCGATCCTGCGTGACCGCCTGTTCGCCTACGGCCTGGTCAGCTGGCAGGACACGGAGCTCGCCTCGGCGACCACCTCGGGCGTCTACAACCGCGACAGCTTCAGCAATGATCCGTTCTACGGGCTGAAGATCGACGGCTACATCACCAACGACCATCACCTGGAACTGACCTATTTCGAGACCGCGCGCGAACGCCAGCGCGAGGTCTACAGCTTCGACACCGACACCAACGAGATCGACTGGAACCTGCGCAGCTCGTCCGTCCTGAAGCAGGGCGGCACGAACTGGGTGGCGCGGTACACCGGCAATCTGACCGACTGGCTGTCGGTCTCGGCCGCCTACGGCGAAACGACCGTCGATCAGAGCCAGGTCGGCAATCTGGTCGATGAGTCCATCGTCGTCGACTATCGCACCAACTCCCAGGGCGACATCCTGAGCCGCCAGTCCTCGTCATCAACGGTTGATCCGTTCCTGGCCGAGCGGAAATTCTACCGGGCCGACGCCGACATGTATTTCAGCCTGATGGGCGATCACCATGTGCGCGTCGGATACGACCACGAGGAGACGCTCCTGACGGAGGTTTCGGCCTACAACGGCGGGCGCGCCTACTTCTACTATGTCGCCGGGGCCACCAACTCCCTGGGCCTGGCGGAAGGGCAGCAGTTCATCCAGGCGCGGCGCTTCGTGTCCGGCGGCGGCTTCGGCGGAGAGAACGAGGCGCTCTACATCCAGGATTCCTGGGATGTCTCGGATCGTCTCAACCTGCAACTGGGATGGCGCCAGGACAAGTTCCTGGTGGCCGATCCGAACGACACGCCCTTCATCAACTTCGACGATGAGCAAGGGCTGCGGCTGGGCTTCTCCTTCGACCCGGAGGGCGATGCGCGCAGCAAGCTCTACGGCTCCTACGGCCGTTACTACCTGCCGGGCGCGTCCAACACCGCCTATCGGATGGCGTCGACGGCGATCGACATCCGCGAGTACTTCATCCCCACGGGCGGGGGCGCGATCGGTCCGGTGGACCCGGTCACCGGCCTGCCGACCGCCGGCCTGGGCCAGCAGCTGACGCGTGGAACCGGCGCGGTTTCGCTGCAGGCCTGTCCAGAAGGCGTCGGATCGCTGGCGCCGGCGGGGACTCTGGCGTGCTCGGTGCTCGATGACGGCACCTCCACGCCGCCCGAATACCTGGCGGCCAAGAACCTGGAGTCCACCTATGAGGACGAATGGCGCGTCGGCTACACCCGTCAGGTCGGCGAGAATTGGACCTTCGGCGTCGCCGGCGTCTATCGGAACATGGGCCGGGCGGTCGAGGACGCCCTGCTCGACCAGGGCGTCCTGGCCTATTGCGAGCAGGAAGGCATCGCGGGCTGCAACACGGTCTTCAACGGGACCAGCTACTACCTGCTGATCAACCCCGGCCATGACGTCGTCGCCACCCTGCCCAAGCTGCTGCCGGGCGACACCGAACGCCGCACCATCACGATGAAGGCGGAGGACCTCGGCATTCCCGAGGCCAAGCGCGAATACATCGCCGCAGAATTCACCTTCGAACGTGCGTTCGACGGGGTCTGGGGGCTGCAGGGCTCGTATGTGCTGTCCAAGTCGGAGGGCAATTACGAAGGCGCCGTGAAGTCCGACAACGGCCAGACCGACGCCGGCATCGTGTCGACCTTCGACTTCCAGTCGTTCATCCCCGGCCAGTACGGCCTGCTGCCGAACCATCGCGGGCATCAGTTCAAGGTGTTCGGCTCGTGGCAGGCGACGCCCGACCTGCTGGTCGGCGCGAACGTCTCGGTGATCTCGCCCAGGCACTATGGCTGCATCGGCAATGCGCCGGTCGACTACCTGGACGGTGCGGCGGCGAACGACGCCTATGGACCCGAAGCGCGCTTCTGCAACGGACGCGTCGTCGATCGCGGCACGTCCTTCCAGACGGACTGGATCAAGCGGGTGGACCTGTCCTTCCGCTACACCGTGCCGCTGGAGATTCCGGGCGATCTGGTCCTGCGCGCGGATGTGTTCAACATCTTCAACAGCAAGGGCGTGACCGAGGCCAACGAGTATGGCGAACTGGTGGGCGGCGCGCCGGACACCGACTACAAGGCGCCGATCAGCTATCAGGCCCCCCGGACCATGCGGGTCGGCTTCGACTGGCAGTTCTAGGAGGAAAAAAGGGCGGCGTTCGCCGCCCTCGCTTTCCGGAGCGGCGCGCCATGTGCGCGCCGCTCCTTTTTTATGTCAGCCCGCCATATCGAACAGGGCGCCGGACGGCGACAGGATCGGGGATGCGGGGCTCATGACCAGGGCGTCCAGCCGCAGGCACAGCCGTCGGCCCGTCGCCGACAGGAACAGGTGACGGAGCTTGGCGTTTCGCGGCCCGCTGCGCATCAGGGCCAGGCCATGGAACGGGGCCATGGCGCCCTCGTCGCCATCGCTGAGCAGCGCCCGCGCGGTCCGGGAGGCCGTGGCGACCGTATACCCGCAGATGCGCGCCAGGTCGGTTGGGGTGCAGCCCTCGTTCTCGGCGATCGCCAGGAGGGTTGCCGCCTCGGTGATGTTGAGATCGAATTCCTGGCGGATCTGGCGGATGGCGCGCGACAGGGTGCTGGCCGTTCGAACCTCGATCTCAGGGGACATAGCGCACCTGGACGATCTGGAAGGAGCCGTCGAGCGGCGGCGGCGTTCCGCACCGCCTGGGCGAAGATCGCCGCCGTCGCTTGATCTGCAGGCCGAGGCCCGGAAACTCGGATCTCAGATTCGCGAGCGCCGTCTCGATGCGCTGCTTCTGAGCGGCTTCCTCATAGATGTCGATCGCGTCGAACTCGAACGATATGAGCGCCTGGTGTCGCATGGCTCTTCCTTGCGTGATTGCGGGACCGCAATCACTTCAGCGCCAGGCCGCGCCCGCCGCCGCATCGGGGCGACGAAGGATGCGGTCAAGCGGCGGAAATGCGATGAAGCGCGTCAGAGCCAGGTTCTGACGCGCGGGGCATAGGTCGCGCCGACCTTCAGCGCGACGCCGTCCTTCAGGACCACGAGGAGGCCATTGCGGCCTTGCCGGACCACTTCGGCGACGGCGTCGCGGCGCACGATGGCGGAGCGGCTGATGCGAACCGCAAGGGCGGGGTCCAATTGGGACTGAACGCCGTCCATGGTGGCGCGAAGGATGTAGGAGCGCGCGGCGGTGTGGAGCAGCACATAGTCCCGGGCGGCCTCGATCCAGTCCACCGAGTCGGCGGGCACCCGCACCAGCCCATGCCGGCCGGGCGCCCAGAAGGCGGCGCTTCGGGATGCGTCGGCCGGGGGCGGGCCGGGCGTCCGGCCGCCGCGCCGCCGCTCGGCGCGCCGCAGCGTCGCCTCCAGCCGGGACCGCTCGACCGGCTTTAGGAGGTAGTCCAGGGCGTCGACCTCGAACGCCTCCGCCGCGAAATGGTCGAAGGCGGTGACGAAGGCCACCTCGGTGTCGCCGCCGGCGAGGGACCGCGCCAGGGCCATGCCGCTTTGCCGCGGCATCCGGATATCGAGCAGCGCCAGGTCGGGCCGCAGGTCCTCGATCATCGCCGCCGCCTCCGCGCCGTCCCGCGCGGCGCCGACGAAGGCCACGCCCTCGACATCGGCCAGGAGCGCCTGGAGCCGCTCGACCGCCAGGGGCTCGTCGTCGGCGATCAGCACGCGCAGGGTCACGCCGCCTTCTCCGCCGTCAGGCGCTGGATCGGCAGTTGCATGTGCGCGCGAAAGCCGTCCTCGGTCTTGCCGGCGGACAGGCGGGCCGCGTCCCCGTAGAGGGCCCTGAGGCGGCGTCGGACGTTCTCCAGCCCGAGGCCCGAACCCGACGCATCGCCGGCGAGGGCGCCGCCGTCATCCTCAACTTCAATATGCAGTTCGCCTTCGATCTCCTGGATGGACAAGCGCATTTTCGCCGCGCCGTCCGATGGCGCCAGCGCATGCTTCACCGCGTTCTCCAGCAGGGGCTGGAGGATCAGGCTCGGCGCCAGGACATCGCCGAGATTCTCGGCGCAATCGATCTCCACGTTCAGGGCGTCGGAGAAGCGGGCCGCCTCGATGTCGAGATAGGCCTCGGCGGCGGCGAGTTCCTGGGCGAGGGGAACCAGCGCGGCCTCGGCGTCGCCCAGGGAGGCGCGGAGAAACCGTGTCAGCCTTTGCAGCATCTCCTCGGCCTGGGTGGGACGGCCGGTGACGACGAGCGAGGAGATGCCGTTCAACGTATTGAACAGGAAATGGGGGTTGAGCTGGAGCCGGAGCATCTGCAGCTGGGCCTCGCGCGCAAGTTCCCGCGCCTCCGCCGCAGCCACGGCGTAGCGGGCGTTGGCGCGCTCCAGCGCGATGGCGCGGTCCAGCATGGCCAGGAGTTCCAGCGACGCGGCGTAGAAGCCCAGCAGCCAGACATAGATCAGCCAGTTGAGCGTGAAGTCCGGCAGGTGGAAATAGACATGCGTCCGGCTTCCGAAGAGGTCGCGGGCGACGCCGGACAGCACGCCGTCGACCGCGCTCTGGGCGGCCGCCATGACCACGATAAAGCCGCCCAGGGCCGCCAGCCGCTGGAACAGGGGTCGCGCCTGCAGGAGCCTCGCCAGCCGCCACAGGATGAGCGAGACGACCAGGCCCGTGGCGGTGATCGATGTCAGCCACAGCCAGATCCAGGGCGGCATCCGGCCTTCCATGCTGGTCGCCACGGAGGCGGCGAAGGTCAGGAAGCTGAAGGTCCACAGACCGATCGTCAGCGGCCACGCCCAACGGCGCAGATGGGCGCTGTCTTCGCCGTCTCGCGACATCGGCTTCATCCTGGCTGGCCTGCGGCAACGCCCCTTTCTTAGCACGCTCCATGCGGCAAGCTGAGGCGTGAGCGGGGCCGATTCCGGTATTCGTCGCATTTTCGTCGCGAAACGACCCTCGCCGGCGTTTGGTCCGTTCGCCGCAAGTTCGTCGCATCCCGATGTCGGCTCCACTCCGGCGGCGGCATCCTGGCCCGCTGACGCCGGAACAGGATGTCGGCGCGGCGGCCGCCGCGCCCCTGCTTTCAAACAGGATGCGCCCGATGAGATCGAACCCAATCCGCCCGTCCCTCGCCCTGGCGCTAGCGGTCGCCGCGTCCCTGCCGGCCCAGGCCCAGGACGGCGCGCCGTCCGAAGCGGAATTCCAGGTCGTGCGGCGAGGAGACGGCGACCTGAGCTGCGACGCCCTGATCGCCGAGATCAACGACCTGAACGGTCAGGTACAGGCGATGCAGGTGCGTATGACCGCGATGGGATCGGAGATGAGCCGGTCGTCGATGGCGGCGATGCAACGGCCGGGCGGCGGCGGCCTGGGGCTGCTGGGCATGGCCGCCGGCTTCGTGCCCGGCGCCTCGCTCCTCACCGGCGCGGCGGCCATGGCCCAGCAGGGCGCGGCGCAGGCTTCCGCGCGCCATCAGCAGGAGCGCATCATGGAGCAGACCGCCAGCCTCAGCGAAAGCGTCACCGCCATGGCGCCGATGGCCAACCGTGCGGCGCATCTGTCGGAGATCGCGCGGGACAAGTCCTGCTGAGGTGATGCCCGAGTTCATGCCGCCGTACATCCGCCTGAGGCCGGGCGTCGACGTCATGGGTCTGCTGGGCCAGGCGGCGCCCGCCGACGCGTCGCCGTCCGCGGACATCTTCATGACCGACGATCCGGCGCCGATCGTCAGGCGTCGACCGGACGGGCGGCTGGAGATGATCGAGGCCCGCTGGGGCGTCCCGTTCATCGATGTCGGCGCGCTGGCGCGGCGGCGGTGGCCGGGGCCCCGGAACCGCTGCATCGTTCCCTTTTCCGCCTTCGGCGTCCTTGAGGTCGGCGCCGCGCGGTCGCTCGGGCGGGATGTCTTCGCGCCGTTGCGCGGGCGTGTGGGATTCCTCGCTGGCGTGTGCCGACCGGACGGGCGCCGCGTGCGATCCATGGGCGGCGATTCGGAAGGCTTGGACGTCTTCGGTCTGGTGAGCGGGGAGGGGGCCGCAGCGGTCGGCCCGTTCGGACACGCTCCGGCTCCCCTGTTCCTCGTCGACGCCGAGGAGGCGCGCCTGTGGTTGACCGCGCCCTGGACGATCGTGAAGAATCTGGGGCGACGCCGACCGAT
Source organism: Pseudomonadota bacterium (assembly GCA_023390245.1). Classification (GTDB taxonomy): domain Bacteria; phylum Pseudomonadota; class Alphaproteobacteria; order Caulobacterales; family Caulobacteraceae; genus Brevundimonas. Next base: position 42,502 of record JAEWDF010000119.1, read on the forward strand.
CGCGCTCGCACCAGCTGAAATCTGAACGCTTTCCTCGAGAGAGCCTTTGGGATGGCCTTTAGGCGCAATGTTCACGCTAATCCGTCGATGCGGGCCATGCTGAAACGGCGGGCAACGACGCATAGGCCGGCTGCGGGCCGTTTCCTGTTCCTCAGCGGTCCTTCAGGGACAGGAAGCCGGCGGCCATGAAGCGGGCCATCCGTTCGCGCACCGCTGGGAAGTCGTCGGAATGGCACCGTCCGCCGGATACCTGATCGATGCGGCCGGTGCGGGCCAGGGTGTTCATCAGGGCGCCGGTCACGAAGTGATAGCTCCAGAAGATGTCTTCCTCGCTGTAATCGGGCAGGGCGCGCTTCAGGATCTCGACCAGCTTCAGCACGACCGGGTCGAAATAGGCGTCCATCAGCTTAGCGCCCTCGGGCGTGTTGCTGACGCGCGCGCAGAAGGCGGCGTAGTTCATCCAGCTCTCGCCGCCCTGGTGGTAGAGGTCCAGGTCGGTGTCGAGGAAGGCGTGCAGCGCGCCCTCGACGGTGGGGCTGTCCCCGGCCTCGCGCTCGTACTCCTCCAGGGCCGCCATCCGGCGGCCGCTGGTGATCCCCGCGCGCCGGGCGAAGACGGCTTCGAACAGGTTGGTCTTGTCCTTGAAATAGTAGTGCAGCAGCGTCGTGTGGATGCCGACGCGCGCGGCCACGTCGCGCAGGGTCACGCCGTGGAAGCCGTTCCTGGAGAACAGGTATTCGGCGGCGTCGAGAATCTGCTCCAGGCTCTGGGCGCGCTGCTCGGCCTTGGTGCGGGGCCGGCCCTTGGCGGGCGCCTTGGCGGTCGAGGTCTTCCGGGACATCGCCCCTACCGGGGGTTCGGCCGAAACCTTCCTCTTAGTCGCCACGCACGCACCTCATGAACAATAGTCAGTCGTCCGGTCCGTAAACCGGCCGCCTCGATCTTTCCAGGCTTTGGGCCGCAGGATCGCGGAAGGGCGCCGGCGCGACCGGCGCCCTTCGTCGTCGTCAGGCGTCGACCAGCGCCTTGTCGGTCCGGCCAGGGTGGCGGACCTCGTGATTGTACTGGGCGGCGCCCGAGTCGGGCACGACTTCTCCGTCGCGGTTGCCGATCTCGCTCCAGCGCGCCTGGATCTGCTCGGCGGCGTCCGGCGCGTCGCCCAGCCAGATTCCGCGGGTCATGGTGACATGGGCCTGCTCGAAGGCGCCGGCGCCGGCCAGCAGCACGGCGCGGGTCGGGGCGCCCTCGGCCGCCAGGGCCACGACCCCAGGGCTGACCAGATCGGTCGACAGGCCCTTCAGGTCCTCCTCCGAATAGAGGCCGGCCGTCATACGGGTCGAGGCGCTGGGCGCCAGGCAATTTACGCGCACGCCGTACTTGGCGCCTTCCAGCGCCAGGGTCTGCATCAGGCCCACAACCGCCATCTTGGCGGCGCCGTAGTTCGACTGGCCGAAGTTGCCATAGAGGCCCGAGGAGGAGGTGGTGAAGACGATCCGGCCGTACCCCTGGGCGCGCATGTGCGGCCAGGCCGCCTTGGTCGCGATCACCGAGCCCATGACGTGGACGTCCAGGACCGCCTCGAAGTCCTCCAGCGTCAGGTTGGCGAAGGTCCGGTCGCGCAGGATGCCGGCGTTGTTCACCAGGATGTCGATCGAGCCCCACCGTTCGGCCACGCCGTCGATCGTCGCCGCCATGGCCTCGCGATCGGTGACGCTGCAGGCGGCGGCCTCGGCCTGGCCGCCAGCGGCGCGGATCTCGGTGGCCACGGCCTCGGCGTTCTCGGCCGACAGGTCGTTCACCAGCACGCGGGCGCCATGGCGCGCCAGGGCCAGGGCGTGGCTGCGGCCCAGCCCTCCGCCCGCGCCGGTCACCACCGCATTGCGGCCCTTCAGGTCGATGGACATTCTTTTCTCCCCAACTGCGCTCCCCGTCCGCGCCGGCCCATCCGGGCGCCGGGAACTGTCGTTGTGCGTTGCAGCATGCCGGTCCGGCGGGCGTCCCGTCAATATTCACTAACGACTGAGTGACTATTGACGGAGTTTCTCGGGAATGAAATCCTGCGGTCGCGAGGTCGAAAGGCGTCTGGGGGACTTTAGAGCGCGGTGCGGCGCCGGCCGGCGGAACCGGATCGCGTCATCCGGTTCAAGCTGGCCTCTGGCGGTCAGGGCCAATCAACAAGGTCGCCCTGCGCGACCAGTATGGCGGCGCCTGAGCCGGCCTTCGGGGGAATCTTCATGAGCGATGTCTTCATCCTGTCCGGCGTGCGGACCGCTGTCGGGTCCTTCGGCGGGGCGCTGAAGGATGCGCCGCCGACGGAACTGGCCGCGCGCGTGTCGGCCGAGGCGATCCGCCGGTCCGGCCTGGAGGCCGGGACGGTCGGCCATGTCGTCTTCGGCCAGGTGATTCCGACCGAGCCGCGCGACGCCTACCTGGCCCGCTGGGCGGCGCTGGAATCCGGCTGCGCGGTCGAGACTCCGGCCTTCGGCGTCAATCGCCTGTGCGGCTCCGGCCTGCAGGCGGTGGTGTCGGCGGCGCAGGTGCTGACGCTGGGGGAGGCGGAGGTCGCCGTCGCCGGCGGGGCCGAGTCGATGAGCCGCGCGCCCTATCTGGTTCCCGCCGCGCGCTTCGGCGCCAAGATGGGCGACGCGGTCATGGTCGACGGCCTGACCGGCGCCCTGACCGATCCGTTCAACCGCTACCACATGGGCGTGACGGCCGAGAACGTGGCGGAGCGCTACGGCATCGATCGCGCCGCCCAGGACGACGCCGCCTTCGAGAGCCATCGCCGCGCCTCGGCCGCCGACCGCGAGGGCCGGTTCGTCGAACAGATCCTGCCGATCGAGATCAAGGTGAAGGGCAAGCCCGCCGTCTTCGACCGCGACGAGCATATCCGCCACGACGCCGCGCGGGCCGACTTCGACCGGCTGCGGCCGGTGTTCAAGGCGGACGGCTCGGTCACCGCCGGAAACGCCTCGGGCGTCAACGACGGGGCGGCGGCGCTGGTGCTGGCGAGCGGGGCGCGCGTGAAGCGCGAGGGCCTGGCGCCGATGGCGCGGATCGTCGCTTGGGGCCATGCGGGCGTCGATCCGGCCTATATGGGCCTGGGGCCGATTCCGGCCGTGCGGCGGGCGCTGGAGCGCGCCGGCCTGACGGTCGCGGACATGGACGTGATCGAATCCAACGAGGCCTTCGCGGCCCAGGCCTGCGCGGTGTCGCGCGAACTGGGCTTCGACCCCGACAAGGTCAATCCGAACGGCAGCGGCATATCGATCGGCCACCCGGTCGGCGCCACCGGAGCGATCAACGCCGTCAAGGCGGTCCATGAACTCCAGAGGACGGGCGGCCGCTACGCCCTGGCGACCATGTGCATCGGCGGCGGGCAGGGCATCGCCGTCATCCTCGAACGCTGCTGACAACGAAAGAACGCCCGGAAAACGCCGGGCCCCAGGGAGGAAGCCATGCCGAAATCAACCCTTGCGCCCGTGCGCAGACGCGACCTTCTCGCCGGCGGGGCGGCCCTGACGGCGGCGCCGACCGTGGCGACGGCCCGGTCCACGTCGACCGTCCGGCCCGCGCGCCGTCCCGCCCCGGCCGGATTCCTCTGGGGCACGGCGATCTCCAGCTACCAGAGCGAGGGCGGCAATACGAACAGCGACGCCTGGCTGATGGAGAACCTCCAGCCCAGCATGTTCAAGGAACGGTCCGGCGACGCCTGCGACAGCTATCACCGCTACGAGGAAGACTTCGCCCTTGCGGCCGGGCTGGGCTTCAACTGCTATCGCTTCGGCATAGAGTGGGCGAGGGTGGAGCCCAGCGAGGGTTTCTTCTCCAACGCCGAGCTGGATCACTATGCGCGCATGCTGGAGGCGTGCCGCGCGCGCGGCCTGTCGCCGATGATCACCCTGAACCATTTCACCACGCCGCTGTGGTTCGCTCAGCGCGGCGGCTTCGAGGTCGAGGACGCGCCCGAGCTGTTCGCCCGCTATTGCGGCAAGGTGGTGGAGCGGCTGGGCCATCTGATGGATCGGGTGACCACCTTCAACGAGGCGAACATCCGCCTGCTGGTGGACCTGATGCCCCAGATCAGCCAGTTCGCGTCGGTGGTGAAGGCCGCCATCGCCGCGGCGGCCGAGGCGACGAATTCGCCGAAATTCTCGCGCCTGGCCTATGCCGATCCGGAGGTTTCCACCCCGATCATGCAGGCGGCGCACCGGCGGGCCTATGACGTCATCAAGGCGCTGCGGCCGGACCTGCCGGTCGGGATCACCCTGACGACGCAGGACATCCAGTCGGTCGGCGCGCCGGAACTGGTCGAGGCCTATCGACGCCGGCTCTATGGTGACTGGGTCGAGGTGGCGCGCACCCATTCGGACTTCTTCGGCGTCCAGACCTACACTCGCTTCGTCTTCGACGACGACGGCATGGTCGCGCCGTCGCCGGACGCGGAGCTGACGCTGTCGGGCTACGAATTCTATCCTCAGGCGCTGGAGAACACGATCCGCTGGGCGCATGAGGCGGTCGGCAAGCCGATCTTCGTGACCGAGAGCGGGATTTCCACGAACGACGATGCGCGCCGCATCGCCTTCATCGACGCGGCGCTGGACGGCGTGCGCGCCTGCCTGGACGACGGCGTCCAGGTGCACAGCTATCTGTACTGGTCGCTGCTGGACAATTTCGAATGGACTTCGGGCTACGGCGTGCCGTTCGGCCTGGTCGCCGTCGACCGCGAGACCTTCAAGCGCACCCCGCGGCCCAGCGCCCTGCACCTGGGCCGCATCGCCAGGGCGAACGTGATCTGACGGCTATAGCGACTGGCCGTCGTCCACCGCGATGATCGAGCCGGTCATGAAACGGGCGGCCGGTCCGGCCAGCAGGAGCAGGGCCTGGTCCAGGGCGTCGGCGTCCATCAGGCGGCGGCGAGGAAAGCCCTCGATCTGGGCCCTGCCGGCGTCCGTGGCGAACCAGTCGGCGTTGATCTCCGTCTCGATGTAGCCGGGCGCGATGACGTTGACGGCGATGTGGCGCCGGGCCCATTCGCGGGCCAGGCCCTGGGTCAGGGAGATCACCGCCGCCTTGGAGGCGCAATAGGCCGTCAGCCCCGGCAACTGGGTCAGGCCGGCGATGGAGGCGATGTTGACGATCCGCGCCTCGCCCGCCTCGGCGACGCCGCTGTCGATCATGCGCTTGGCCGCCTCGCGCGCGGCGACATAGACGCCCCGGACATTGACGTCGAAGGTCTGGTCCAGGCTCTCGACCGGCAGCGACAGGGCCGCGCCGTCGCCGCTAACCCCCGCATTGTTGACCAGGATCGACAGCGGCCCCAGCGCCGCCTGGGCGTGGTCCATCGCCGCGCCGATGGCGTCGGCGTCTGCGACGTCCAGGGGAATCGCCACGGCCTCGCCGCCGGCGGCCCGGATCGCCTCCACCTCGCGCTCCAGCCGGTCCGTCCGCCGCGCCGCCAGGGCGACCTTGGCGCCCGCGCCGGCCAGCAGGTGCGAGAAGCGCAGGCCCAGGCCGCTGGACGCCCCGGTGATGAAGGCGGTGCGGTTGGACAGGGGATGGTCGGTCATGGGGTTTCCTCGCCTTGGTGCGGCATTTTCGACCTTCCTAGCAAAGAAACTCACGCACGTGAGAGCGAATATTGACAGGCGCTCCAAGGCGTGGCCCACTCCTCTCAAGCGCCGACACTCATGATCGGCGCGTGGGAGGGTAATCAGATGAAAGCGATACTGCTCGCTTCCGCGTGCGTGGCTGCGCCCATGATGGCCTTGGCCGCCGCGCCCGCCTGGGCTCAGGATCAGGACACGGCTCAGGCGTCACGCAACGAAGACCAGGCTCGACAATCCACGGCCGTCGAGGACGTCATCGTCACCGCCACGCGGCGCGCCGAACGCATCCAGGACGTGCCGGTCAGCATCACCAGCCTGTCGCAGGAAGACCTGAACGAGCGCGGCATCGTCAACTACGACGGCCTGGCCAACGCCACGCCGGGCGTCGTGCTGAACCGGGCCTCGGCCAACTTCAACAATTTCACGGCGCGCGGCATCGCCACCAACGGCTATGGCGCGAACCTGCAGAGCACGGTCGCCATCTACCTGGACGAACTGCCGATCTCGTCGAACGGCAATTCGACCATCCTCGACCCCAACCTCTACGACGTGGAGCGGATCGAATTCCTGCGCGGGCCTCAGGGCACGCTGTTCGGATCGGGCTCGCTGGCCGGAGCGCTGCGCATCCTGACCCACGATCCCGATCCGTCCGGCTTCGACGCCTCGGCCCTGGTCGACCTGGGGACGATGAGCGAGGGCGGCCTGCGTCAGCGCTACAACGCCATGGTGAACATCCCGCTGGTCGAGGACCAACTGGCGCTGCGCGTCGTCGGCTTCTCGCGCAACGAGAAGGGCTGGGTCGACAACGTCGGCACCGGCATCGAGGACGCCAACACCCTGGTCCAGTACGGCGGTCGCGCGATCCTGCTGTGGGAGCCGACGGACCGGTTCTCGGCGCGATTCATGTATTCGCACGAGATCAGCAATCCGCACGATTCCTCGCTGACCAATCCGGATCGCGGCGAGTTCGTCCGTTACACGGACCGTCCTGACAAATTCCAGAGCGACATGACGAACTACAACGTCACCCTGGAATACCAATTCGACGGTGCGCGCCTGACCAGTTCGACGACGCAGTCGGACTACACCGGCCTGTTCTATGTCGACCTGGCGGGAACTTACGCTCAGTCCTTCCCCTTCGCGCTCGACGCCGACGCGTGGGACAAGACCTTCGTACAGGAGGTCCGCCTGGTCTCCGATCCAGGCGGTCGCTTCGACTGGTCGGTCGGCGGCTTCTATACCCGCAAGCGGCGCGACGTGGATTACGGCTACCGTTCCAATCCGGAATTCCTGGCGGAATACCGACTTTCCGGCCTGCCGGATGAATATTACCAGCGCTTCGACTCGCATTTCGTCAGTCACGAGATCGCTGCGTTCGGTCAGTTGACCTACCGGTTCACGCCGGACCTGTGGGTGACCGGCGGCCTCCGCTACGGCAAGACGGATGCCCAAGGCTTCACCGAGGAAGGCGGCTACAACTCCAACTACCTCGCGTTGGCCTACGACATGACGGTCAACAACAACTATCAGGCCTACGCCGACTATTATTTCGGCTTCCTCGGGCTGGACAGCATCCCCCTCACCGTGACGGGTCCCTACGTCGAGGCGGCGGGCGTGAAGGCCGAAGAGGAGGGGCCGTCCTATCGGCTGAGCCTGTCCTGGCGGCCCAATCCCGCGGTCACGACCTATGCGGCCGTTTCGACGGGCTTCCGTCCGCCGATCGTGAACGCACAGGCGGGGGCGGTCAGCACCCTGGACCCGGACGACATCGTCATCCCCTATGGGGCCACTTCGGATGAGCTGATCAACTACGAGGTCGGGGTGAAGGGGCGGTGGTTCAACAATCGCCTGTTCGCCGACGTGGCGCTGTACTGGATCGACTGGAACGACATCCAGGTCCAGGCCAACCGCGTCTCGGATTCGATCCAGTTCGCCACCAACATCGGCGGCGCGACCAGCAAGGGGATCGAGGTCGCCGTCGTCGCCGTGCCGGCCGAAGGCTGGACGGTGGCGCTGAACGGCTCGCTCAACCAGGCCAAGGTCGACGACCTGACCGATCAGGAAGCGGCCATCTCCGGCGCCGTGATGGATGCGCGCCTGGCCGGGCCGGAAGTCTCGGCCTCCCTGCGCGTCAACTATGAATGGCAGGCGGCGGCGGGAGTCATGGCCAACGCCTCGGTGGCGGTCTCGCACGTCGGCAGCTTCCCCAACGCCTTCCCGAACACGCCGGGCAAGCCGCTGATCCCCCTGCCGACCTATGACGACACCGACAGCTATACCTTCGTGAACGCGAACCTAGCCTTCGCCTTCGACAAGTACACGGTGGCGGCCTACGTCGAGAACCTCTTCGACGACCACTCGATCAACTATGTCCACCCGGAGGCCTTCATCGACGGCCGCTATGGCCGCCTGCGGCCCCGGACGATCGGCGTGCGCGTCGGGTATGAGTTCTGAGGATGGCCGGCTCGCCCCGCTCCTTGGCCGTGGGCGCGCATGACGCGCGCCCCGGCGCCCGCGCCTGGTTCGTCCTGGCGATCCTCTGTTTCGTCTATGTCCTGAACTTTCTGGACCGGCAGCTGCTGTCGATCCTGGCCAAGCCGATCCAGGACGAGCTGGGGGTGACCGATGGTCAGCTGGGCCTGATCAGCGGCCTGTACTTCGCGCTGTTCTACTGCGTGCTGGCCATCCCGGTGGGATGGCTGGCGGACCGCACCAACCGGGTGCGGGTGCTGGCGCTGGCCTGCGGTCTGTGGAGCGCGGCCACGGCCGCGTGCGGCCTGTCCCAGAGCTATCCGCAACTGGCCGCCTCCCGCATGGCGGTGGGGGTCGGGGAGGCGGGCGGCGTGCCGCCCTCCTACGCCATCATCTCCGACTACTTTCCCTCGGGGACGCGGGGGACGGCGCTGAGCCTGTTCAACCTCGGCCCGCCGATCGGCCAGGCCCTGGGCGTCGCCTTCGGCGCGTCCATCGCCGCCGCCTATTCCTGGCGCGACGCCTTCCTGTCGGTCGGCGTGGTCGGCGTGATCACCGCCCTGGTCGTCTGGCTGTTCGTGCGCGAGCCGAGGAAGGGCGGCCTGGACGCCCCGTTGGAAACCCATCCTCCGGCCGACGCCGCTCCGATCCCCAAGGCGGGATTCTGGTCGACCTGCCGCATGTATTTCTCCAACCCGGTGCTGCGCGGCATGGCGCTGGCCTGCGGCGCGACGCAGTTCGTCACCTACGCCCTGCTGAACTTCGCGACCCTGTTCCTGATGCGCGAGAAGGGCATGACCCTGGCCGAGGTCGCGGTCTGGTACGCCCTGCTGGTCGGCGTCGCGGTCAGCCTGGGGATGTTCGCCTCGGGCCGGTTGATCGACCGGCTGGGTCGCCGGTTCAAGACCGCCTACGCCTATCTGCCGGCGGCGGGCCTGGCCATCGCCGCGCCCTTCTTCGCCGCCTTCATCTGGGCGCCGAGCTGGCCTCTGGCGCTGGCCTTCCTGGCCCTGCCGATGGGGCTGAACTACTTCTACCTGTCGCCGGCCGTCACCCTGGTCCAGGAGGAGGTGCGCCCCGACCAGCGCGTCCTGTCCGGCGCCCTGCTGCTGCTGGTCATGAACCTGATCGGCCTGGGCCTGGGGCCGACCTACCTGGGCGCCGTCAGCGACATGTTCCGGGCCAGCCATCCCGACAATTCGCTGCAGATGGCCTTCTACACCCTGCTGCCCTTCTACGGGCTGGCGATCCTGATGTTCCTCGGGCTGGCCGGAAAGATCCGGCGCCAAGCCGCCAAGGAGGCCCTGTCATGAGAAAGACGACCCTTCGCACCCTTGCCGCCGCCTGCGCCGCCGCTCTGGCCGCCGGCTTCGTCCTGGCGACGCCCGCCGCGGCCCAGCCCGTCGTCGACGCTCCCGCCGGACCCCTGCGCGGGGAGGCGGTGGACGGCGTCGACGTCTTCCGGGGCGTGCCCTACGCCCTGCCGCCGACGGGATGGCGCCGCTGGCGTCCGCCGGCGGAGATGCCGCGCTGGACCCGGACCCGTGACGCGACCCGCTTCGGCGCCGCCTGTCACCAGCCCGTCGCGCGCGGCGAGAGCATCTACGCCGGCGACGAGCCGACGATGAGCGAGGACTGCCTGTTCCTCAACGTCTGGGCGCCCGAGGGCGTGCGCGACGCGCCCGTCTTCGTCTGGATTCACGGCGGCGCCCTGAACACCGGCGCGGGCGGCGAGGCGATGTACGACGGCGCGCGTCTGGCCAGGTCGCAGGGCATGGTCGTGGTGTCGATCAACTATCGCCTTGGCGTGCTGGGCTATCTGTCCCATCCGGAGCTGAGCGCCGAATCGCGGCGCAAGGTCTCGGGCAACTACGGCCTTCTGGACCAGATCGCCGCCCTGAAGTGGGTCAAGGCCAACATCGCCGCCTTCGGGGGCGATCCCGGCAACGTCACCATCGCCGGCGAGTCCGCCGGCGCGCTCAGCGTCATGTATCTGATGGCGGCGCCGCCGGCGCGGGGCCTGTTCCACCGGGCGATCGCCGAGAGCGCCTACATGATCTCGACGCCGGAGCTGCGGTCGAGCCGTCACGGCGATCCGTCGGCCGAGACCGTCGGCCTGTGGCTGCAGGCCCAGCTCGGACGGCGCAATCTCGCCGACCTGCGCGGCATGGACGCCCAGGAGCTGACCACCTCGGCGCTCGCCAAGGGCTATGCGCCCTGGGGCACGATCGACGGTGAGATCCTGCCGGAGCAGCTCGTGGAGGTCTTCGACCGTGGCCAGCAGGCGCCGGTTCCGTTGATGACCGGCTTCAACGCTGGAGAGATTCGCTCGCTGCGGTTCCTCCTGCCGCCATCCCCGCCGACGGACGCCGCCGCCTATGAGCAGGCGATCCGCGCCAGCTATGGCGTCCTGGCCGACACCTTCCTGCGCCTCTATCCGTCGTCGGACCTGGAGGAGAGCCTTCTGGCCACGCCGCGCGACGGCCTCTACGGCTGGACTTCCGAACGGCTGGTGCGGCGCCAGGCGCGCACCGGCCAGCCGGGCTTCCTGTACTTCTTCGACCACGGCTATCCGGAGATGGATGAAGCCAATCTCCACGCCTTCCACGCCTCGGAAATCCCGTTCGTCTTCGGCAACGCCGACCGCACGCCGCCGCGCTGGCCGAAGATTCCCGACACGGCGGAGGAGCGGTCCCTGTCGGACGCCATGATGGCCTATTGGGGCAGCTTCGCCCGGACCGGATCGCCGACGGCGCCGGGCCAGCCGGACTGGCCCGCCTATGGCGAGACCCGCGCCTACATGGCCTTCGAGGCGGAACCGGTCGTGCGCGAACGCCTGATGCCCGGCATGTTCGAGACCCATGAGACGGTGGTGTGCCGCCGGCGCGTCGCCGGGGGAATCCCCTGGAACTGGAACTTCGGCGTGCTGTCGCCGCCGTTGCCGCCCGAGACGCCGGCCTGCCCATGATCGACGGCGAGATGCAGGCCTACGCCCTGACCCTCGACAAGTTCCTGGATCATGCCGCGCGGTGGAGCCCGGATACTGAGGTCGTCACCGCGCGCGGAAACGGCGAGACGCAGCGGATCGGCTATGCGAGCCTGAGGGCGCGCGCCCAGCGGGTTTCCGGCGTGCTCCAGGGGCTCGGCGTCGGCCAGGGCGACCGGGTGGCCACACTGGCCTGGAACAGCCAGGAGCATGTGGAGGCGTGGTACGCCATCATGGGCATGGGCGCGGTCTGCCACACCCTGAACCCGCGCCTGACCGAGGCGCAGCTGGCGGATATGGTGGCCCAGTCGCAGGCGCGCGTGCTGATCGCCAGCGCCGACCTGGCGCCGCTGGCGCGCAGGATCGCCGCGCGCGTCCCGTCGCTCCAGCGCATCCTGGCCATTGGCGGGGAGGGGGCGACATCGACCTCGGGCTCCGGGCCTGCCCCGGAGCCGCTGGAGCCGATGCTGGCGACCGCCCCGGCTGAGGCGGCCTGGGGCGGGTTCGAGGAGACCGCGCCCTCTGGCCTGTGCTTCACGTCCGGAACCACGGGCGCGCCCAAGGGGGTGACCTACACTCATCGGTCCAGCTTCCTGCACACCCTGCGCCTGTTGCAGGGCGACGTCATGGCGATCACCCGTTCCGATACGGTCCTGGCGGCCGTGCCGATGTTCCACGCCAACGCCTGGGGCCTGCCCTTCGCCGCGCCGGCGGCGGGCGCGCGCCTGGTGCTGCCGGGGCGTGAGCTGGACGGCGCTAGCCTGGAGCGCCTGATCAACGCCGAGGGCGTGACCGTCGCGGTCGGCATCGCGACGGTCTGGCTGGGGCTGGTCGATCATCTCGAAAGGACCGGCGGCGAGACCCCGAGCCTGCGACGCATCATCGTCGGCGGCGCGCCCCTGGCGCCGGCCCTGATGGAGCGGATCGAGACCCGCCTGGGCGTGACGATCCAGACCAGCTGGGGCATGACCGAGCTGTCCCCCCTGGGCGTCTGCGCGCCGCCCGGCGATCCGGGGCGTTCGGCGCAGGTCTCGGGGCGACCGGCCTTCGGCGTCGACCTGTTGCTGACCGACGCCGACGGGCGGGCCCTTCCGGAACAGCGCGGCGTCGAAGGGCATCTGCGCGTGCGCGGACCCGCGATCGTGGAACGCTATTTCGGCCATTCCGACCGCGCGACCGACCGGGACGGCTGGTTCCCCACCGGCGACCTGGCGCGGATCGACGCCGACGGCAACCTGGTCATCACGGGCCGGGCCAAGGACCTGATCAAGTCGGGCGGCGAATGGATCAATCCGGCCGAGATCGAGGCCGTGGTCAACGAGCAGCCCGCGGTCGCCCTGGCGGCCGTCATCGCCCGCTCCGATCCCAAATGGGGCGAGCGGCCCGTGTTGGTGATCCAGGCCCGCGACGACGCCGTTTCCGACGAAGAGATAATTGCCCCGTTGCGCGACCGCATCGCTCCGTGGTGGATTCCCGATGCGGTCGTCCGGGTGGAGCAGATGCCTCTCGCGTCGACCGGCAAGATCGACAAGATGCGGTTGAGACTGGAATATGGCGACGGCTGAAGACAGCGCTTCGATACCGACCGTGGGCGCGGACGAACCCGCGCCCGAGCCGCGCCGCCCCCGGCGCCGGCGGACCAAGGTCGAGCAGCGCGCCGACATGATGGAACAGATTCTCGACGCCGCCGAGCATCTGTTCTCCATCCACGGCCTCTATGGCGTGACTCTCAAGGACGTAGCCCAGCGCGTGGGCGTCCACCACACGCTTCTGAACTACTATTTCACGGACAAGAAGAAGCTGTTCGACGCCGTCATCGCCCGCCGCGCGGAGGTGACCATCGCGCTGCGGATGAAGGCCCTGGACGATTACGACGCCGCCACGGCGGGCAAGCCCACCGTCGAAGGCGCGCTCAGGGCCTTCCTCGACACCGACCTGGATCTCTATGGCCATGGCGGGGAGAACTGGAAGAATTACGGGGTCCTCGGCGCCCAGGTCTCGAACACGCCCTATGGGGCCGAATTGATGGACTTCCACTTCGATCCGGTGGTCCTGCGCCTGATCGAACTGCTGAAGAAGGCGCTGCCGGAGTGCGCCGAGACGGACATCTTCTGGGGCTACCATTTCGTCACCGGCGCCCTGATGCTGACCCTGGCGCGGACGGGCCGGATCAACCGCCTGTCCGGCGGGCTGTGCGACTCCGACGATTTCGACGCGATCAAGCAGCGGATGGCGGCCTTCATGGCGGCCGGCTTCCTTTCGATGTGCCGTCAGGAACAGGGCGCCGGGTCATGATCCGCCCGCAGACCGACGCCTGAGCCCAGGGCGATGCGCCCCTTCCACACCGCTGAGAGACGATCTGCTGGCCCTGGCGCTTCGCGCTCTGTCGGTTCATGCGGTGAGCGACCAGAAGGTTTCCGCGGCGCTGCTCTGGGACGTTGTGGAGCGTACGACCACGATCTCCACATCGACATTCCAGTCCGGCCCGGCGCAGGCGACCAGGCGGCCTGAGGCCAGGTCGTCCCGGGCAAGGGTGCGAGGCAGCCAGGCCACGCCGCGGCCGTCGCGCGCCAGCGACCGAAGGGTGGCGGCGAGATGCGAGGTGACCGTCGTCTTCAACCGGTGCGCCGCCTGTCGATGAAAGACCGTGGCGTCGAGAATCCGGCCCAGGCCGGATTCCGGGCTGTAGGCCAGGTAAGGAATGTCATCCCCGCCCATTCCGAGCGTCCAGGACGGCACGCCGTCGGGGCCGGGCGCGCAGAAGGGTTCGAGCGTGTCCGCGCCGACGATCCTGGAGGAGAACTGCTCCGGCGTGAACCGGTCCGGCGCGGCGGGATGGTGGTGGCAAAGCAGGAAATGCGCGTCGCCCTGCAGCATCAGCGTCTCGCATCCCTGCAAGCTGTCGGAGACCAGGCGCAGCGGTCCCAGCGGCCCGGCCCGCTCCAGATCCCGCATCCAGGCCGGGAAGAAGGTGAAAGACAGGGCATGGGTCGCCGCGAACAGCAGGGTCGCGCCTTCGTCGCGTCCCATCCGCCGCACGTCGCGCGTCACCTGGCGAACCCGGCGGATGATGTCCTCCGCGCCCGGTCGGAGGGCGGCGCCGGCGGGGGTCAGCACGACGCCGGCGGACGTGCGCTGGAACAGCGGCGCGCCAAGGTTCGTCTCCAGCGCCCGGATGCGGCGGCTGAAGGCCGGTTGAGTGATGTTGCGCGCCCGGGCGGCGCGCGAAAAGGCGCCGGCCTCGGCCAGGGCCACGAAGTCCTCGAGCCAGATCAGTTCCATGAGCAGGATCAGGACACCCCGCGGTGTTCGCGTCAATGCCACGCTATGCCGATCCGGCATGGGAGAGGGTGAAAAAGGCATTGGCGCGATTGTCGGCGGGGCCGCTAGATGAGCGGGAAGTTCGGGGGCGTCATCTAGCAAACGTCGCCGGCTTCGACCGCTCACCTTCCTGATGCGGCCTGTCTCGACTGCCTCGAGACACCCATTTCAAGGGCGTGCAACCGGAACTGCGCCCTGACGCGAAGACCGAACAGGTCTTCGCGTCCTTTTCCGGGAGTAGGGCGGCCGCCGAATGCCGATTCGGCATGACACGCCCATGGGCGGGCGAAGACTGGGGTATTCATGCGCATCATCGACATCCGGGAAAAGACGGCGTCCATCGCCTCTCCCATCGCCAACGCCTACATCGACTTCTCCAAGATGACCTGCTCGGTCGTCGCCGTGGTCACCGACGTGATCCGCGACGGCAAGCCCGTCGTCGGCTTCGGCTTCAATTCCAACGGCCGCTATGGCCAGGGCGCCTTGATGCGCGAGCGGTTCATCCCCCGCGTTCTGGAGGCGGCGCCGGAGGCCTTCGTCGACCGCGAGAACGACAACCTCGATCCGTTCGCCATCTGGAAGGCCCTGATGACGAACGAGAAGCCCGGCGGTCATGGCGAGCGTTCGGTCGCTGTCGGCACTCTGGACATGGCGATCTGGGACGCCGTGGCCAAGATCGCGGGCCTGCCGCTGTACCGCCTGCTGGCGGACCGCTATCGCGGCGGCGTCGCCGACGACAAGGTCTGGGTCTATGCGGCCGGCGGCTACTATTATCCCGGCAAGGACCACGCCCAGTTGAAGGCCGAGATGCAGGGCTATCTCGATCGAGGCTATCGCGTCGTGAAGATGAAGATCGGGGGCGCCCCGCTGGAGGAGGACCTGCGCCGCATCGAGGCCGTTCTGGACGTGGTCGGCGGCGGCGACCGGCTGGCGGTCGACGCCAACGGCCGCTTCGACCTGGAGACCGCGATCGCCTACGCCGAGGCGCTAAAGCCCTATAGCCTGTTCTGGTACGAGGAGGCGGGCGACCCGCTGGATTATGCCCTGCAGGCCGAGTTGGCGAACCACTACGACCTGCCGATGGCGACCGGCGAGAACCTGTTCTCGCACCAGGACGCGCGCAACCTGCTGCGTCACGGCGGCATGCGGCCGGATCGGGACTTCCTGCAGTTCGATTGCGCCCTGTCCTATGGCCTGGTGGAATACATGCGGACGCTGGACGTGCTGGCCGAGCAGGGCTGGTCGTCGCGGCGGATCGTGCCGCACGGGGGGCACCAGATGTCGCTGAACATCGCCGCCGGCCTGCATCTGGGCGGCAATGAATCCTATCCGGACGTGTTCCAGCCCTTCGGCGGCTTCGCCGACGGCGTGGCGGTCGAGGACGGCTATGTCGGCCTGCCCGACGTTCCCGGCGTCGGCTTCGAGGCGAAGGCGGCGCTCTACGCCGTGATGCGCGAGCTGATCGAGTGAAGGCCGCCCGGCCCTGGCGCTGGCTGAAGCCCCTGTATGCGCAGGTGCTGATCGGCATGGTGCTGGGCGTTGTCCTGGGCGCGCTGGCGCCGGAGATGGGCGCGGCGATGAAACCGGTCGCGGACGGCTTCATCAAGCTGATCCGCATGATGCTGGCGCCAGTCATCTTCGGCACCGTGGCCATCGGCATCGCCCGCATGGGCAGCCTGAAGGAGGTCGGCAGGATCGGCGCGCGAGCCCTCATCTACTTTGAGGTGGCGTCGACGCTGGCGCTGTTGATCGGCCTGCTGGTCGTGAACGTGCTGAAGCCGGGGGAGGGGATGAACGTCGATATCGCCGCCCTCGACGCCGGTTCGATCGCCGCCTACACGACCGTGGCCCAGTCCGAGAGCGTGACCAGCTTCCTGCTGGACATCATCCCGGGCGCCTTCCTCGGCGCCTTCGTCGAGGGGCACATGCTGCAGGTGATCCTGCTGGCGCTGCTGGTGGGCGCGGCCCTGACCCAGATGGGCGCGCGGGCCGAGCCGCTGCTGGACGGCTTCGACCGGGTGATGGAGGTGCTGTTCCGCATCGTCGGCATGATCATGCGCCTGGCGCCGTTGGGCGCGGCGACGGGGATCGCCTTCACCGTCGGCGCCTATGGGCTGGACAGCCTGTGGTCGCTGGGACGACTGATCCTGGCGCTGTACGTGACGACGGCGGTCTTCGTGGTCGTGGTGCTGGGCGGGGTGCTGTGGTGGGTCGGCCTGCCGCCGCATCGCTTCCTGGTGCATTTCCGCGACGAGATCCTGGTGGTCTTCGCCACCTGCTCGACCGAAGCGGTCCTGCCCCGGATGATGCAGAAGCTGGAGGCGCTGGGCTGCGAGAAATCGGTCGTGGGGCTGGTCCTGCCCGCCGGCTACACCTTCAACGCGGATGGCACGGCCATCTATCTGACCATGGGCGCGATCTTCGTCGCCCAGGCGACCAATACGACCCTGAGCGCGATGGACCAGTTGCTGATCCTGGGCGTGCTGCTGCTGACCTCCAAGGGCTCGGCGGGTGTGGCTGGCGCGGGCTTCGTGACCCTGGCCGCCACGCTGTCGGTTGTCGGGCATGTGCCGGTGGTGGGACTTGTCCTGCTGCTGGGCGTCGACCGCTTCCTGAACGAGGCGCGGGCGGTCACCAATCTGATCGGCAACGCCGTGGCCACCGTCGCGGTGGCCAAGTGGGACGGCCTGCTGGACCTTTCCAAGGCGCGCGCGACCTTGTCCAGGCCCGCCGTGTCGACGGATTGAGCAGGCGATTGGAAGGACGGAACGGGATGCGGGGAATGGAACTGTCGAGACGCGGTGTGTTGGCCGCCGGCGCGGCGGGCCTGGCGCTGGGCGCCGCGCCCGGACCGGCGCGGGCGGCGGATCGGGCGGCGATCCTGGACGCCATGAAGCGGGCCACGCGGTTCATGACCGACACAGTGGCGGTCGGGGACGGCTATGTCTGGTCGTACACGCCCGACCTGTCGCGGCGCTGGGGCGAACTGGAAGCCTATCCGAGCATGATCTGGGTCCAGCCCCCGGGCACGGCGACGATGGGCCATCTGTTCCTGGACGCCTATCACGCCACGGGGGACGAGGACTATTACCGCGCCGCGACCCGCGTCGCCGACGCCCTGGCGCGCGGACAGCACCCGTCGGGCGGCTGGAACTACGTCATCGACACGGCGGGCGAGGACTCGCTGCGTCGCTGGTACGACACCATCGGCAAGAACGCCTGGCGGCTGGAGGAATTCCAGCACCACTATCCCAACGCCACCTTCGACGACGTGACGACGGCGGACGCGGCGACCTTCATGCTGCGGGTCTATTGGGAGAAGAAGGACCGCCGCTACCGTGCGCCGCTGGACAAGGCGATCGCCTTCGTCCTGGAGAGCCAGTATCCGGTTGGCGGCTGGCCCCAGCGTTATCCGCGCGTGTCGGACGGCGGGTTGCACGGGCTGCCCGACTATACCGGCTACATCACCTTCAACGACGATGTCTCGGCCGAGAACATCAAGTTCCTGACCTTCTGCTACCAGACTCTTGGGGATCGCCGGCTGATCGATGCGATTCGTCGGGCCATGGACTGTTTCATCGCCACCCAGCAGCCGGCTCCGCAGCCGGGCTGGGCCATGCAGTACACGGTCGACGACCTGAAGCCCGCCGGCGCCCGCACCTATGAGCCGCGCGCGCTGGCGACCCATGCGACGGCGGGCAACCTGGAACAGATGATGGACTTCTACGTCCTGACCGGCGACCGGAAATACCTGGCGCGGATTCCCGAGGCGATCGACTGGCTGGAGGCGATCGCCCTGCCGCCCGAGCGCCGCCGCGACGGCCGGAGCCACACGACCTATGTCGAGATCGGCACGAACGCGCCGCTGTTCATCCACCGACGCGGCTCGAATGTGGTCAACGGCGAATATTATGTGACGAAGACGCCGGACGACATCGTCGTGCACACGGGCGGCTTCCGCGCCATCGACACGGCGGCCCTGCGCGCCCGCTACGCCGCCTTGGCCGCCCTGACGCCCGAACAGGCCAGCGCCGGATCGGCCCTGCTGGCGCGGCCGGGCGCGACGCCCCTGCCGAAATACTACACGGCCCGCGCCTTCCGCGTGTCGGACCTCAACAGCGGAAGCCTGATCGCCCGACCGGAGACGCCCGACGCCGCGCGGATCGATGCGCTGATCGCCGACCTGAACGCCGAGGGCTATTGGCCGTCGACGCTGGCCTCGACCAGTAATCCCTATGTCGCCGACTCGACCGCCGCGATGGCGCCGGGCGAGTTCCGCATCACCCGCGTCGGCGACGCCTCGGACACCTCGCCTTACCTGTCGGATTTCCCGCAGCAGGGAATTTCGACCGGCGTCTATATCCGCCACATGGGCGAGTTGATCGAGGCGCTGGGGTAGAGGGGAAGCGTATGGCCCGGTCCCTTGCGCGGCAGGTCTTGGCGACGCTGATGGCGGCGGCCCTGGCGGGCTGCGCCCATGTCGATCGGGAGCTCGGCGGCGTTGAGGTCTTCTTCGTCGGCGGCGCCTATGTCGCGGACGGGACCCGGATGACCGGCCAGGCCCATGTGATGCGGCTGGCGCCGGCCAAACCGCTCTATCGGACGCCGCTGGTCTTCATTCCCGGACAGGGCCAGACCATCGCCAATTTCCTGGGAACGCCGGACGGGCGCGAGGGCTGGGCGACGCGGTTCGTGCGCCAGGGGTTCGTGGTCTATCTGATGGACCAGCCGGGACGCGGCGCCTCCGGCTATGACGCGGACGCCTACGGCCCGTCGTCGCGGCAGGGGCCGGCGGTGCTGGAGCAGCGGTTCACGGCGACCGCGGATTTCGAACCCGGGCCGGGCCAGGCCTTCGGATGGCCGCAGGCGAAGCGGCACGATCAATGGCCGGGCGTCGGCCGGGCGGGCGATCCCGTCTTCGACCAGTTCTTCGCCTCCCAGGTGGAATATGCCTCCGGCGCGGTCTCGGCGGACCTGGTCGCCCGGGCGGGCGCGGCGTTGCTGGACCGGGTCGGCCCGGCCGTGATCGTGACGCATTCGCAGGCAGGGGCCTTCGGCTGGGCCATAGGCGAACTGCGGCCGGACCGGGTGCGGGGGATCGTGGCCCTCGAACCCAGCGGGCCGCCCTTCGCCAGCGCGCCGCCGCCCTGGGGCGACGGAGATCCCGCCCGGATCGCGCGTCCTGAAGGCCTGACGACCACGCCGCTGGCCTATGATCCGCCGCTGGCGGAAGGCGAAGCGCTGGCGCGCGAATGGGTTTCGTCCAACGATCCGGAACTGAGCGGATGCTGGCGTCAGGCGACGCCGGCGCGGCGACTGGCGAACCTGTCGCGGGTTCCGGTGCTGGTGCTGACGGCCGAGGCCTCCTACCACGCCGGCTACGACCACTGCACCGTCGCCTATCTGCGTCAGGGCGGCGTGCAGACCGACTTCGTCCGGCTTCAGGACTGGGGCCTTCGCGGCAACGGCCATATGGTCATGCTGGAACGCAACAGCGCCGAGATCGGCGACAGGATCGCCCGCTGGCTGATGGACTGGCGAGGCGCGGACGGCCAGCCGGTGGTGATCCGCTAGGTCTTCACCCCAGGAAGCCGATGCGCCGCGCCCAGGCGTCGAACGCCTCGGGCCAACGCGAGGCGGGCCGGTCGGGCGGCAGGCTGAAGCCGAAGCCGTGGCCGCCTTCCTGATAGAGGTGCATCTCCGTCGGCACATCGGCGGCCTTCAGCGCCTGGAACATGGCTAGGCTGTTGGCGACCGGCACGGTGCGGTCGTCGGCGGCGTGCAGGATGAATGTCGGGGCCAGGCCCGGCCGAACCCGCTCGTTCAGCGGTCGCGCCCAGGCGGCGTCCGAGGCCATGCCGGCCTGGGGCCGGACGGCCATCACCGCATAGCCCAGAACGGCGATGTCCGGCCGCGCCGAAGCGGCGTCATGCTCGTCGACCGTCTCATAGACCGTGTCGTCGTGCCGGGTCAGGGAGGCGGCGGCCAGATGACCGCCGGCGGAGAATCCCATGACCCCGATCCGCGCCGGATCGAGGCCCCAGTCCGCCGCCCGCGAGCGGACCAGGCGCACGGCGCGCTGCACGTCCTGCAGCGGCGCGTCATAGGCGGCGACCCAGCCATCACCCGGCAGGCGGTAGTTCAGCACGAAGGCCGTGGTCCCGGCCTGGATCAGCCGTCGCGCCCCGCCGGCGCCCTCCTTGTCCACCGCCAGCCGCACATAACCGCCGCCGGGCAGCAGGATGATCGCCGCGCCGTTCGGCCGCGCCGGGCGGAAGACCTCCAGGATCGGCCGGCTGACATGCATCACGGCGCGGTCGTGCGCCTGGGGCGAGCCGCGCTCCAGCACCAGGCGGCGCGCGGCGACCCCGTCGCCGCCGGGAACACGATCTCGCGGCCACAACTCGATCACCTCGTCGGACAACAGTCCGGCGGGCTCGGGCGGAGCGGGGATTTCGACGGGATTGTCCGGCGTTCCGGACAGAACCTGGGCCCTGGCCACGCCCGCTACGCCCGCCAGGGCTACGCCGCCCAGTACGATTCTGCGGTTGAGAGGAGCATTCATGACGGGATCACCGGATCGTCGCCGCCCATCTCCGCCGGAGGTTGAGAAGCCTCGCGGAGGAGGGGGTGTCTTTCGAGATAAGGACGCCGGGCGCGTGGACGCGCCCGGCGCCGACGTCATCAGAAGCTGTAGCGGACTCCCGCGTAGAACTGACGACCGCTCTGGAAATAGTCGGTCAACCGCTGGGCCTCGGAGTCGACGTATGAGACATTGACTTCGTTGGTCAGGTTGATCCCTTCCAGGCTGAAGGTGACGTTGTCGCCCCAGCGATAGGAGATGGACGCATCGACATAGGTTGAATCCCGGACGCCTCCGACATCGACGCTGTAGGACGCGGGAACCGATGTCAGATATGGATCGCGATAGGCGGCCGAAACGCGCGCCTGGAACGGTCCGTCCTCATAGTAGAGGGTGCCGTTATAGGCGACCTTCGACAAGTTCAGCAGCGGCTGGTTGACGATGCTGATGACATTGCCCGGGCCCGACACCTGGTAGTTGATGTTGGATTCGACGTAGGTGTAGTTGGCCAGGAGGCCGAAGTTCGCCAGCTTGCCGGGCAGGAAGGTCAAGGCCTGCTGGAAGTTCAGTTCGAAGCCCTTCAAGGGGCCGCCGGGCGTGTTCACCACCGTCGAGATCTGGAAGATGTCGTTGGCGTTGACGCCGGTGCCGGCCAGCAGCGAATCCGGCAGGCCCGTGGAAGAGTAGGGCGCCGAGGTCGTCAGGTTCTGGATGTAGGTGGAGATGTTCTTGTAGAACAGCCCTGCCGACAGGATCGACCCCCGCGCCGGATACCATTCGACAGCCAGGTCATAGGTCTTGGCGCGATAGGGCTCCAGGAAGGGATTGCCGGTCGAGACGGAACGCCCGCCGCCAGCCACGCTGACATTGGTCGCGGCCGAGATGCTGCCCAGTCCCGGACGCGCCATTACCTTGGCGGCGCCCACGCGAACCAGGACGTTCTCGTGCGGCTCGATGACCAGGTTCAACGAGGGCAGGCTGTCCTCGTAGTCGCGGCCGACCGTGGTCCAGAGGAATCCGGACGGATCCACCGAAGCCGGCACGGTCGAATAGAAGCCGGACTCCTGCTTGGTCTTCACGTACCGATAGCCGACATCGCCGCGAACCGGCATGCCCATCATGTCGAAGTTGAAGTCTGCCTGGATATAGGCGCCCAGATCCTCTTCATTGACCGTCCGGTTGTCGCCACGCGCGCTGGAGGTCGTCTGGGACAGTTCGAAGCGACCGCTGTTGTCGAAGACGCCATAGGCCTCGGCCAGGGCGTCCAGGCTCGGCGTGCGCCAACAATTGGGCGTGCCGGCGGGAAGATTGAGGCCGGCGAAGCCGCAATAGTCTTCCGTCACATCCTCCATAGTGTAGCCCGATGGCAGGGCGGGAATGTTGGTTTCGCCCTGAAGGAAGCGCATGCCGCGACCCTCGAACTCGTACTTCTTGCCCTGTACGCCGGCGCGCAATGTCAGGTTCTGGTCGAGCTCGAAAGCCATGTCGACCTGGGCTGTCGTGTAGGTGTTGTCGTTCCAGTTCGGACGCAACCGGATATCCGGGCCGCTCGGGCCCGTCCCGCCGCCCGGCGCGATCCGCGTCGGACCGATGTACCATTGATCCGGATCGGTGACGTCGAAGCCGTAGTTGATCGCCGGGAAATCCATCCCGTTCGGACGCATGTCGTAGGAATAGCCATCAGCGTTCTGATGGTCCATCTGGACGATGTAGTCCTTGAAGTTGTCGAAGTCGTTGTTGACGTATCCGCCGAGGAAGCTGATCGAGAATTTATCCGTCACCTGCTGCTCGATCTTCAACGTGTACTGCTGGAACACCGTGGAATATTCGTCGACGTAGTTCTCGGAGCGGATGTCGACGTTGTCGAGCGCCATGGCGATGGCCGTGCCGTTGTCGTCGAGCACGATGTCGCGCACTACAGTCTCAGGCTTCCCGCCTTGCGAGGCGCCGCGGCTGAGGCCGATGGCCTCCAACTGGCGTTCGTTCCGCTGGCCGTCGAACTTCGAGTAGAGCGCGTCGAAGCTGACCTCCGTCCGGTCGGTCGGGCGCCATTGGAAGGAGCCAGTGATTCCGAGGCGTTGAGTTTCCAGATTGTAGTCCTGATAGCGCAGGAAACGTGGATACCGCGTCGTGTTGGCCGAGGCGATCGCGTAGGCGGCGGGATCGGTGCCAGCGCAGAGAACCGGATTGTCCGCCGGATTGCACCATCCGCCGTCCGCCGAGCCGAAGTTCCACTGGCCGGTCGAGGCGCCGTTCTGGAGGGTGGTCTTT
Source organism: Pseudomonadota bacterium (assembly GCA_023390245.1). GTDB lineage: Bacteria > Pseudomonadota > Alphaproteobacteria > Caulobacterales > Caulobacteraceae > Brevundimonas. The sequence goes on from JAEWDF010000119.1 coordinate 65,744, forward strand.
TCCGAATAGGCGACCGAGGCGGACAGGCCGATCTCGCCGATGCCCGTCATCCAGCGGTTGCTGCCCAGGACCGCGAAGCGCGGATCCGTCTTCTCGGACAGGTCATTGTAGCCCGCCTGCGCCGAGACGGCGAAGACGGGACCGGCGGAGTCGAACGGCTGGCCCGTGCTCAGGTCGACGGTCGCGCCCAGCGAGCCTTCCTCGACATTGGCCGAGGGGGTCTTGCGCACGTCGATCTGGTTGAAGAGCTCCGAGGCGAAGACATTGAAGTCGAAGCCGCGCCCGCGGTTGCTGCCCGTCGTGGCCTGGGCCTCGACGCCGTTGATGCGCACGCGGGTGAAATCTGGTCCGAGGCCGCGCACCGAGATGGCCCGGCCCTCGCCGCCGTCGCGCGTGATGGTCACGCCCGGCACGCGCTGGATGGACTCCGCCAGGTTGTTGTCCGGGAATTTGGCGATGTCCTCGGCGACGATGCTGTCGACGACGGCGTTGCTGTTGCGCTTGACCGACAACGCGCGCTCGAGGCTGCCGCGGAAGCCGGTGACGACGATCTCCTCGACCTCGGTCGGCTGAGATTGAGCGACGGATTGGCCTCCGGCCGCATCCTGCGCCATGGCCGGCGCGGCTGCAGCCAGCATGGCCGCGGTCGAGACGAGCGCGGTCGCGCCCAGGAGACGTGAACGATCCTTGATCGTCATGGTCTGGATACCTCCCCAGGTATGTTTGAGCATCCGGTCCTTCGGACTCTATGATGACACCGGTGTCTAGCAAGCCCAGTCTTCCCGCATATTCCACCGGTGTCAATTGTCCGGGAAGCGACTATATGGCGCGCCTTTCACGGGCGTCGTTTTGCGGTGACCGCGCGACGCGGGCGATCACTTCCGGAAGGCGTTGATGTCCACGCCGTGGCGCTTCAGCTTGTCGTAGAAGGTCTTGCGGGGCAGTCCCAGCAAGGTCGTGGTGGCCCGGACGTCGCCGTCGCAGAGCATCAGCGCTTCTTGCATCAGGCGCCTTTCATAGGCGTCCACGCGCGCCGCCAGGCCGGTCGGCGCGACGGGACTTTCCTGCGCCTCGTCCTCGACGCCGAGGACCACCCGCACGGCCAGGTGCCGAAGCTCCCTTACATTGCCGGGCCAGTCCCCCTGCATCAGCCGATGGCGCACGACGGCGCTCATCTGGGGCGAAGGCCGTTTCAGACGACTGCAGGCTTCCTGAATGAAATGAGCGAACAGCGGGAGGATGTCGCTGCGACGCTCGCGCAGCGGCGGAACGCGGATGCGCCCGACGTCGAGCCGGTAGTAGAGGTCGGCGCGGAAGTCCCCTTCCGCCACCCGAGCGGCCAGGTCTGCCTTGGCGGAGGCGATGACCCGCAGCGACAGCGGGCGCGGTTCGGCGGCGCCGATCGGCGTCACCTCCCGCTCCTCGAGCACGCGAAGCAGCTTGGCCTGGAGAGACGGCGCCAAGGCCTCCAGTTCGTCCAGGAACAGGGCGCCCTTGTCGGACGCTTCGATCCTGCCGACGCGCCGCCGCACGGCGCCGGCGAAGGCGCCAGCCTCGTGACCGAACAACTCCACATCGGCGGTCGCCGGGGCCAGTGCCGCGCAGTCGACGACGACGAAGGGATGTCGGCGACGCGGACTTTCGCGATGGAGGGCGCGGGCGACCAAATCCTTGCCCACCCCGGTCTCGCCCTCGATCAGCACATCCACCTCGGCGGCCGCCAATTGACGGATTCGGCCCCGCAGAGCCTGGGTCGCCGGCGCATCGCCGATGATGGCCAGGCCGTCACCCGACGACTCGGCCAGGGTCTGGAGCCGGCGGTTCTCCAGCACCAGGCGCCGCTTTTCCAGGGCCCTGTTCACCACGGCGGTCAGGTGTTCGGCGGGGAAGGGCTTGGCGATGAAATCATAGGCGCCGTCGTGAAGGGCCCGGACGGCTTCGGGAATGTCGCCGTGCCCGGTGATCAGGATCACGGGCAGGTCGGGGTCCAGCGCGCGCACGCGGCTGTGGAATTGATGGCCGTCCATGCCCGGCATGCGGATGTCGGAAACGATCACCCCCTCGAATCCCTCGTCGAGCGTGCGCAGGGCGGTGTCGGCGGAGGCGTGGGCGCGCACGGTCCAGCCGGCCAGTTCCAGCGTCTGGACCGCGGCGCGCCGCAGGTCGGCGTCGTCGTCGACGAAGAGGATCACGCCTGGCGCGTTCATGAGGCCCTCCGCAGGCTGACGACGAAGACGGCGCCGCCCGCCGGCTGCGGGTCGGCGAGGGTCAGTTCGCCGCCGAAGGCGCTGACGATGTCGCGCGATATGACCAGGCCCAGTCCCAGGCCCGTCGGCTTGGTGGTGACGAAGGGGGTGAAGAGCTGGGCGCGGAGCGTCTCGGGCGCGCCCGGACCGTTGTCGGACACGATCAGGCGGACGACGTCGGCGCCCGTTTCGACGTGGAGCGCCACAGAGGGACTCGGAACGCCTTCGACGGCCTCGAGCGCGTTCTGGAGCAGATTGACGAGCACCTGCTCCAGCCGCGCACGTTCGGCGAGCACGCGAATCCCCTCCGTCGATCCGCCCCGCCTCCAGTTGACCCCCTGACGGCGCGCGCGGGGCGCCAGCAACAGCAGGGCGCCGGCGATCGGCTCCTCCAGGAGCGTCGGCTCGGGCGCGCCGGTGCTCTTGCGCGAGAAGGCGCGGAGTTCGTCGGTGATGACGCCGACGCGCCGGGTCATGTCGACGATCTGGCTCAGATTGCCTTCGGCGGTCCCCGCGTCTCCGCGCTTCATCAGCACGCGGGTGTTCTCGGCGTAGGCGCGAATGGCGGCGACGGGCTGGTTGATCTCGTGCGCCACACCAGCGGCGACCTGGCCGAGGACGGCCAGCTTGCTGGCCTGGACCAGTTCGTCGCGCAACAGGTGCAGGTTGGTCTCGGCCCGGCGGCGTTCCTCCATCTCCACAACCAGTCGCTCGTTCGAGGCGCGGAGCTCGACCGTGCGTTCCGCGACACGGGATTCCAGCTCGATCCTGGCCGTCTCGCGTTCGGCTTCGAGCGCCTCGGCGCGACGGCGCCGGTACAGCAGCACGCCGAGCCCGGCCAGGACCATCAGGCAGGCCGAGAAGGTCAGCGTCCGCGCCGTCGCGACGCTGTTGGGCATATAGGGGTCGGTGGCCTCCAGAAGGTGCAGCGTCCAGCCCGGAGAGGCCGTGTCGGTCACCGCCTCGATGTAGCGCCGCGAGGAGTCGGCGCCGGGCAGGGGCACCCGGATTTCACGGTCGGCGGCGCCGGGCACGATCGGCAGGGGGCGCAGGCCTGTCGCCGCCATCTGTAGATGCGTCGCCAGGCGGCTTCGCCGGGTCGGCGTCAGGGGACCCGCCACGCCGAAACGCCACTGCGGCACGTCGGTGATCAGCACGACGCCGTCCGTATTGACGACGAACGCCGGCTCGCCCGATTGCGACCATTCCCGTTCCAGCGCGTCGAACTCGACCTTGACCACGATGACGCCCAGGATGCGGTCGCCGTTCTCGACCCGGCGCGCCAGGAACAGGCCGGGACGGCCGCTGACCGCGCCCAGGGCGAAATACTCGGCCACCTCGTCACGCATGGCGTTCTGGAAATAGGGACGGAAGCTGTAATCGGTGCCAACGAAGCTGGTCGGAAGGCGCCAGTTGCTGGCGGCCACGGCCACGCCCTGGTCGTTGAGCAGATAGATGACCGCCGCGCGGGTCCGGACGCTGAGGTCTTCCAGCTTGGCGTTCAGCCTGGCCAGATCGGCGGGGTCGGCTTCGACCAGCGCCTGGTGGAGCTGCATGTCCTCAGCCAGGACGAAAGGCAGGGATCGATGCTTTTCCAATTCAGACCGCAGGACCGTGGCGTGGAGCTGGGCCGCCGTGTTCGCCCGGCGGGTCACTTCATGGCGGGCGCGGACGCCGGCCAGTTCGCCGACGGTCCAGGCCGCGGCGGCGGCGATCACGATTCCCAACACGGCCAGAAGCGTCCACGTTCGGCGCCGTCGTCTCGCCGTTTGTGCCGTTTTCGGCACGGATGGGGGGCGCCATGGCTGGAAAACCGCACGCAAACGCGCGGTGTTCTCTAAAAAACCTAGCCGATTCAGCATGATAATAATTCCGCCTTGAGGCTTGGCTAGATCGGAAACCGGTGTCACTGATTTCACATGCGCCGCCGAAGAGCAATCAGAGCGCATCGAGGAAACATCAGCGGTCGATCCGGACCGCGCCCGAGGGGACCTTCCGTGGCCCGAGACACGACCACGGCCGCGCCGGCGAGGCGCGCGCTGCATCGACAACTCTACGTCCAGGTGCTGGCCGCCATCGTCCTGGGCGGCCTGATCGGCCATTTCGCGCCAAACGTGGGCGAGAGCTTCAAGCCGCTGGGCGACGCCTTCATCAAGCTGGTGAAGATGATCATCGCCCCGGTGATCTTCCTGACGCTGGTCACGGGCATCGCCGGCATGCGCGACATCCGCAAGGTCGGCGGCGTGGCGTTGAAGGCCTTCACCTATTTCCTGGTGGTTTCGACCTTCGCCCTGATCCTGGGCCTGATCGTCGCCAATGTGGTCCGGCCCGGCGCGGGCATGAACATCGACCCGGCCAGCCTGAACGCCGGCGCGGTGCAGCAGTATGTCCAGGCGGCGCACGACAGCACCATCGTCGGCTTCCTGATGCATGTGATCCCGGACACGGTGGCGGGCGCCTTCGCCGACGGCGAGATTCTGCAGGTCCTGTTCTTCTCCATACCGTTCGGCCTGGCCCTGGCCATGATCGGCGATCGGGGGCAGCCCGTGCTGACGGTTCTTGAGTCGCTCAGCGAGGCCTTCTTCAAGCTGGTCGCCATGTTCATGAAGGCCGCGCCGATCGGGGCGTTCGGGGCCTTCGCCTTCACAATCGGCCGTTACGGCATCGGTTCGGTCGTCAATCTGGCCGCCCTGGTCGCGACCTTCTACGTCACCGCCATCCTGTTCGTGCTGCTGATCCTGGGCCTGATCGCCCGTGTTCACGGGTTTTCGGTCCTGAAGCTGATCCGCTACCTGCGCCAGGAACTGCTGCTGGTGCTGGGCACGTCCTCGTCGGAGGCGGCGCTGCCCAGCCTGCTGGAGAAGCTCGAAAAGGCGGGGTGCCCCAAGACGATCGTCGGCCTGGTCGTGCCGACGGGCTATTCGTTCAATCTCGACGGCACCAACATCTACATGACGCTGGCGGCGCTGTTCATCGCGCAGGCGGTGGGCGTCCACCTGTCGCTGGGAGAGCAACTCCTGCTGCTGGCGGTCGCCATGCTCAGTTCCAAGGGCGCGGCCGGGGTGACGGGCGCGGGCTTCATCACCCTGGCGGCGACCCTGACGGTCGTGCCGTCGGTGCCGGTGGCGGGCCTCACGCTGATCCTGGGCGTCGATCGCTTCATGAGCGAATGCCGCGCCCTGACCAACTTCGTCGGCAACGCCGTGGCCACGATCGTGGTCTCGCGCTGGGAAGGCGTGCTGGACACGGAGCGCCTGGATCATGCGCTGGAGGCGTCGCCGCGAAGATCGCGGGCTGTCGTGGCGGCGGAGGCGTCGGCTGGCAGCGCGCCGATCGACTGAAACGACGGCGTGGCGCGGCCGCGCCACGCCGAGGACTTCGACCGGGTCCGGACCGGTCGCGGACAAGAAGGGTAGGGGACTAATGAAGGCCGAATTGACGAAGAATATCCGCCGATGGGCGCTGCTGGCGGGATGCGCGGCGCTGGCGCTTGGGACGGCTGCGGTGGCCCAGGACGCGACGCCGCGCGTCATCGCCGTGGCCAATCCGGCCAGCACCACCATCGTGGTGGACGCGCCGGCCCCGGTTCCGGCCTGGGCCCTGGCCGAGCGGGCGGTGATCGCCGCCAACGCCGAGGGGGTCAAGGCCTTCCTGGACGCCTTCGTGGATGGACGAGGCTATCTGCGCGGCCTGGAGCACTACGGCATCACCGACGGCGCCGACGACGCGGTGGAGCCGATCCGCAACTGGCCCATCGCCCACGCGGCCGGCGGCGACGACTCCATCATCGACGCCTGGAGCCACGTCTGGGAGAACCATCTCGACCAGTATTCCCGCGCCCGCGTGCCCGAGGTCGAGGCCGTGTCGGAGGGAATCTACTATCGCGAGTTCATGCCCCAGTTCGACTGGGAGCACATCAGCGAGGGCCTGGCCGGCTTCTACTTCTACGGCCTGAGCCGGCCCTACGACCGCCGGTACGAGACGCGCCTGCGCCGCTACGCCGGCTTCTACATGAACGAGGATCCCTCGGCGCCGAACTACGACCCCGAGCATAAGATCATCCGCAGCCTGTTCAACGGCAGCCGGGGGCCGCGCCTGACGCCGCCCAACGCCACCGACTGGGACGGACCCGAAATCCCTGGCGGCGATCCGGGCCGTCGCACGCGCTTCCTGAACTCCGAGAACATCTTTGGCGATCACCCGCTGAACCTGAACACGGTCCAGTTGGCCTTCCACGCCTATCTGGTGACCGGCGAGGACAAATACCGGAACTGGGCGCTGGAGTACGTCGACGCCTGGCGCGGCCGGATCGACCAGAACGGCGGCAACATCCCCTCCAACATCGGTCGGGACGGCGCGATCGGCGGCGAATGGGGCGGCAAGTGGTACGGCGGCGTCTTCGGCTGGAATTCGCCGGACGAAGGGGTGCGCAACTACGTCTTCCGCGGCCCGCCCGAAGCCTTCGGCGACGCCCTGCTGCTGACCGGCGACCAGCGCTACACCGGCGTGATCCGCCGCCAGCTCGACAATCTTTACGCCCAGCAGCGGGTCGTGAACGGCCATGTGCAGGTTCCGCACTATTATGGCGACCAGGGCTGGTACGGCTTCTATGACGTGGACGGCCGCTCGCCGGGCCTGGGCAACCGGCGCCGGGTCGAGACGGACATCTACATCTGGGGCCTGGAGCAGCACGACCTGGCGCGTCTGCCCAGGACCGGCTGGATCGGCTTCCTGGAGGGCCAGCGGCAGGACTATCCGGTCCAGGCCTTCCAGGCCGCGCTGGAGACCATTCGCGAGGCGGCCCGGCGCATCCGCGACGACGACACCACCCTGCAATATCCTGTCGGCATCACCCGGTGGGAGCGGTCGAACCCGGTGGCCACCGAGGCCCTGGTCAACCTGACCATGGGCGGCGCCGATCCGGGCGGCTCGGGCCATGGGCCGATGCCGCTGCACACCCAGGTGCGCCATTTCGATCCCGACGCCCGCCGGGCCGGCCTGCCGCCGGACGTGGCGGCCCTGGTCGAGAAGATCGAGCCGGGCTCGATCGTGCTGACCCTGGTCAACACCAGCCCGCTGACCGAGCGGACGGTGACGGTGCAACTGGGCGGCTATGGCGAGCATCGCTGCACTTCGATTCGCACGCGCTCCGGGACCGTCCGCTGCGACGGCCGCGCCTTCAACGTGCGGCTGACGCCGGGATCCAGCGAGACGCTGACGATTGGCGTCGATCGCTACGCCTATCGACCGACGCTCGACTTCCCATGGGACCAGGGAGCGCCGGCGACGAACTGAGGGGACGCGGCTTCGGCCGCGGCCCGCGACGGGGAGGCCGCACACCTAAGAGGCGGCAGGAGGAGGAGAATCGACCATGTTCAGGAATCGCATCGAACACATGAGAAGCGGCGCTTGCGTCGCCGCTCTCGCCCTGGCCGCGGCCACCGCCGCCGCCGCGCAGGAGACGCCGCAATCCGCGCCCACCGAGGTGGAGGAGATCGTCGTCACCGGCTTCCGCGCCAGCCTGCAGAGCGCCACCAACATCAAGCGCAATGAATCCGGCGTCGTCGACGCCATCGTCGCGGAGGACATCGCCGCCTTTCCCGACATGAACCTGGCGGAGTCGCTTCAGCGGATCCCCGGGGTGGCCATCACCCGCGTGGGCGGCGAGGGCCGCCAGATCTCGGTGCGTGGCCTGGGCCCGGACTATACCCGCGTCCGCATCAACGGCATGGAGGCCCTGGCCACCTCGGGCGGCACCAGTTCGGGCGGCGCGGTCGGCAACAACAGGGGACGCGGTTTCGACTTCAACATCTTCGCCTCGGAGCTGTTCAACCGGCTGACGGTGCGCAAGTCCGCCTCGGCCGATGTGGAGGAAGGCTCGCTGGGCGCCACGGTCGACCTGAACACCAGCCAGCCGTTCGACTACCGGGAGCCGACCTTCGTGGCGGCCGCCCAGGTCGGCTACAACGACTTCTCCGGCAATTCCGACCCGCGCATCGCCATTCTGGGATCGCGGACCTGGATGGACGGCAAGATCGGCGCCCTGGCCAGCGTCGCCTTCGGGCAGCGCAACACCCTGGAGGAACTGCACGGCACCACCCGCTGGGGACCGGCCGGGGCCAACAGCGGCTTCGCCGACACCAGCGCCCTTCCAGGCTACAATTGGACCGCCAACTCGGCCGACGGCGTCTTCCATCCCCGCAATCCCAGCTACAACAGCTACGAGCATTCCGAGGATCGGCTGGGCATAACCGCCGGTCTGCAATTCCGCCCGTCCGACCGGACGCTGATCTCGCTTAACGGCCTGTACGGCAAGCTTGAAGGCGAGCGCGACGAACGGCTGCTTCAGGCCATTTCATTCTCGCGTAGTGGAGCCGCCGGCAAGGCGGGCACGACCATCGTGGGCGGCGAGGTCGATGAGAACAACAACCTGATCTACGGCGTCTTCGACGGCGTCGACATGCGCAGCCAGGCTTCGCACCACGAACTGTCGACCACCTTCAAGCAGGTGACCCTCGACTTCCGTCACGACCTCACCGACCGTCTGACCCTCACCGGCATGGTCGGCCGGGCGGAGTCCGATTTCGATTCGCCGGTGAACGTCACCGTCACCTTCGAGAACCTGGACAGCGACGGCTATTCCTACGACTACCGCGGCGGTCGCCGGGCGGCGGCCGTGGCCTTGGGATTCGATCCGACCGACCCAGCCAATTGGGCGACCGTGCCGGGGAACTCCGCCCTGAACATCGATCAGAACGAGGTGTCGAACACCTTCGACAACGCAAAGCTGGGGTTGTCGTATGAGATCAGCCCCAATCTGCGCATCCACGGCGGTGTCGACTGGCGCAGGTTCGAGTTCGATTCGCAGCGGCGCCTAAGGGTGGCGGGCGAAACGGACATCCCGGTCCTGACGCCGGCGCAACTGGCGCAACTGTCCACGGTCTTTTCCGGCTTCGGCGACGGCCTGGACCTGCCGAATGGCAGTCCGACGGCCTGGCTGGTTCCCGACGTGAAGGCCTATATCGAGGCCTTCGACGTATTCAGCAACACTGGCCTGTTCGAGGTTGGCGACATCGAGCAGGCCGAGGCGCGCGGCGGCAACACCTGGGTGACGGAAGAAAATTTCGGGGCCTATGTGCAAGCCGATTTCAACTTCGCCCTGGGCCGCTTCCCGGTGCGCGGCGACATTGGCCTGCGCTATGTCAATACGGATCAGAACTCCTCAGGCTATGCGGCGGTGGGGTCGGTCATCCAACTGGTCGACGCCGAGCGCAGCTACGAAAAGTGGCTGCCGTCGCTGAACCTGGCCCTGGAACTGTCGGACACGACCCTGGTCCGCTTTGCGGCGGCCCAGACCATCGCGCGACCGCCCCTCGGCAGCCTGAGCCCCGGCGGGGACATCAGCGTCCAGGGCGGTAACCGCAGCTATTCCAGCGGCAATCCGTACCTTGAGCCGACCGAGTCCAACAACCTGGACCTGTCCTTGGAATGGTATCCGCAAGCCGGCGGCCTGGTCGCGCTGGGCCTGTTCTACAAGGACATCTCAACCTTCGCCCAGACGCTGCGGACCACGGCTCCCTACAACACCCTGGGCCTGCCGCTGGAGTTGCTGGATGGCACCATTGCGGAAGCCACCGATGATTTCGAGGTGACCCGACCGGTCAACACCGACGGCGGGGAACTGTCGGGAGTGGAGATCAACATCCGGCGGGACTTCGATTTCCTGCCGGGGTTCTGGTCGAACTTCGGTGCAATGGCGAACTACACTTACGTATCGTCGGACATCGAGTATCTGACGTCCTCCACACCCGGCGCGCCGACCGTGAATTCGACCCTGGTCGGCCTGTCGAAGAACGCCGCCAACGGCACCCTCTACTATGAGGACGACCGGCTGAGCGTGCGGGGGTCGGTGGCCTATCGCTCGGGCTATCTGACCCAGGTCCCGGGCCGGAACAGCAACTTCGAGGAAGGCACCAACGAGACGGTGAACTTCGACATGCGGATCAGCTATCAGCTGAACGACAGCCTCGAGGTCTCCCTGGAAGGCATCAATCTGACCGACGAATTCGAGAACCGCTACGTCGACGTCAGCAACCGCCCGTGGGTCTATTCGCATACCGGACGCCAGTTCTACCTGGGGCTCCGCTACACCTACTAGGCCGCCTGGGTCTCGGCCCATCCTCCCGTGTGGCTCGTGGGCGTCGCGGTTTCGCGGCGCCCACCTTTTTTCGAAGCGGCACCGGTCGCGATCCGTCGAGCAATACGTGATGCGCCAAAGGCCTTTCAGAGCATGGTCCGCTCCAGGGCCTCGGCCCAGGAGTCCAGCGTCCGGCGCAGGCGCTCGGGCGGTGCGGCGGGGGCGAAGAGGCGGTCCTCACCGTCGCCGCCGTCCATCCGCAGGCCCAGGGCCTCCGCGCCCAGGCGGGCGGCGCCGAGGGCGCTCAGGTCCTGGGAGGCGGGGCGGCGCACGGGCCGGTCCAAGATGTCGGCCAGGGTCTGCGCCAGCATGTCGCTGGCGGCGGCGCCGCCGTCGACCGACAGCGCGTCCAGGGGGCGATCCAGGTCGGCCTCCATGGCGGCGAAGACATCGCGGATCTGCAGCGCCACGGCGTCGATGGCGGCGCGCGCGAGGTGGGCGGGGCGCGTGCCCAGGGTCATGCCGGCGATCAGGCCGCGCGCCTCACTCCTCCAGTGCGGCGCGCCCATGCCGGAGAAGGCGGGGACCAGGGAGACGCCGCCGCTGTCCTCGACCGTCGCGGCCAGGTCGAACAGGGCGGCTTCGTCCGGAAGGCCCAGCAGGCCCGCGACGATCGTCAGGCCCTGGCCGGACACGACGATATTGCCCTCCAAGGCGTGGAGCGCGCGGCCGGGCTCGCTCCAGGCGATGGTGCTGGACAGGCCGTGGCCGGAGCGGATGCGCCGGTCGGTCACCGTCATCAGCGACGACCCCGTGCCGCAGGTGGCCTTGATGGCGCCGGGACCGCGGATGCCGTGGCCATAGAGCGAGGCGTGGGAATCGCCCAGCATGGCGCAGATCGGCAGGCCGTCGGGCAGGCCGGTGACGCCGCCGCGCACCCGGCCGAACACCCCGCGCGAAGGCCGGATCTCGGGCAGGGCCGCCAGCGGGACGCCGAAGAGGTCCGCCAGCGCCGCGTCCCAGGCCAGCGTCTCAAGGTTCATCAACTGGGTGCGCGAGGCGTTGGTATGGTCCGTGGCGTGGACCGCCCCTCCGGTCAGCTTCCACAGCAGCCAGGAATCGACCGTGCCCACGAGCAGATCGCCCGAGGCGGCGCGCGTGCGGCCTCCCGGCGTCCGGTCCAGCAGCCAGGCCAGCTTGGTCGCGGAGAACATGGGATCGACGGCGAGGCCGGTCCTGGCCTCGATGTCGTCCTGACGGTCGCGAAGGGCGTCGCACAGGGGGCCGGTGCGCCGGCATTGCCACAGCACGAACGGCGCTGCCGGGTCGCCCGAGCGGTCCCACAGCCCCGCCGTTTCGCGCTGATTGGCGATGGCCAGGCCGGCGATGGGATGGCCGGCGGCGACGATGTCGCCGATGACGCCGACGACGGCCTCCCAGAGGGCGCGTCCATCCTGCTCGGCCCATCCTGGCTGGGGCGTCAGGGTGATGCTGGGGCGCGAGGCGCGGGCGACGATGCGCCCGCCGCGATCCACCAGCAGGGCCTTGGTGCTGGAGGTGCCCTGGTCGATGGCGAGGACGCCGCCGGCGGTGCTCATGCGCGCCCCAGCAGGTCCCTGGCCGCGGCCGCGATACCCGCCGCAGTCAGGCCGCTCTGCTCCATCAGCCACTCGGTCGAGCCGGTCGGCTGGAAGCCGGCGAAGCCCAGGATGCGCAGCGGGCAGGGCACGCGCGTCGCCAGGATTTCCGCCACCGCCCCGCCCAGGCCGCCGCGCACGGAGTGCTCCTCGACCGTCACCACCGCGCCGATCCGCGCGGCGTCGAGGACGGCCGCCTCGTCCAGGGGATTGATCGTCGACATGTTGACCACCCTGGCGGAAACGCCTTCCGCTTCCAACAGTCGGGCCGCGTCCAGGGCGCGATGGACCATGACGCCCGTGGCGATCACGGCGACATCCCCGCCTCGGCGCAGGGTTTCGGCCCGGCCGATCTCGAAGTGCGGGTCCTCGCGCGCGATGTCGGGCACGGGCATGCGGCTGACGCGGATGAACATCGGCCCCTCGACGGCGGCGGCGGCCTTGACCGCCTCGCGCGTCTCCCAGGGGTCGGACGGGACGATGACGGTCAGCGGCGTCATCGGCCGCAGCCAGGCCAGGTCCTCGATCGAATGATGCGTCGGGCCCAGTTCGCCATAGGCCACGCCGGGCGACATGCCGCACAGCTTCACGTTCGCGCCCGAATAGGCGACATCGGCCTTGATCTGCTCCAGGGCGCGGCCGGTCAGGAAACAGGACGCCCCGCTGACGAAGGCGACCTTGCCGCCGTTGGCCAGGCCCGCGCCGACCCCGACCATGTTCTGCTCGGCGATTCCGACATTGATCAGCCGTTCGGGAAAGCGCTTGCGGAAGCCGCCCAGCTTGCTCGAGCCGACGCTGTCGTTGACGACGGCGACGATGCGCGGATCGGCCTCGGCCAGGGTTTCCAGCGTCTCGGCGAAGGCCTGGCGGCAATCATGGAGCCCGTGGAGGGCGGGGGACGCGCTCATTCAGCCAGCTCCGACAGGGCCTGGGCGTACTGTTCCGGCGTCGGGCAGCCGTGGTGCCAGTTCGCCTGGTTCTCCATGAAGGACACGCCGCGGCCCTTCACCGTATTGGCGATGACGCAGACGGGCCGGTCGCCGCGATGGTCAAGGGCGTTCAGGATCTGCCCGGGATCGTGCCCGTCGATCTCCCGCACCTCGAAGCCGAAGGCTATCCAGCGGTCGGCGAGCGGCTCCAGCGAGACCGTGTCCTCGGTCGGCGCGCCCTGCTGCAGCCGGTTGCGGTCGACGATGACGGTCATGTTCGACAGGCGGCGGTGACCGGCGGTCATGGCGGCCTCCCAGCAACTGCCCTCCTGAAGCTCTCCGTCGCCGGTCAGGACGAACACGCGGGCGTCGGCGCCGTCCAACTGTCCCGCCACGGCCATGCCGACCGCGACGGGCAGGCCGTGCCCCAGCGGGCCGGTGTTGGTCTCCACCCCCGGCAGGTAGCGCCGGTTGGGATGGCCGTTCAGGCGCGAACCGGGCTTCAGATAGGTTTCCAGCTCCGCCTCGGGAAAGAAGCCGGCGTGGGCGAGGACGGCGTAGAAGGCGCCGGTGCAATGGCCCTTGCTCATGACGAACCGGTCGCGCGCGGGGGCGTCGGGATGCTTCGGGTCGTGTCGCAGGATGTCGCCGTACAGCGCCGCCAGGATGTCGGCTGAGGACAGGTCCCCGCCGGGATGCCCCTGACCGGCGCCCACGATCATCGTCAGCGCCGTGCGGCGAATCCACCGCGCCAGATCGCGGACGTTCGCCGCGCGCTCGTCCGGCGAACCGATGTCCGCCGACCTGGGCTCCGCCATGGGTCGCCTCCCTTGTCCCGTGCGCCGGGATTCCATCTTCGGCCCTGTCTAGGCGGCGCGGTGTCGCGGCGCAATATCGAAAACTTTCGAAATTTATCGAATCGAAGCGGATTGCTTCGGATTGGCTTGGTGCCGCTCTGATCTGGGTTTCATTTGGTTTGACAAAGCCGGAATCGCGTGAGAGCGTCCGACAAACGGCAACAGCCGAAATCAAAACGACACCATTCGAAAATGAATGGGCAGAGGAAAGACAGGAAGCGGTGGGCGGTTCTCGGCGGGACTCTGCGCGGATGAAGGGAGCGCTCACGGCTTCGCTCCTGGCGCTCGCCGGGCTGGGCGGCTGCAAGGTGGTGTCCGTCGCCGAGGACCAGGCCATGCGCGAGCGGATGGCCGCCGGATTCGACGCCGCCCGCTATGTGGACGGCCTGTGGGAGCGTCAGGCGCTGCCCTACTGGACCGGGAAGAAGGCGGCGATAAGCGATCTCCTGCCGGAGGTTCGTCGTGATCCGGACGCCGCCGGGGAGGCGCGGGGCCGCCGGGCTGGCGACGGGTCGCCCTGGGTCTTCGTCGTGGAGGGCGAGGGCGTGGTGCGCGCGGTGGAGGGCGGCCGCCGAGGCCGCGTCATCGTGGCCGCGCCGGGCGTGGCGGAACCTGTAGCGATCCAGACGGGGCCGGTCGTGTCTGGCTCGACGCTGCGCGACAGCCTGCCGTTCGTGCAGTTCAACGACTTCGCCAACCAGCTTGTATACGCCGACGTGGCCAACGCCCTGACCGACAAGGCGATGACGCAGGTCGGGCCGGCGGCAAGGGGGCTCGGGGTCGGCGATCGCGTTCGGTTCGCCGGCGTCGTCGCCGTCGCCTCGCCATCCGATTCCCTGGTCCTGACGCCCTACAGCCTGACGCGGAGCGCGTCATGACGTCGGTGATGCGGGCCGAGGGCGTGTCCAAGAGCTACGGCGGCGTACAGGCGCTGGACGGCGTCGACTTCACTGTCGAGCGCGGCGCGGTCAATGTGCTGATCGGCGAGAACGGCGCGGGCAAGTCGACCCTGATGCGCATCCTGGCCGGAGCAGAACAGCCCGACGGCGGCCGCCTGCTGCTGGATGGACAGCCCGTCGCCTTCGCCTCCGTGCGCGATGCGGCGCAGGCCGGCGTCGGCATCGTCTTTCAGGAGCTCAATCTCTGTCCCAACCTGTCGGTGGCGGACAACATCTTCCTGAGCCGGGGCGGCGGCGTGATCGACCGGGCCGCCGAACGCGCGCGGGCGGCCGAAATGATGGCGCGCCTGGAGCATCCGATCGATCCCGACACGCCGGTCGGCGACCTGAAGATCGGTCATCAGCAGATCGTGGAGATCGCCAAGGCGCTGGCCGCCGACGCGCGCGTGCTGATCCTGGACGAGCCCACCTCCTCGCTCAGCACGGCCGAGGTCGAGGTCCTGTTCCGCGTCATCTCCGAGCTGAGGGCGTCGGGGGTGGCGGTCATCTACATCTCCCACCGTCTGGACGAACTGATGCGGATCGGCGACGTGGTGACGGTGCTGCGCGACGGCCGCCTGCAGGCGACGGCGCGGGTCGCGGACATCTCGGTGCCGTGGATCGTCGAGCAGATGCTGGGCGCGCGGCCGTCGTCCGCGCCCGTCCGTGGCGGCGCGCCGGGCGAGACGGTCCTGTCCGCGCGCGACCTGACGCTGCCGCGTCCGCAGGGCGGGCGGCTGCTGGACGGCGTGTCGTTGGACTGCCGGGCCGGGGAGATCATCGCCGTCTACGGCCTGCTCGGTTCGGGGCGCAGCGAACTGCTGGAAACCCTGGCCGGCGCGCGGCCGGCGGCGACCGGGACGGTGTCGGTCCTCGGGACCGATGTTTCGCGGCTCGGCGTGGCCGACCGGATCCGGCATCGCATCGGCCTGGCGCCCGAGGATCGTCAGCGCGACGGCCTGTTCGCCAATCTGAGCGTGGGCCAGAACCTGTCGTTGTCCTGCCTGGCGCCCTTCGCCCGCGCCGGCGTGATCGACGGCGGACGCCTGGGCGCGGCCGTGGGCGCCATGCTGTCGCGGCTCGGCGTCAAGACGGCCTCGCCCGACCTGCCGATCGGCGCCCTGTCCGGCGGCAACCAGCAGAAGGTGCTGATCGGCCGCCAGCTGATGGCCGGCCCCGCCGTGCTGCTGCTGGACGAGCCGGGACGCGGCGTCGACGTCGGCGCGCGCGCGGAGATCTTCGACACCATCCGGGGCCTGGCCGAACAGGGGCTGGCGGTCGTCTTCGCCACTTCGGACATGGAAGAGGCGCGCTCCCTGGCCGACCGCGTGCTGGTGATGGCCTCGGGCCTCGTCACCGCCGAACTGACGGCCGCCGAGGCGACCGACGCGGCCCTGGTCGCCGCCGCCAACCTGACCGCCGAAACCAACGACAATGCGCCCGAAGCGCTGAGGAGCCGCATCTCGTGACCGGCGCGACCCTGACTTCCTCGGCGCCGAACGCCGCCCCCAACGCCGGCCTGGCCCTGCTTCTGCGGCTGCGCACGGTCGTGGCCCTGGCGGCGGTGCTGGTGTTCTTCTCGATCATGGCGCCGAACTTCCTGTCGGCGGCCAACTTCCTGATCATGTTCAAGCATGTCGCCATCATCGCCATCCTGGCGGTGGGCATGACCTTCGTGATCCTGACCGGCGGCATCGACCTGTCGGTCGGCTCCATCGCCGGGCTGGCCGGCATGGTCGCGGGCGGGCTGATCCTGAACGGCGTGGCGCTCAGCGCCTTCGGCGTGGTGGTCTATCCCAATGTCTGGATGGTCGTCTCCCTGACCCTGGCGCTGGGCGCGCTGGTCGGCGCAGTCAACGGTTGGCTGGTCGCGCGGCTGGGCGTGGCGCCGTTCATCGCCACCCTGGGCATGCTGTACGTCGCGCGCGGCGCGGCCCTGCTGATGTCGAACGGCGCGACGTTCCCGAACCTGGTCGGCCGGCCGGAGCTGGGAAACGAGGGCTTCCAGATGCTGGGCGCTGGATCGGTGCTGGGCCTGCCGGTGTCGGTGCTGATCCTGATCGCCCTGGCGGTGGTCGCGGCGGTGCTGCTGCGGGCCACGCCGTTCGGCCGGCGCATCTACGCCGTCGGCGGCAACGAGCGGGCCGCCCTGCTGTCCGGCGTGCGGGTCGGGCGGGTCAAGCTGGCGGCCTACGCCATCTCCGGCTTCTGCGCCGCCCTGGTGGGGCTGATCGTGGCCTCGGAGCTGGTCGCCGCCCATCCGGCGTCGGGCGAGACCTTCGAACTGAGCGCCATCGCCGCCGTGGTGCTGGGCGGCGCGTCCCTGGCGGGCGGCCGGGGAAGCATCGGCGGCGCGCTGATCGGCGCCTGCGTCATCGGCGTGCTGGGCGACGGCATGGTGATGATGGGCGTCAGCGAGTTCTGGCAGATGGTCATCAAGGGCCTGGTCATCGTCGCCGCCGTGGTGCTGGACCAGTTGCAGAAGCGGCTCCCGGGAGCGAAGGCGTGATGAGCAAGTCCGCCAGCGCCGCGAGGAGCGCCCCATCCATGGCCCAACGTCCGACCGATACCCGTCCGAACGCCCGCCGGGGCGGCTCCGGCCCGCTTCTGGCCGAACCGCGCCGCCAGCGAATCCTCGAATGGCTGCAGGAGGAAGGCAGCGCGCGCGTCCGCGACCTGTCCGAAGCCCTGGGCGTGTCCGAGGCCACCATCCGCCAAGATCTGGAGAAGCTGGAAGGCGAGGGGCACATCGTGCGCGAGCACGGCGGCGCCTATCTCAGCTCCATACCGCAACAGGTGCGGTCGATGGACCTGCACCATCTGGTCAACATGCCGGCCAAGCGCCGCATCGGCGCCGCCGCCGCCGCCCTGATCGGGGACAATGAGACCATCATCCTGGATTCCGGCTCGACCACGACCGAGATCGCCTCGAACCTGGGCGACCGGCAGAACCTGAACGTCATCACCAACGCCCTGAACATCGCCCTGACGGTCGGGGCGTTGCCGACCTGCACCGTGCTGATGCCGGGCGGCCAGTTCAAGGCGCCGACCCTGTCGCTGAGCGGAGAGCGGTCAGCCGCCTTCTTCGAGGGGCTGTATGCGGAAAAGCTGTTCCTGGCGACGGCGGCCCTGTCGCTGGAGGTGGGGCTGACCTATCCGTCGATGGCCGACCTCTACGTCAAACGGGCCATGATCGGCGCCGCCAGCCGGGTTTATCTGGTCGCCGACTCCACCAAGATCGGCCGGGTGTCGCTGTCGCGCCTGACAGGGCTGGACAGCATCCACACCCTGATCACCGACGAGGGAATTCGAGACGAGGATCGCCGGGCGCTGATCGACCGCGGCGTGGAGGTGATCGTCGCATGACCAACCCGTTCGCCGCCCTGTCCAGGAGGACGCTGATCAAGCTGGCGCTGGCGGCCGTCGCGGTCGTCGTCGCGGTGCTGGCGCTGAACCTGCTCGGCCGGTCGGAACGGTCCAACCTGATCGTCATCATCACCCCTTCGCTGGACAATCCCTTCTTCGGCCAGGAGGCGCTCGGCGCCGAGGCGCGGGCGCGCCAGCTGGGCTACCAGACGCTGAAGTTCTCCCACGACGACGACGCCTATCGGCAGAGCGAACTGATCGACACGGCCATCGCCCGCAACGCCGCCGCCATCATCCTGGACAACGCCGGCGCCGACGCCAGCGCCGCGGCGGTGCAGAAGGCGCGGCTGGCGGGCGTGCCCGTCTTCCTGATCGACCGCGAGATCAACACGCGCGGCGCGGCGGCGGCGCAGATCGTGTCTAACAACCACCAGGGCGCGGCCCTGGGCGCGGAAGCCTTCGTCGAGGCCATGGGCGAAGCCGGGCCCTACGTCGAACTGGTCGGCAAGGAGTCCGACACCAACGCCATGATCCGCTCGCGCGGCTTCCACGACGTGATCGACCAGTATCCGGACTTGAAGCTGGTCGGTCGCCAGAGCGCCAACTGGAGCCAGTCCGAGGCCTTCACCGTCATGCAGTCGCTGTTGCAGGCCCATCCGGAGATCAAGGGCGTCATCGCCGGCAACGACACCATGGCCATGGGCGCCCTGGCCGCGCTGGAGAGCGCGGGGCGGCGCGACGTGGTCATCGTCGGCTTCGACGGCTCCAACGACGTGCGCGACGCCATTCTGGCGGGCCGCATCAAGGCGACGGTGCTGCAGCCCGCCTATCGCCAGGCGCAGTATGCGGTCGAGCTGGCGCATCGCTTCCTGACCACGGGCGAGACCGGAGAGCCGGAGAAGCAGCTGATGGACTGCGTGCTGATCACCGCCGCCAACGCCGCGCGCCTGAACAATTTCGCCCTGACGGACGCGACCGCGCGGACGCGGGCGCCTGCCCCGGAGACTCCCTGATGGCCCAACCCCTCCGCTTCGGCGCCGGCGTCTGGCATTTCGCGACCTACGTCGACCGCTACGCCACCGACGGCTACGGCCCGTCGCGCGACGTGCTGGAGATGATCGACCTGGCCGGGCAGGTGACGGACCTGTCGGTGGTCGACATCAACTATCCCTTCCCCGGCGGCGGGATCACCGTCGACCAGGTCGAGGCGGCGCTGAAGCGCAATCGCCTGGGCGCCATCGGCATCACGCCCGAAATCTACACCCGCGAGTTCGCCAAGGGGGCGTTCACCAATCCCGACGCCGGCGTGCGCCGCCGCGCCAACGAACTGATCAACGAGGCCGCCGACGTGGTGCGCCGGCTGGGCGCCGACTACGTCAAGCTGTGGCCGGGCCAGGACGGCTGGGACTATCCGTTCCAAGTTGATCACGGCGCGCTGTGGAAGCTGTCGCTGGACGGGGTGGGGGAACTGGCGTCGCAGAACCCCGACCTGAAGTTCGTCATCGAATACAAACCGCGCGAGCCGCGCGTGCACATGAGCTTCGACTCGGTCGCGCGGACCCTGCTGGGCATCGAGAAGATCGGCCTGCCCAATGTCGGCATCCTGCTGGACTTCGGCCATTCGCTCTATGGCGGCGAAAGCCCGGCCGACGCGGCCCAGCTGGCCATCGACCACGGCCGGCTGTTCGGCATCGACGTCAACGACAACCTGCGCGGCTGGGACGACGACATGGTCGCCGGCTCGGTCCATCCGATCGAGCTGTTCGAGTTCTTCCACGTGCTGCGCCGCAATGGCTGGGACGGCGTGTGGCAGCTGGACCAGTTCCCGTTCCGCGAGGACTGCGTGACCGCCGCCAACATGGCCATCGACTTCCTGAAGATGGTCGATCGCGGCCTGGATCGGCTGGACCTGAAGGCCCTGCGCGCGGCGCAGGAACGGCAGGACGCCATGGCGGCCCTGAAGCTGGCGCGCGGCGCCCTGTTCGGAGGCGGCTGACACCACATTTCTTCGCCCGGTTCTGACACCGGTTTCCGGGCGATGCGACGAGATCAAAAACGGGCGTCCCTGAAGGTCGCCCATGGGGAGGAGGAACCCAATGTCGCGTAATCTGTACAAGTCCCGGTCGAGAACCGCCGTGCTGATGGGCGCCGCGGCGGGGTTGGCTGTCGCCAGCGCCTTCGCAGCGCCGGCCATGGCGCAGGACGCCCAGTCCGGCGAGCCGCAGACCGTCGACGAGGTCGTCGTCACCGGCATCCGCGGCGCCCTGCGCAGCGCCATCGCCGTCAAGCGCAACTCGGCGGTCATGGTCGACCAGATCAACGCCGAGGACATCGCCGACTTCCCGGATTCCAACCTGGCGGAATCGATCCAGCGCCTGCCGGGCGTGTCGATCGACCGCGACAACGGGGAGGGACGCCAGATCACCATTCGCGGCCTGGGCGGCGACTTCACCACCACCCGCGTCAACGGCATGGACGCCCTGTCGATCGCCGGCGGTTTCGGCGGCAACGGCGACCAGGTCAGCCGCACGCGCGGCTTCGATTTCAATACCTTCGCCTCGGAACTGTTCAGCAATCTGAAGGTCACCAAGTCCTCGGCCGCCTCGATCGACGAAGGCTCCCTGGGCGCGACGGTGGACCTGACGACGGGCCGGCCGTTCGACTACGGCGGACGCCGCATGGCGCTGTCGATCGAGGGCGCGCACTACAACCAGGGCGACACCTACAATCCCCGCATCGCGGCGCTGGCGTCCAATGTCTTCGCGGGCGGCAAGTTCGGCCTGACCGGCTCCATCGCCTACAGCGAGCGCAAGTCCGAACTGGACATGTACGACCGCAACATCGGCGCCCAGGACGTGCTGTACCGGAACATGCAGCATGCCGGCGTCACCCACGGCCTGCCGACCGACCCGTCGGGCCTGAACGGCTGGTACGGCTTCGCGCGCCCCGCCGGATTCGTCGGCGCCGACGCCCAGTCCAGCTGTCCGGCGACCGGACCCTTTCCGGTGGGCTGCGGCTCCGATCCGGCCGCCATCGCCGCCCTGTACGATCCGGACGGCGACGGCGTGTACGACTTCCGCGCCATCATCCCCGGCCTGCCGACGCTGAGCCACCAGGAACTGGAGTACGAACGGACCGGCGTGACCCTGTCGGGCCAGTGGCGGCCCAGCGAGCGCACCCTGGTCACCGCCGACCTGATGTATTCGTCCTATGACCAGTCGACGATCCTGAACCAGCTGACCGCGCTGGGCCTGAACCGCAACAACTACAACAACCTGGCGGCCACCAATCCGGCGGCCCTGACCCAGGCGCAGCGCGAGGCGCTGTACCCCCGCTGCTCGCCCTCGGCGACCCAGGACTGCGGCGGCTCCGGCCCGCTGATCCCCGGCACGGTCAACAGCCGCAACCCGAACAACCTGGACCCGTACGACTATTACAACTGGTCGGGATCGCCGGGCTACCAGGCCAACCCCTACGGCATCAACGGCTGGGAGCAGCTGGTCGGCCGGCCGAACATGCAGCTGATGGACGCCCATGTGCGCACCGTCGATGGCGTGAACTATCTGGACTACATGGTCCTGAACAATGTCGACTGGCGTTCGATCGCCGACGGCAGCGACAACCAGTCCGAGTTCAAGCAGGCCTCGATCAACGTTGATCACGACTTCTCGGACCGCTTCCGCGTCAAGGCGCTGGTCGGCCAGTCCGTCTCGGACTTCCACGGCGTGGGCTACCAGCTCGAAATCAACGCCATGGATCAGGACGGCTTCGTCTTCGACGAGCGGGGCGGCGGAGACATGCCGCAGTTCACCGTCGGCTTCGACGCCGCCGATCCGAACAACTGGAACACGGTGAAGGGCTATTCGACGATCCGCCTCTACGAGCGCGACATCAAGAACACCTTCACCACCGCCAAGGCGGACTTCAGCTACGACTGGTCGGACGACTTCACCCTGAACTTCGGCGGCGCCTATCGGGTGTTCGAGAACAACTACGCCAACTATCAGCGCAGCGGCTCATCCGATCCGTTCAACCCGACGATCTCCGAGACGTCGGGCCTGAGCATCCAGGACATGGGCGGCGTGGTGCAGTTCGGCCAAGGCCTCGACATGCCGGCGGGCACGACCACCAGCTGGTTCGCGCCCAGCCGCGACGCCTTCGTCAAGGCGTGGGACATTCACTGCGACTGCATCAACGACTACGGCGATTTCCGCCTGATCAGCAACGGCGGCAACAAGGCCGACGTGACGGAGACCGACACCGCCTTCTATGGCGAAGTCGCCTTCAACACCGACCTGGGGGGGCGCAACGTCTTCGGCAACGTCGGCGTGCGCTACGCCAAGACGGAGATCGAATCCTCCGGCTTCCTGGGGAGCGCCTACCGCACGGCCAATCACGAATACGAGGATTGGCTGCCGTCGCTGAACGTCGCCTATGAGGTCGTGCCGGACGTGCTGCTGCGCTTCGCCGCCGCCAAGGTGATGGCGCGCCCGACCCTGGCGAACCTGTCGCCCGGCGGCTCGGTGGCCACCAACTGCACGGCGGGAACGGGCGGCCTGTGCGCGACGGACCCCGGCATCTCCATCGGCAATCCCTTCCTCAATCCGTTCCGTTCGACCAACTACGACGCCAGCGTCGAATGGTACTTCGCCGAGGACGGCCTGCTGTCCTTCGCGGTGTTCCGCAAGGACATCGAATCCTTCCCGCAGACGGTGCTGTCGACCGGACCGCTGTCGGAGGCGCTGAAGGGCGCGCTGTATGACGAAGTGGTCGCCTCCATCACCGACGCGAACCTGGCCAGCCATGTCGCGGCGGGCGGCGACTGGGCCATCACCCAGCAGCGGGACTCGCCCGGCGGCTTCATCGAAGGGTTTGAGGCCTCGTTCCAGACGGCCTTCACCTTCCTGCCGGCGCCGTTCAACGACTTCGGCATGCTGCTGAACTACACCCACCTGAATTCGGAGCTGGACTACATCCTGGACGTCCGCAGCGGCCAGACCGGCGTGGGTCCGTATCTGAACGCCTCGCCCGACGCGGTGAACGGCACCCTCTACTACGAGGCGCCCAAGTGGCAGGCGCGGGTCTCGGCGGTCTATCGCGCCGAGTACCGCGATCGCTTCCCGCTGATGTCCAACTCCTGTTCGATCGCGCTTGGGCCGGTGGACTGCGCCCAGCCGCAGTTGCCCTGGTTCCGCGCGGTCAAGGACAGCCTGCGGTTCGACGCCTCGTTCAGCTACGACTTCAACGACAACGTCACCTTCTCGCTCGAGGCGATCAACCTGACCGAGGAACCGAACAACAAGTGGGCCTATGAGGACGTGAAGATCGCGCAGCAGTCGCAAAGCTACGGCCGCATCATCACGGCGGGCGTTCGCCTGAAGTTCTGATCACCTGCGAATTTATCTCCCTCTCGCAGGCACTTGCCGGCGGATCGCCTGATCCGCCGGCCTTCTTCTCACTCCGGCCCGGAACAGGGGCCGGCGCAACACAGGAGGCGATCCATGACCCCGAAGGCCTTCCGCATTCTGGCGGCCGCCCTGGCCCTCACGCTTAGCCAGGCGGCGGCGTCGACCGCCCTGGCGCAGGCCCGGCCCCAGGTGCGCTCCCAGGCGTCCGTCCCGGCAGAGGCGCGCAGCCGCGTCATGGTCCTGACCGATATCGGCGGCGACCCGGACGACCAGGAATCGATGATCCGCTTCCTGCTCTATTCCAACGAGTTCGATGTCGAGGGCCTGATCGCCAGCAGTTCGCGGCACCTGCGCACAGGGGTCGAGCCGCAGCAGATCGTCCAGCGCATCAACGCCTATGGCGAGGTGCTGCCGAACCTTCGCGCCCACGCCCAGGGCTGGCCCGAGCCCCAATACCTGCTCGAGCGCGTCAAGGCCGGCAGCGGCGAATTCGGCATGGCGGGCGTCGGCGACGGCAAGGATACGGACGCTTCCCGCTGGATCATCGAGACGGTGGACCGGCCCGATCCCCGGCCGGTGTACTTCCTCATCTGGGGCGGCGCGGTCGACCTGGCCCAGGCCCTGCACACCGTGCGGGCCACGCGGTCGGAAGCCGAGGTCGCGGCCTTCGTCTCCAAGCTGCGGGTCTATTCGATCTCCGACCAGGACAACGCCGGGCCGTGGATCCGGCGGTATTTCCCCGACACCTTCTGGATCGCCAGCATCCACGCCCACCGCCACTACAACCTGTCGACCTGGGGCGGCATCTCGGGCGACGAGTTCTACTACTTCGACGGGCCGGACTTCCGCCTGGTGAACCGCCAGTGGGTGCGCGAGAACATCCGCAAGGGGCCGATGGGCGCGCTCTATCCGCTGCCGGAATTTATCATGGAGGGGGATTCGCCGACGATCCTCTACATGATCCCCAACGGCCTGGGGTCGCCCGAGCATCCCGACTACGGCAGCTGGGGCGGCCGCTATGGCAGGGTGTCCGAATGGGATGGCGTCTGGGCCGACACCAGCGATTTCGTGATCGACGGCCGGGGCCGCGTCCATCAGGACAACAAGGCGACGATCTGGCGCTGGCGCGAGGCCTTCCAGAACGACTTCGCCACGCGCATCCAGTGGACCCTGCACAGCGAGCGCAGCAGCGCCAACCACAATCCGACCCTGGTGCTGAACGGCGCGCCGGGCCGGGCGCCCGTCGAACTGACCGCGCGGGCGGGCGAAACGGTCGAACTGACGGCCGACGGATCGCGCGACCCCGACGGCGATACGGTGACGTACAGCTGGTGGCAGTACCGGGAATCGGAGGCGGTGAACCGCTCGCCGGAACTGTACCTCCAGACGCGTGATCCGATGCGGACCCAGTTCGTCGCGCCGCGGGTCGGCGAACCGACCCGCTTCCACGTCATCCTGGAGGCCAGGGACGACCGGACGCCGGGCCTTTACGCCTATCGCCGCGCGATCATCACCGTGAATCCCGGCTGAGGCGGACATGACCAGGCGGATCGGCGCGCGCCGCTGGATCGAACGGCTGGCCTGGGCGGCGGCGCTCGCCGTCGTGCAGGCCCATGCCGCCGGGGCGCAGGCGGCGGCCGATCCGCTCGTCCAGGGCTTCGAGACGCCGCCGGCGGAGGCGCACCCGCGTGTCTGGTGGCATTGGGTCAACGGCAATGTCAGCCAGGAGGGGATCGTCGCCGACACCGACTGGATGGCGCGGGTCGGCGTGGCCGGCTTCACCCTGTTCGACGCCGCTTTCCGCTCGCCGCCGACGCCGGTGGTGGTGTCCGATCCGGTGATCTTCCATTCGCCGGAATGGAGCGCCGCCGTTCGGACGGCGGCCGAGCAGGCGGCGCGCCTGGATCTCGATTTCGGCGTCCATGTCTCGGGCGGCTGGAGCGAGACCGGCGGGCCCTGGGTCCAGCCGCAGCAGGCCATGAAGAAGCTGGTCTGGAGTGAGACCGTCGTCCGGGGCGGCCGGACGTTCGACGGCGTGCTGGCGTCGCCGCCCGACGTCAGCGGCGTGTTCCAGGATTATCCGCTGGCGTCCGATCAGGCGGAGCCGCGCCTGTACCGCGACGCCGCCGTCATCGCCTTTCCGGCCCCCGCCGGTGCGCCCGCGCCGGCGGCGACGATCGAGGCCACGGGCGGCGATCCCGACGCCGCCGTCCTGACCGACGCCCGCTATGGCCAAGCCGCCGTTCTGACGCCCGGCGCGGACGGGACGGCCGCGCTGACCTTCCGCTATGCGCGGGCCTGGACGGTGCGCGGCCTGACCCTGGCGACCTCTTCGACCCTGCCCCGGGGGCGGGTCGAGATCAGCGAGGATGGCGAGAGCTTTCGTCGCCTGATCGAACTGCCTGGGCCGGGCCAGAAGGGGCTGCCGGTGCGGACTTACGCCTTCGCGCCGGTTCGGGCGCGGGCCTTGCGCGTGGTTTTCCCATCGGTCGGGCAGGGCGGCGTCGCCCTGCGCGAACTGGCCTTCCATGGCGAGGCCAGGATCGACCGCTTCGAGGAGAAGTCGGGGCTGGGCACGCTGGCGGATTATTCGGTCGTGGCCACGCCGGCGGTCGACGCCGGGCAGGCGATCGATCCGGCCACGGTCATCGACCTGACCGGGCGCATGGACCCCGACGGCCGCCTGCGCTGGACCCCGCCGTCCGAGGGGTCATGGATTGTTCAGCGTTTCGGCTATTCCCTGACGGGCAGGCGCAACGGCCCGGCCACGCCGGCCGCCACCGGCCTGGAGGCCGACAAGCTGAACGCCGACCACGTCCGCGCGCACCTGGAGGGCTTCTTCGGCCCGCTGATCCAGGCGGTGGGCGAGGATCACGGCGCGCGGGGCCTGCGCCACGCCATCGTCGACAGCTGGGAGGCCGGGCAGCAGAACTGGACCGAGGCCATGCCCGAGGCCTTTCGCGCCCGGCGCGGCTACGCCCTGACCGCCTTCCTGCCGGCGCTGACCGGCCGCATCGTCGGCGATGCGCAGACCAGCGACCGCTTCCTCTGGGACTTCCGTCGCACCATCGGCGACCTGCTGGCCGAGAACCATTACGCCGTCGTCCGTGATTTCGTGCATGAGCGCGGACTCTACCTCTATGGCGAGTCCATGGGCGTCGACCTGCCGACCGTAGGTGACGGTCTGCAGCTGAAAGGCCTGTCGGACGTGCCGACCGGCGAGTTCTGGGCCCAGACCGACGGCAAGCCGCCGCTGGCGACCCACATCGCCGACATCCGCGAGGCCGCCTCCGCCGCGCACATCTATGGCCGCACCCTGGTCGCGGCCGAGGCCTTCACGGCCCTGGACGAGGTGCCGGCCTGGAGCATGGGGCCGGCCGACCTCAAGCCCGTCGCCGACCGTTTCATGGCCGAGGGCGTCAACCGCTTCATCATCCACACCTCGGTGCACCAGCCGTTCCGGGATCGCGCGCCGGGCGTCACCCTGCGCCGCTATGGCCAGCATTTCACGCGGAACGAGGCCTGGGCCGAGCAGGCGTCGGGCTGGATGGACTATCTGTCGCGCAGCACATTCCTGCTGCAGCAGGGCCGTGCGGTCGCGGACCTTGCGGTCTTCTATGGTGAAGGCGCGCCCGTCGCCGCCCCGTTCGAGGCCGGTCTGAGACCGGACATCCCCGCCGGCTACGACTACGACTACGTCAACGCCGAGGTGTTGATGCAGGCGACGGTCCGTGGCGGCCGCATCGAGCTGCCCGGCGGCGCCAGCTATCGGCTCCTGCTCCTGCCGCCGTCGGTGAAGCGGATGACCCCGGCACTCGCCGCCAGGATCGAGGCGCTGGTGCGTGAGGGCGCGGCCGTCCTGGGCGACCGGCTCCAGGGCGCGCCCGGTCTGATCGACGGGTCGCGGGACGCCGCCGACGCCGCCGTGGCCAGGGTCTCGCAAGCGCTGTGGGGCGATGCACCCGAATCGGAGCGCGCGGTGGGAAGCGGGCGTGTCTTCGCCGGCGTTTCCGCCGTCGACGCCCTGGCTCGTTTGGGCGCGGCCAAGGATGTGGGCTGGACCGGCGACCTCGATCTGGTCTGGACCCACCGTCATGCGGAAGACGGCGACATCTATTTCATCGCCAATCCGACCGGCGCGGGCGGAACCGCCGAGGTGAGCTTTCGCGTCGACGGACGCGCACCCGAGATCTGGCGGGCGATGGACGGCGCGCGTCATGCGCCGGCCTGGCGTCGCGCCGGCGGCCGCACGATTGTGTCGCTGGACCTGGGCGAGCGAGACGCCGTCTTCGTCGTTTTCCGCCGGCCGACCCCGGAGACGCGCTTCACGCCGCCGGCCGAAGTCGAGATCCCGCTGCTGCGCGTCGAAGGCCCCTGGGCGATCGCCTTCCAGCCCGGACGCGGCGCGCCCGAGCGCATCACCCTGGACGCCCTGTCCTCCTGGACCGAGAGCGGCGACGCCGGCGTGCGCTACTTCTCGGGCGCCGCGACCTATTCGACGACCTTCCAGGCCCCGCCCATCGAGGGCGACCGCGTGGTTCTGAACCTCGGCGAGGTGCGAGAGATCGCCGAGGTCCGCCTGAACGGACGGCCGGTCGGCGGCGCCTGGACCGCGCCGTTCCGGGTCGATGTGACGAACGCGCTCCTGCCCGGCGAGAACCGGCTGGAGATCGATGTCGCCAACTATTGGCATAATCGGCTGGTCGGCGACCTGCACCCCGGCGTCGAGCCCGTCGGCTTCACGACCGTGTCCTACTATACGCCGGACACCCCGCTTCGGCCCTCGGGCCTGCTGGGCCCGGTGGTCCTGTCGGTCGTCCGGCCTGCGCCGGCGCAATCCATCGAAGGAGAGAGTGATGACGCATCGCCCCGTTGATCGGGTCCTGGGCCGGATCGCCGCCCTCGGCTCCGCGCTCGCCTTGCTGGGCCTTGGCTCGGCCGCCCAGGCCCAGGCGGACGGCTGGTATGTCCAAGGCGCCTTCCAACCGGCGCGGCGTGTGGCCCTGACCCTGACCAACGATCTCGACCAGGATCGGGTCAATGCCGGCGTGACCCTCCTTCCGGACCAGGTTCCCGCCCTGCGCGGCCTGCACGAACTCTATGTCACCCTGGTCGATCCGGCCGGCGACCCGCGCCCGGAGCCGCATGCGCGCCGGCGGGCCCAGGACGGCCCGCACGGCTTCCTGAAGGAGACGAACGGCCGCGCCCTGTTCTTCCAGATGGACGACCTGGACAAGGACGGCGTCTGGGACGAACTGTTCTTCCAGATCGACCTGAAGGCGCACGAGACCAAGACCGTCTACGCCTACATCGGCTTCAACCAGCGCGGTTGGAATCCGCACGGAACCCACGCTGCGATCGGCAGCTACGCCCGGCACCAGATTCCGTTCTGGGAGTCCGAGAACGTCGGCTGGAAACTGTGGTTTCCCACCGACATCGACGTCTATGGCAAGCGTCAACCGGTGCTGATGTCCCAGCGGCTCTACATGGAGAACCTGGACGGCTACGCCGTGTCCTACGCCGACCCGGCCCTGGGGTCCGACATCATGTCGGTCGACAACTCCTTCGGAGGCGGCGGTATCGGCCTGTTCGAACACCCCGACCAGCCGACGCGCGTGTCCAAGCCACGCTTTACGCCTCAGAACACGGCGGTCGCGGACACCAACTTCAACCTGAACCAGGCCGACGACACCCGCTACGCCTTCGAGGTGCTGGTCAACGGACCGGTCCGCAGCATGATCCGGGTGAAGACGATGAACTGGCGCTCGGGCGCCGGGACCTATGCGCTGGAACAGATCTACACGGCCTATGCGCACCAGAACTATTCGACGGCGCGGGTCCGCTACACCGCCTTCGAGCCGGAGAATCCGGCGACGGCCTTCGCCGTGGGCATCCGCCGCCACGGCAATGAGGACATGGCCTACCAGCAGGGCGGGGTGGTTATAACCGGCGGGGCCGAGGCCATCCGCAACCCGGACGACCGGGAGGCGGTGCAGAACGCCCTGACCGTGGACTTCGCCGCCTCGGCCCTGGCGGTGAAGGACTCTGCGAACGCCGAATACGTCTTCACGCCCGACTATCAGGGCAATCATCTGTTCCGCGTGCCCGTGACGCCGGACCATGCGTTCGAATACATGATCGCCGCCTCTTGGAGCGAAGCCGCCATCCTCAATACGCGCGAGGGTTTCCGCGACTACGTCATCGCCTCGGCGCGGGAGTTCAACTCGCCCGTCCGGCTGAGCGCCGCGATAGTCGAGGATCGCTGAGCGGGGAGGGGACTGGTCATGGCTGTGCTTTCCAAACGACAAATTCTGGGCGGCCTGGCGCACGGCGCCGGCCTTATCGCCGCACCCATCGTCGCCTCGGCGCAGGCCGCTCCGCCGCGTGAGGCGGCACCGGCGCTGGTCGGCTATTTCGCTGAAAAGGCGCCGTTGCTGCTGCGCCAGCCCGGCGGACATCTGAAGTATCCCAGCATCTCCCCCACGCTGCCGCGCAGCCAGTATTCGAGCGAGCTGTGGGACTGGGACACCATGTGGACGGCGCGCGGCCTGTTCCGGGTCGCGGAACTGACCGGCGACGCGACCCTGCGCGCTTCCGTCGCCGAGCACGCGCGGGGGAGCCTGGCCAACTTCTTCGACCATCAATCGCCCGAAGGGCGGATTCCCATGCTGATCACGGTCGGCAATCCGGACCCCTTGGGCGTGCTTCAGGGCCAGCGGCCCAATCCACGCAACCAGGCCAAGCCGGTGCTGGCGCAACTGGCGCTGCTGGCCGCCGAAGCGACGGGTGAGATCGACTGGTTCGCCCCGTGGTTCGGCCAATTGCTGAAGTTCTACGAGTCCTGGACCCAGGACAATCTGACGTCGTCGGGACTGCTGGTGTGGGGCAATGATATCGCCATCGGCAACGACAACGATCCGACCACCTTCGGCCGGCCGGAGTTCTCGTCCGCGAACCTTCTGCTGAACTGCCTCTACTACAACGATCTGAAGGCGGCGGCCGAGATCGCCCGCCGACTGGGTCAGGACGATTGGCGGGCGACCTTCACCGCGCGGCTGGAGCCCTTGGCGGAAGCGATCCGGACTGAATGCTGGGACCCGCGCGACCACTTCTTCTACACCGTCGATGTCCAGTGCCGGGATCGGCGCGCCGAACTGATCCCGAACATTCGGCGCGGCATGGACATGTCGTGGCGCACCCTGCCGTTGCGCATCCAGACCTTCACGGGCTTTCTGCCGATGTGGTGCGGTATCGCCACGTCCGAGCAAGCCGAGCACTTGCGCGCCCACTACCGCGATCCCCGCTCTTTCAACTGCGCGTCTGGGGTCCGGTCGTTGTCGGCGCTGGAGACCATGTACGATCTGCGCGCCAGCACCAATCCCAGCAACTGGCTGGGGCCTGTCTGGATCGTGGTCAATCACTTCGTCTGGAGAGGACTGAGAGATTACGGCTTCCACGCGGAGGCGGCCGAACTGGCCGATCGTACGATTCGCCTGCTGTCGAGCGATCTCGCGACGTCGGGCACATTGAACGAATACTACCACCCCGACACAGGCGCGGCGCTCAGCCACCCCGGCTTCATCAACTGGAACCTGCTGGCGCTGGAGATGCTGGCCGCCTAGGCAGGTCCTCCGTCTTGACCCGGCGGGGCATCGCGCGTAGAAGCCGCGCACTTTCGAGGCGTGGACGGTTCGCCGGCCGCTGAGATCGTGACAATCGAACGGACGGCCTGTGCGCCGCCGGAACGCCCGAAGCGCGCGTTCCGGTTTTTTCGTTTGGTGGCGCGGGCTCGGTCTCGATGACACCCGGGCGGGGGAATGGTCCCTCGTTCACAAAAGAAGGCGTGGGGCGCTTCGGTCGAAAGACACACGCCCCCCATAGAAGTCGAGACCTGTCTCAATGCCCACGATCAACCAGCTGATCCGCAAGCCGCGCAAGCCCAAGCCCGTCCGCAACAAGGTGCCGGCCCTGGAAGGCTCGCCCCAGCGCCGCGGCGTCTGCACCCGCGTCTATACGACGACCCCGAAGAAGCCGAACTCGGCTCTGCGTAAGGTCGCCAAGGTGCGCCTGGCCAAGAACGGCTACGAAGCCGTGTGCTACATCCCCGGCGAAGGCCACAACCTGCAAGAACACTCGGTCGTGCTGATCCGCGGCGGCCGCGTGAAGGACTTGCCGGGCGTTCGCTACCACATCCTGCGCGGCGTGCTGGACACGCAAGGCGTCAAGGACCGCAAGCAGCGCCGTTCGCACTACGGCGCCAAGCGTCCGAAGTAATCCGCCCTGCGCGCTCATCAGATTTAAGAGGATACATCCATGTCCCGTCGTCACCGCGCCCAGAAGCGTGAAGTCCTGCCGGATCCCAAGTTCGGCGACCTGATCGTCACCAAGTTCATGAACTACGTGATGTACGAAGGTAAGAAGGCCGTCGCCGAGAACATCGTCTACGGCGCCTTCGACATCCTGGCCGACAAGAAGAAGGACCAGACCGCGGTCGAGACCTTCCACTCCGCCCTGGAAAACGTCGCCCCGGCCGTCGAAGTGCGGTCGCGTCGCGTCGGCGGCGCCACCTACCAGGTGCCGGTCGAAGTCCGTCCGGACCGCCGTCGCGCCCTGGCCATCCGCTGGCTGGTCAACGCCGCGCGCAACCGCGGCGAAAACACCATGACGGAAAAGCTGGCGGCCGAGCTGCTGGACGCCGCCAACAACCGCGGCACCGCGGTCAAGAAGCGTGAAGACACCCACAAGATGGCCGAAGCCAACCGCGCCTTCAGCCACTATCGCTGGTAACGCCTTCAAGGCGTCACACGCGACACCTATCTAAGACTATCCGGCGCGGGCGGTTTGAGCTAAATCGCCCGCGCCGTCTTATCCGAGACATTTCGAGGGCGCTGATCGGCGTCCCGCCTAGCACCCCAAGGGACGCTCCAATGCCCCGCACGCATAAAATCGAAGACTACCGCAACTTCGGCATCATGGCCCACATCGACGCGGGCAAGACGACGACGACCGAGCGGATCCTGTTCTACACCGGCAAGAACCACAAGATGGGCGAGACGCACGACGGCGCGTCCACCATGGACTGGATGGACCAGGAGCAGGAACGCGGCATCACCATCACCTCGGCCGCGACGACCGCCTTCTGGCGTGAAAAGCGCCTGAACATCATCGACACCCCCGGCCACGTGGACTTCACCATCGAGGTCGAGCGTTCGCTGCGCGTGCTCGACGGCGCCGTGACGGTGCTGGACGGCAACGCCGGCGTCGAGCCGCAGACCGAAACCGTCTGGCGCCAGGCCGACAAGTACCGCGTGCCCCGCATCGTCTTCGTCAACAAGATGGACAAGCTGGGCGCCGACTTCGAGAAGTCGGTTGAATCGATCCGCGACCGCCTGGGCGCCAAGGCCGTGCCGATCCAACTGCCGATCGGTTCGGAAGTGAACCTGAAGGGCGTGATCGACCTGGTCGAGATGAAGGCCCTGGTCTGGGAAACCGATCAGGTCGGCGCCGCCGCCGACGTGCGCGACATCCCGGCCGACCTGGTCGACGCCGCCAACGAAGCCCGCCAGTACCTGGTCGACAACGCCGTCGAGATCGACGACGAGGCCATGGAAGCCTACCTGGGCGGCGAAGAGCCCTCGGTCGAAGTGCTGAAGCGCTGCATCCGAAAGGCCGTCATCACCGGCGCCTTCTATCCGATCCTGTGCGGCTCGGCCTTCAAGAACAAGGGCGTGCAGCCGCTGCTGGACGCCGTCGTCGACTACCTGCCGTCGCCAGTGGACATCCCCCCGACGCCGGGCATCGACTTCAAGACCGAAGAGCCGATCGTCCGCAAGGCCTCGGACGACGAGCCCCTGTCGGTCCTGGCCTTCAAGATCATGGACGATCCCTTCGTCGGCTCGATCACCTTCTGTCGCATCTATTCCGGCAAGATGGAGACGGGCATGGGCCTGCTGAACTCCTCGCGCGACAAAAAGGAACGCGTCGGCCGCATGCTGCTGATGCACTCCAACAACCGCGAGGACATCAAGGAAGCCTACGCTGGCGACATCGTCGCCCTGGCCGGCCTGAAGGAAACCCGCACGGGCGACACCCTGTGTGATCCGCTGAAGTCGCCGGTCATTCTGGAAAAGATGGAGTTCCCGGCGCCGGTCATCGAAATCGCCGTCGAGCCCAAGACCAAGGCCGACCAGGAAAAGCTGGGCGTCGCCCTGGCCAAGCTGGCGTCGGAGGATCCGTCCTTCACCGTCTCGACCGACCACGAGTCGGGCCAGACGATCCTGAAAGGCATGGGCGAGCTTCACCTGGACATCAAGATCGACATCCTGAAGCGCACCTACAAGGTCGAAGCGACCATCGGCGCGCCGCAGGTGGCCTATCGCGAGACGATCACCCGCAAGGCCGAGATCGACTACACCCACAAGAAGCAGACCGGCGGCACGGGCCAGTTCGCCCGCGTCAAGCTGGTGTTCGAGCCGGGCGAGCCGGGTTCGGACTTCACCTTCGAATCCGCCATCGTCGGTGGCGCCGTGCCCAAGGAATACATCCCGGGCGTGGAAAAGGGCCTGAAGTCGGCCAAGGAAAACGGCCTGCTGGCCGGCTTCCCGGTCATCGACGTCAAGGCGACCCTGATCGACGGCGCCTACCACGACGTCGACTCCTCGGTTCTGGCCTTCGAAATCGCTTCGCGCGCCGCCTTCAAGGAACTGCGCGAGAGGGGCGGGCCGAAGCTGCTCGAGCCGGTGATGGCCGTGGAAGTGGTGACGCCGGAAGAATACCTGGGCTCGGTCATCGGCGACCTGAACGGTCGTCGCGGCATGATCCAGGGGCAGGACATGCGCGGCAACGCCGTCGTCGTGAACGCCTTCGTGCCGCTGGCCAACATGTTCGGCTATGTGAACACGCTGCGCGGCATGTCGCAGGGCCGCGCCCAGTTCACCATGCAATATGACCACTATGAGCCGGTGCCGCAGCACGTCGCCGACGAAGTGATCAAGAAGTACGCCTAAGTCCGTCTCTGAGACGGGCCCCCTTGAAAACGGGGCGATTTGCGCGCAGATCGCCCACCTATCCCCAAACCCATTTGGACCCCGGTTCGGGGACTCCAGGAGCTAGAGAATGGCCAAGGAAAAGTTCGAACGCACGAAGCCGCACTGCAACATCGGCACGATTGGTCACGTTGACCATGGCAAGACGACGCTGACGGCTGCGATCACGATCACGCTTGCGAAGGCTGGCGGCGGCA
>JAEWDF010000122.1 GCA_023390245.1 Pseudomonadota bacterium
TGCCGCCGCCAGCCTTCGCAAGCGTGATCGTGATCGCAGCCGTCAGCGTCGTCTTGCCATGGTCAACGTGACCAATCGTGCCGATGTTGCAGTGCGGCTTCGTGCGTTCGAACTTTTCCTTGGCCATCGCCAAACTCCTGATAGCCCGGGTCCGTCAGCGGATGGGCGTGATGCTCATCTATAAAAACCTGGAGCGGGTAGACGGGATCGAACCGACATCCTCAGCTTGGAAGGCTGCTGCACTACCATTGTGCTATACCCGCGCGGAGACTGCGGTAGCCCCAGGGACGCCGCAGCCGATCCCATCCGGCGTCCTGGCCGCATCGGTCCGAAAAGCGCGTGGTGGGGGAAGCAGGACTCGAACCTGCGAAGCTTACGCAGCGGATTTACAGTCCGCCCCCTTTGCCGCTCGGGACATTCCCCCAGCGCGCTGTTTCGAAACCGCCGGACCACTTCGTCCCCATCCTTTCGGAAGGGAAAGAAACAAAAGCCTTCGGCTCGCCGCATCCCCTGGGATAGGAGGTGCGCCCAGACCCGAAAGCCCCTGGGGCTCCAAATCGGAGGGCGTCTTATAGTGTCGTCGAAATCAGAACGCAACGACCGTAAAAGCGGGAAAAAACCGCCCTTCCAGGGCCGCTCCGGCGGCCCGCGCGAACGGGATGGAAAGCCCGCGCGGCAAGGCTTCCAGCCGCGCGACGAAGCGCCTCGCCCAGCCCGCGCGTCCGACCGGCACAGGATCGACGCCGACAATTTCCTGTGGGGGCGGCACCCGGTCCTGGCGGCCCTGGCGAATCCCGCCCGGCGCGGCATGGGCCGGCTGCTGGCCACGCCCGAGCGCGCCGCCGAGATCGAGGCCGGAAACCTGGCGCACGGCCACCGCATAGAGGTGGTGGATGGGCAGGCCCTGACCCGCATGCTGCCGCCTGGGGCGGTGCATCAGGGCCTGGCCTTTAAGGTCCAGCCGCTGGAGGGCGTGACGCTGGAGGACCTGGCCGAGCCGGCAGAGGGCGTGATCGTCATGCTGGACCAGCTGACCGATCCCCAGAACGTCGGCGCCATCTTCCGCTCGGCCCTGGCCTTCGGCGCGCGCGGCGTCGTGGTGCAGGACCGGCACGCCCCGGCCCTGGCCGGCGTCCTGGCCAAGGCCGCCGTCGGCGCGACCGAGCGCCTGCCCCATGCGCGGGTGACGAACCTCAGCCGGGCGCTGGAGAGACTGGCCGACCTGGGCTGGCGCGCTGTCGGCCTGGACGGCGCGGGCGAGCAGACGCTGGAGGAAGCGCTGGACGGCGGACCCACCGTGCTGGTCATGGGCTCCGAAGGCGACGGCGTCCGCCGCCTGGTGGCCGAGCACTGCGACGTGCTGGCCCGCATCCCCATGCCCGGCGGCTTCGAGAGCCTGAACGTGTCGAACGCCGCGGCGGTGGCGCTGTATGAGGCCTGCCGCGCGCGAAGGAAGGGCTAGTTCGCCCAGTTCGGCGGGCGCTTTTCCAGGAAGGCGGCGACGCCCTCGCGGCCTTCCTCGGACACGCGGGCGCGGGCGATGCGGCGGGCTGTGTCGTCCAGCAGGCCGCCGTCGATCCGGTGATGAGCGATGTCGTGGACCAGCCGCTTGGCGTCTCCCATGGCGCCGGGGGCGTTGGGCGACACGCTGTCGGACAGCATCTCGATGAAGGAGTCGACCGAGCCCTCCGGCAAGACCATGTCGATCAGGCCGACGTGGGCGGCGTAGTCGGCGTCGAAGATGTTGCCGGTCAGGAACAGCTGACGGGCCCGGCGCGCGCCGATCGCCTCGATCACATAGGGGGCGATGGTCGCCGGAATCAGGCCCAGCTTGACCTCGGAGAAGGCGAAGCGCGTCCCCTCGACCGCCACGGCCATGTCGCAGGCGGCGACGATGCCGGCCCCGCCGCCCATGGCCGAGCCCTCGACCACCGCGACCGTCAGGGCCGGAACCTCGTGCAGCGCCTTCAGCATCCGCGCCAGGCCCAGGGCGTCGGTGCGGTTGTCCGCCTCCGACCAGCCGGCGGCGTCGCGCATCCAGTTCAGGTCGGCGCCGGCGCTGAACGTCCCGCCCGCACCGCGGATGAAGACCACCCGCACCCGGTCGGCGCCGTGCAGGGTCTCGAACGCCTCGTGCAGGGCCGCGATGGTCGCGGCGTCGAAGGCGTTCTTCTTGTGCGGACGGTTGATGGTGACGAAGACCACGCCGTCGGCGGTGGAATCGATGTGAACGAGGTCGTCGTCGGCGTCCGGGGCCGCGTCGGGCACCAGCGGATGGGCGATGGCGTTGATCTCGGCCGCTTCGGCGTCGGTGACGTCCAGGGCGTTCAAGTCGGCGTCGGTGGGTTTGTCGGCCATGCTGATCTCCTGCGGCTTGGTCGTC
Organism: Pseudomonadota bacterium; assembly: GCA_023390245.1. GTDB lineage: Bacteria > Pseudomonadota > Alphaproteobacteria > Caulobacterales > Caulobacteraceae > Brevundimonas. The sequence continues at coordinate 2,384 of JAEWDF010000122.1, forward strand.
TATAACGCGCAGAGAGGCGAACTGAATACGGGGCCGATCCGATGACGACCAGCGCGACCGACCGCATCCGCCGGACCAGCGTGGCGAGCGTGTACGTCCATTACGTCGCCAAGGCGGAAAGGAAGGGCCGGACGCGGGCCGAAGTGGATCAGGTCATGCGATGGCTGACCGGCTATTCGGACGCGCAGTTGCAGGCTATCCTGAAAGCGAAGACGGACTTCGGGACCTTCTTCGCCGAAGCGCCGGCGCTGAACCCGCACCGCACCCTCATCACAGGATCGATCTGCGGCTATCGCGTCGAGGCCATCGAGGACGCCTTCATGCGCGAACTCCGCTACCTCGACAAACTCGTCGACGAACTGGCGAAGGGCAAGGCGATGGAGAAGATCCTGCGCGCGCCGCCGGCCTGATCACATCCGGAACACGCCGAAGCGCGTTTCCGGGATCGGCGCGTTCAGGCTGGCGCTGAGGGCCAGGCCCAGGACGTCGCGGGTCTGGGCGGGGTCGATGATTCCGTCATCCCACAGGCGGGCCGTGGCGTAGTAGGGATTGCCCTCGTCCTCGTATTTCTGGCGGATCGGGGCCTTGAAGGCCTCGGCCTGCTCGGGCGACCAGGTGTCCGCGTCGCGGTGGACGGTGGCCAGGACGCTGGCGGCCTGCTCGCCGCCCATGACGCTGATGCGGCTGTTGGGCCAGGTGAACAGGAAGCGCGGCGAATAGGCCCGGCCGCACATGCCGTAGTTGCCCGCCCCGAACGATCCGCCGATCAGGACGGTGAACTTGGGGACCTCCGCGCTGGCCACGGCCGTCACCAGCTTGGCGCCGTCCTTGGCGATGCCGCCCGCCTCGTACTTGCCGCCGACCATGAAGCCCGAGATGTTCTGCAGGAACAGCAGCGGAATCTTGCGCTTGCAGGCCAGTTCGATGAAGTGCGCGCCCTTCTGCGCACTTTCGGAGAACAGCACGCCGTTGTTGGCCAGGATGGCGACCGGGTAGCCCCAGATGCGGGCGAAGCCGCAGACCAGGGTGGTCCCGTACAGCGCCTTGAACTCGTCGAAGTCCGAACCGTCGACGATGCGGGCGATGACCTCGCGCACGTCATAGGGCGCGCGCACATCCTCGGGGATCAGGCCATAGAGCTCGGCCGGGTCGAAGGCGGGCGCGCGCGGCTCGCGCACCTCCAGCGGGATGTCCTTGGTGGTGTTCAGGTTGGCGACGATGGCGCGCACGATCTCCAGCGCGTGCTCGTCGTTCTCGGCCACATGGTCGACCACGCCCGAGCGGCGGCCGTGGGTCTCGGCGCCGCCCAGCTCCTCGGCCGAGATCACTTCCCCGGTCGCCGCCTGGACCAGCGGCGGGCCGGCCAGGAAGATGGCGCCCTGGTTCCGAACGATCACCGTCTCGTCCGACATGGCCGGCACATAGGCGCCGCCGGCGGTGGACAGGCCCATGACGCAGGCGATCTGGGCGATGCCCTGCGCGCTCATCCGCGCCTGATTGAAGAAGATGCGGCCGAAGTGGTCGCGGTCGGGAAACACCTCGGCCTGGTGCGGCAGGTTGGCCCCGCCGGAATCGACCAGATAGACGCACGGCAGGCGGTTCTGCTCGGCGATCTCCTGGGCGCGCAGGTGCTTCTTGACCGTCATCGGGAAATAGGCGCCGCCCTTCACCGTCGGGTCGTTGGCGACGATCATCACCTCCCGGCCCGAGACGCGGCCGATGCCGGCGATGACGCCGGCGGCGGGCGCCGCGTCGTCATACATGCCGTTGGCGGCCAGCTGGCCGATCTCCAGGAAGGGCGAGCCGGGGTCCAGCAGGCGCTCGACGCGGTCGCGGGGCAGCAGCTTGCCGCGCGCGACGTGTCGCTCGCGCGACTTGTCCGATCCGCCGCGCGCGACCTGGGCCACGCGTGCGCGCAGATCATCGGCCAGGGCGCGATTGTGCGCGTGCAGGGACTTGTATTGCGGGCTCTGCGGATCGACCGCTGATGTCAGCTTCGGCATGGGCGTGGTTTAGGCGGGCGAACGAAACGCCACAAGCGCCTCTCCCTCCCCGCTCCGGGGAGGGTGGTCGCATAGCGACCGGGTGGGGGCGGCCCGGCAAGGCCGCACTTGGCATTGGCAAGACAAGTCTGCGGGGTTTCGCCCTACCCTCCCCACCCGACCTCGGCTGCGCCTCGGCCACCCTCCCCGGAGCGGGGAGGGAGAAACGTTGCGCTGCGCGTCCTTTTCCCCTATAGGCCCCGCCTTTCCAGGGCTTCGGTCCTGACGCGGAACGCCAAAGGGTTCGGACGCTCGGTCCGGCCGCCGCGCCAGGAGCCATCGTGGAGACCGACTTACCCGGTCGTTTCCGCGCCGACGCCCACAAGGGAGACTACCGCATGGCTCTTTACGAGCACACGGTCATGACGCGCCAGGACATCTCGGCGCAGCAGGCCGAAGCGCTGAACGACACCATCAAGGATCTGATCGTCGCCAACGGCGGCTCGGTCGCCAAGATCGAATACTGGGGTCTGCGCAACCTCACCTATCGCGTGAAGAAGAACCGCAAGGCTCACTATTCGCTGCTCGCCGTCGACGCCCCGCCCGCCGCCATGGCCGAGGTCGAGCGTCAGCTGTCGATCAACGAGGACGTGCTGCGCTGGCTGACGGTCAAGGTCGACGAACTGGACCTGGAGCTGTCGCCGCTGCTGGCCCGCCGCGAGCGTGAACGCGAACGCGAGCGCGTCCGCGACGATGCCGACTCGGCCGAATAAGGAACCCGGAACATGACCGATACGACCGCCCCGACCCCGGGCGCCCCGGCCGGCTCCGGCCCGGCCCGCCGCCCCTTCTATCGTCGCCGCAAGGTGTGCCCGTTCTCGGGGGCCAACGCGCCGAAGATCGACTACAAGGACGTGAAGCTGCTGCAGCGCTACGTCTCCGAACGCGGCAAGATCGTGCCTTCGCGCATCACCGCCGTCTCCCAGAAGAAGCAGCGCGAACTGGCCAAGGCCATCAAGCGCGCCCGCTATCTGGCCCTCCTGCCGTATGTGGTGAAGTAAGATGAAGGTCGTTCTGCTGGAACGCGTCGAGAATCTCGGCGCCATCGGCGACGTCGTCTCCGTCAAGGACGGCTTCGCCCGCAACTTCCTTCTGCCGCGCGACAAGGCCCGCCGGGCCACCGCCGCCAACCTGAAGGCCTTCGAGCTCGACCGCGCCGCCATCGAGCAGCGCAACGAGAAGAACAAGGCCGAGGCCCAGAAGATCGCCGACAAGATCGACGGCGAAACCTACGTCATGATCCGTCAGGCCGGCGAAACCGGCCAGCTGTACGGTTCGGTCGCGGGCCGCGACGTCGCCGAGGCCGTCCAGGCCGAAGGCGGCAAGGTCGAGCGTTCGCAGGTCGTGCTGAACACGGCCATCAAGACGCTGGGCGTCCACGAAGTGCTGGTCCGCCTGCACGCCGAGGTCTCGGCCACGGTCAAGATCAACATCGCCCGCTCGGCCGACGAAGCCGAGCGTCAGGCCAAGGGCGAGAACGTCATCGCCTCGCAGTTCGACGATGAGCGCCAGGCCGCCGAACAGGCCGCCCAGGAGCTGATCGAAGGCGGCGCCGGTCAACAGGAAGGCTTCGGCGACGAAGCCTGATCCGACCGGATCGACACGGAACAGGGCGCGTCCTCCGGGACGCGCCCTTTTTCTTTGGCGGATTTCAAGGCCCGCGCGGAGCGCGTCGTAAGCTTTTCTAAACCACGATCCAGAAAATCTGGCCCCATGGCCCGATTGACGCGTCATGTCGTCGCCTCAATATCGCCCCTGTTGCGGCGCGCCTCCCCTTGCGCCGCCTTCGGAGGGCGACATGCGCCACCATCATCCGCACCGGACCGCGATCCGGCGGCGACGGCGATGTCGCCGCGGCTGAGGCCGCGCCCGGCCAGATGCTCGCACTCTCCCCAAAACCGGCGGCGGACCATGATCGCCGGATCCGTCTTCGCCTCGACAAAGGACCTTTCCCGATGACCACCCGCGTTTCCACCCTGCTGGGCGCCGTCTCCTTCGCCGCCCTGTTCGGCGCGACCCCGACCCTGGCCCAGAGCCAGCCCCAATCCGACCAGACCGCCACGGTCGACGACATCGTCGTCACCGGCACGCGGGTGCAGAACCGCTCGCGCCTCGACACCCTTGCGCCCGTTGACGTCGTGACGTCCGAAACCCTGCAACAGCGCGGCACCACCGAGTTCGCCGCGGCCCTGTCGCAGACGGTCCCATCCCTGACCTTCGCCCGTCCGACCGTGGTGGACGGCACCGACTCGGTCCGGCCCGCGACCCTGCGGGGCCTGTCGCCCGACCAGACGCTGGTGCTGCTGAACGGCACGCGGCGGCACGCCTCGGCCCTGGTCAACGTCAACGGCTCGATCGGGCGGGGCTCGGCCGCCGTGGACCTGAACGCCATCCCGACCGGCGCCCTGGACCGGGTCGAGGTCCTACGCGACGGCGCCTCGGCCCAGTACGGCTCGGACGCCATCGCCGGCGTGGTCAACCTGCGCCTGAAGGAAGCCTCCAGCGGCGGCGGCGCCAGCGTGACCTACGGCCAGTACTTCACCTCCGTCGAGACCGCGCGCGGCGAGCGCGACGAGGAGGACGGACAGACCGTCACCGCCTCGGCCTGGCAGGGGCTGGCGCTGGGGTCGGACGGCTATCTGACCCTGTCGGCCGAATACCTGAAGCGCGACCCGACCAACCGGTCCGACTACGATCCGCGCCCCAACGCCTACGCCCCCATCACCGCCCGCGCCGGGGACCCGGAAGTCGAGCAGTGGACCGTCTTCGCCAACGCCGGGAAGCCGCTGGGCAATGGCTGGGAGGCCTTCGGCTGGGCCGGCTATCAGGACCGCGAGAGCGAAAGCGCCGCCTTCCCGCGACTGGACGACAACCCAAACAATGTCGCGGCCATCTATCCGAACGGCTTCCTGCCCAAGATCGGCGTGGATAGCCAGGACCTATCGGCCGCTGGCGGCTTCCGGGGCCAGCTGGGCGGTTGGGACGCCGAGGTCAGCCTGGTCTATGGCCGCAACGCCCTGGACTTCGAAACGCGCGATTCGCTGAACTCCACCTATGGGGCGGATTCGCCGACGAACTTCGATTCCGGCTCCCTCATCTATGATCAGCTGGTTCTGGGCGCCGACTTCAGCCAGGCGTTCGACGTCGGCCTGTCCGGCGGCCCGCTGAACTTCGCCTGGGGCCTGGAGCAGCGCTGGGAGACCTACAAGATCGAGGCCGGCCAGCCCGAAAGCTACGACCGGGGTCCCCTTGGCGGGGACACATCGCTGGCCAGCGGGGCCTCCGGCTTTATCGGCTTCCAGCCGTCGAACGAGGTGGACGTCGACCGCGACAACTTCGCGGCCTACGCCGACGTGGAAATCCCGCTGACGGACAAGCTGACGGTCGAGGGCGCCGTGCGGTTCGAGGACTATTCCGACTTCGGCGACACCCAGACCGGCAAGCTCAGCGCCCGCTACGACTTCACCCCCGCCTTCGCCCTGCGCGGCTCGGTTTCCACCGGCTTTCGCGCGCCGTCGCTGCAACAATCCTATTTCACCTCCACCTCGTCGGTCATCCAGAACGGCGCGGTCGTGGAGACCGGCACCTTCCCCGCCACCAGCGCCGTCGCCTCGGCGCTGGGCGCGCGTCCGCTGAAGGCCGAGACCTCGACCAACTATTCGCTGGGCGCCGTGGTCCGGCTGGGCGGTTTCGACCTGACCGTCGACGCCTACAAGATCGACATCGACGACCAGATCGTGCTGTCCGAGCTGATCAACCGCAGCTTCTCGCCCCAGGTCGCGGCCCTTCTCGATCCGCAGGGCGTCACGGCGGCCCGCTTCTTCCTGAACGGCGTCTCGACCGAGACGGAAGGCGTGGACGTCGTCGGCCGCTATCGCCTGTTCACCGAGGCCGCCGGCGACTTCGACTTCACCGTGGCGGCCAACTTCAACGACGTGTCGGTGACCAGTCTGCCGACCTCGTCCTCGGTGCTCGATCCCGTGCCGACCCTGTTCGCGCGCAGCCGCATCCTGACGATCGAGGACGGCACGCCGGACACGAAAATCTCGGCGGCGGCGGACTGGAGCCTGAACCGCTGGGGCGCGACCGTAAAGGCCACCTACTACGGCGACGTGCTCCAGCCCGGCTCGACCGAGGCCAGCGACTACTGGACCGGGGCCAAGACCGTCGTGGACCTGGAAGGCCGCTATCGCATCGCCAACAACGTCAACCTGGCGATCGGCGTGGACAATGTGTTCGACGAATACCCGGACTATGTGCCCGAGGCGCTGAACTCCAACGGGGTGCTGGGCTTTCCCTACTATTCGCCCTTCGGCTTCAACGGCCGCTACGGCTACGCCCGCATCAGCCTGAACTGGTAGCGCCTTCCCCCGGGAAATGCGGCGGCCGGCGGAGCGATCCGCCGGCCGCTTGCGTTTCGCGATCCGCCCTCTACGGTCGCACGTGGAGGGACCGATGAAACGCATGGCTCTGGCTATCGTCGTCGCGGCCAGCCTGCTGGCGGGCGCCGCCCAGGCGATGACGGTGCGCGAATTCCTGGACACGGCCGCCCGCATCCCGCGCAATCCCACCGCCCTCCTCCGCTCGGACACGCGCCGGCTGATGGGCGAACTTCGCGGATCGATGGCGGCGATCCGCCAGGAGCAGGCGACGGACCGGGCCGCGGGGCGCACGCCAACCACCTGCATGCCCGAACGCGTGCCGCTGAACACCAACGAGATTCTGCATCGCTTCGACGCCATTCCAACGGCCCGGCAAGGCGTCAGCGTGACCCAGGCGATGCGCGAATGGATGGCCGAGAAGTACCCCTGCGGCTGAGCCCCGACGGAAGTCCACAGGCTATCCCCGTTCATCTTCGCGCGGCGTCGGATTCCGTCCGCATTCGACGCAGGTCGGCGCTAAGCCCTTAAGCAAGATGAACGCCTTCGCCCCCCTGCCCTTCTCGTCCTCGCCCGCCGACCCGGGCGTGGTCGCCTCCATGCCGCACAACCTGGAGGCCGAGCAGGCTCTGCTGGGCGCGCTGATGTTCGACAACGCCGTGTTCGAGCGGCTGAGCGACCGCCTGCGCGGCAGCCATTTCTACGAACCCTTCCACCAGCGGCTGTACGACGCCGTCGAGGATCACATCCGCCAGGGGATGCTGGCGGAGCCGACCATCCTGATGGAGCGGTTCAAGCAGGACCCGGCGTTCCAGGAGTTCGGCGGCCTGCGCTACCTGGCCGACCTGGTGGACCGCGCCCCGCCGGCGGCCAATGCGCCCGACTACGCCCGCGTCGTCTATGACCTGGCCCTGAGGCGCGACCTGATCCGCATCGGCGGCGACATCGCCAAGACCGCGCCGGACCCCGAGACCCCGGCCATCGACCAGATCGAGCAGGCGGAACAGTCGCTCTACACCCTGGCCGAGACGGGCAAGCCGTCGTCGGGCTTCGTCAGCTTCTCCCAGGCCCTGTCCGGCGCCGTCCAGATGGCGGCCGAGGCCTATCAGCGCGACGGCAAGCTGGCGGGCCTGGCCACCGGCCTGAACGACCTGGACCAGAAGCTGGGCGGCCTGCACCCGTCCGACCTGCTGATCCTCGCGGGCCGCCCGTCGATGGGGAAGACGGCGCTGGCCACCAACATGGCCTTCAACATCGCCCGCAACTATCGCTGGGAGCCGACGCCGGAGGGGCGCAAGACCGTCTCGGGCGGCGTCGTGGCCTTCTATTCGCTGGAAATGAGCGCCGAACAGCTGGCCATGCGGATCCTGGCCGATGCGTCCGGCGTGTCGTCGGACAAGCTGCGCAAGGGCGAGATCGACGCGGCCGATTTCGGCCGGTTGCGCGACGCGGCGGTCGAGATCGGCGAAAGCCCGCTCTACATCGACGCCACCGGCGGCCTGTCCATCTCCAAGCTGGCGGCGCGCGCGCGCCGGCTCAAGCGGATGGAGCACGGCCTGGACCTGATCATCGTCGACTATCTGCAACTGGTCACCACGGGCGACGGGAACAGCCAGAAGAACCGGGTGCAGGAGGTGTCGGAGATCACCGGCGGGCTGAAGGCCCTGGCCAAGGAGCTTTCGGTGCCGATCATCGCCCTGTCGCAGCTGTCGCGTCAGGTCGAGCAGCGCGACGACAAGCGGCCGCAACTGTCGGACCTGCGGGAATCCGGCTCGATCGAGCAGGACGCCGACTGCGTGATGTTCGTCTATCGCGAGGCCTATTACCTGGGCCGCGCCGAACCGCGCGAGGGCACCGAAGAGCACCTGCAATGGCAGCAAGACATGGACCGCCTGCAGCACATGGCCGAAGTCGTCATCGGCAAGCAGCGTCACGGCCCGATCGGCACGGTCAAGCTGGCGTTCGACGCCGACACCGTCCGCTTCGGCAACCTAGCGCACGACGGGCGATACCAGGACAGCTACGAATAGGGCTACCGACATTCAGGTTTGCACGCTTCCAGCATTGTCCTTCCGGGGCTGAGCGGAGCGAAGACCCCGGAATCCAGGGCCACGGGCGCGGGCCGAACCGCATCGAAAGCCGGAGTTGTCCTCCTGGGTTCCGGGTTCGCCCTTCGGACGCCCCGGAAGGACGATCATGGGCGAGGTCGATTGAACCCAAGGTCCCTGGCAGGATCGGCCCTTCCCTCGGTGGAAACGGGCATGATATGGGCGCTCATGCCCTCTCCCGCCGTGCTTTCCGTCGATCTGAACGCCCTGGCGCGCAACTATCGCACGCTCGAGACCGTGACCGGCGTTCCGGTCCATCCTGTCGTGAAGGCCGATGGCTACGGCCTGGGCGCCGCCGCCTGCGCGCGGCGGCTGATGGCGGAAGGGGCGCGGACCTTCTTCGTGGCGAGGGTCGCGGAAGGCGTCGCCCTGCGCGCCGCCCTGGGCGCCGAGCCGGTGATCCATGTGTTCGACGGCTGCCCCGGGGATTCGGCCGGCGCGCTGAAGGCGGCCGACCTCAGGCCGGTGCTGAACACGCCGGAGCAGTTGCAGGCCTGGCGCGCAGCCGGGGGCGGCGCCTGCGCCCTCCAGATCGACACGGGCATGAACCGCCTGGGCTTCCGTCCCGAGGACGCGCCCGAGCCGTTCGAAGGCCTGTCGCTGGTGATGACCCATCTCGCCTGCGCCGACACGCCGGCGGAGCCGATGAACCGGCGTCAGCGCGACGCCTTCGCGGCGGCGGCGGCGCGCTACCCGGGAGTCACGCGGTCGCTGGCCAATTCCGGCGGCTGCTTCCTGGGCCGCGACTTCGCCTTCGACGCCGTGCGGCCGGGCGTCTGCCTTTACGGCGGCGGGCCCGAGGGACGCACGGACGACCGTATCGTCCCGGTGGCGACCCTGACGGCCGAGGTGCTGCAGGTGCGCGAGGTCTCCGCCGGCGAAGGCATCGGCTATGGCCGGGGCTTCGTCGCCGAGACGCCGGTGCGGGTGGCGACCCTCGGCGCGGGCTATGCGGACGGGGTGCTGCGGGCCTATGGCGCGCGCGGCCAGGTCTGGGTCGACGGACAGATTCGCCCGCTGCGGGGGCGGATATCGATGGACGTCTGCGCGGTGGACGTCACGGGGCTGGATGTCGCGGCGGGCGACCGGGTCGAACTGTTCGGTCCCAACCGCCGCCTGGACGACGCCGCGACGGCGGCCGGGACCATCAGCTACGAGTTGCTGACCTCGGTCAGCCCCCGCGTGGCGCGCATCTACGTCTAGAGACCGCTCAGGCCGGCGAACATGGCGCCGGTCGCCATGAAGCTCATGCTGACGACGCCCACCACGCTACTGATGATGACGCTGGCGACGATGCCCAGCAGAACGATGACGATGAAGTAGCCGACCGTCTTATCCTGAGGCGTCTTCATCAGGATCGGCAGGCCGACGTACAGCAAATAGAAGCTGTACAGGCCCAGGATCGCCAGCACGCCCAGGACGGGGATCAGGCCGAAGACACCCGCCAGCCAGGCCGCCGTCCAGGAATAGACCGCCACCTTCATCGCCTGAACCTGGTTGGACGCCCCGCCGAAGCTGGGCGCCAGGGCGTTGATGATCAGGCCCAGCACGAAGACGGCGGCCAGAGACAGCAGATAGCTGACGACCGCCACCACGACCGCGCCGACGATCGGCATCCGCACCCCGAACACCGGCAGCAACTGGCCGCCGATCAGGCCGCACACCGGGCCGATGGCCGCCAGGATCATGGCGTAGCGGGTGAACAGGCTCTGGGTGGTGGCGAATTCACCGTCGATTCGCGCCCACTCCGCCTTCGGCTGGAGCAGGATGCCCTTGACCCTGGCGACCAGGGCCGGATCGACGGCGGGTTGAGAGGGTTCGGACATGCGGGACCTCGGGTCTGCGGACGGAAGCGCAGGCATAGTGGCCCTGCGTTTCTCCGAATGACAAGGCTTTGCGAGCAAGTCTCAAATCGGGACGGACGACAAATGCGGTCGCAGCGTCGAGCGGAGCCGCTGGGCCGCGCCGTCGCATCTGCTAGACAGGGCCATGGCGCGCGACTCGTCCCTCTACATCTGTCAGGCCTGCGGCGCGGTCCACGGCAAGTGGGCCGGCCAGTGCGGATCGTGCGGCCAGTGGAACACCCTGGCCGAGGACTCCCGCGCCGCGCCGCCCGGCGCGATCAAGCCGGAGATGGCCGCCTCGGCCCGCCGGCGCGGCCTCCAGTTCGAGACGCTCCAGTCCGATGCGCCCGAGCCGCCGCGCATCGCGACCGGCGTGGCCGAGTTCGACCGCGTGTGCGGCGGCGGGGTGGTGCCGGGCTCGGCCATCCTGCTGTCGGGCGATCCGGGCGTGGGCAAGTCGACCCTGCTGCTGGAGGTGGTCGCCAAGGCCGCCCTGGGCGGCGCGCGCGTGGCCTATATCTCTGGTGAGGAGGCGGTGGAGCAGATCCGCGCCCGCGCCAAGCGCATGGGCCTGGACCGGGCGCCCGTGAACCTGGCCGCCGCCACGGCCCTGCGCGACATCCTGGGCACGCTGAAGCGCGAGGCGTTCGACATCGTCGTCATCGACTCGGTCCAGACCCTGTGGTCCGACGTGCACGACAGCGGCCCCGGCTCGATCACCCAGGTGCGGGCGTGCGCCGGCGAGCTGGTGCGGATGGCCAAGACGGGCGGCCCCGCCATCGTCCTGGTCGGCCATGTGACCAAGGACGGCCAGGTCGCCGGTCCCCGCGTGGTCGAGCACATGGTCGACGCCGTCATGACCTTCGAGGGCGAGCGCGGCTATCCTTTCCGCATCCTGCGCGCCGGCAAGAACCGTTTCGGCGCGACGGACGAGATCGGCGTGTTCGAGATGGGCGACGGCGGCCTGCAAGAGGTGGCCAATCCCTCCGCCCTGTTCCTGGGCGGCGACGGGGGCGAGGGCAAGGCGCGCGCGCCCGGCGCGGCGGTGTTCGCGGGGATCGAGGGCTCGCGGCCGGTGCTGGTGGAGATCCAGGCCCTGGTCGCCCCGTCCGCCTATGGCACGCCGCGCCGGGCGGTGGTGGGCTGGGATTCCGGGCGGCTGGCCATGCTGCTGGCGGTGCTGGAGGCGCGCTGCGGCCTGGGGTTCGGGGACAAGGACGTCTATCTGAACGTCGCCGGCGGCCTGCGGATCAACGAGCCGGCGGCGGACCTGGCGGCGGCGGCGGCCCTGATCAGTTCGGCGCTGGACATGCCATTGCCGCAGGGCTGCGTCGTCTTCGGCGAGATCGGCCTGTCGGGCGAGGTGCGGTCGGTCGGACGCTCCGAGGCGCGCCTGCGCGAGGCCGAGAAGCTGGGCTTCGACCAGGCCCTGTGCCCCGCCCAGCCGTCCCCGTCCGGTGCAAAGGCCAGGGGCGTGCGCCAGACCACGGCGGGACGTTTGGCCGAGGTAGTCGAAAGAATCGCGCAGAACCGCTATTGACCGGGATGCGATGACGGGGGTGCAGCAGTGATGACCGGGTACGACGTCTTCGTCATCGTGGTGATCCTGTTCTCCGCGGCGGCCGGCTGGGTGCGCGGTGGGGTGCGCGAGACCGTCACCCTGCTCAGCGCCGTGCTGGCGGCCGTCGTGGCCCTGGTCGCCCTGCCCGCCACGGCCGTCCTGGGGCGGGCCTTGGTCGATCCGGACTGGGCCGGGACCATCCTGGCGGCCATCGTCAGCTTCTTCGTGATCTATTTCGGCGTGCGCCTCTTCGGCTCCATCCTGTCGCGGCGCGCCCAGGCGCATCCCCAGCTGGGCGGCGTGGACCGCTTCATCGGCGTCTTCATCGGCGCGGCGCGGGCGCTGGTGCTGCTGGGCGCCATCCACCTGGTCATCGTCGCCGCCATGCCGGGCGAACGGACGCCCCGCTGGCTGACGGGGGCCGCGCTGTACAAGGTGAGCGCGATCGGCGCGCGGGCCATCCAGGTCATCCTGCCGGGCGTCGGCCGGGGCGCCGACGCCCTGGCGCCGGTGGTGGATTCGTCCGTACGCAAAGGGTTTTCCGACGAAGACGCCTTGCCCCCGACGCAATCGGAGACTACTTCGCCGCGCGAAGCCCGCCCAGTCTCATCCCCCGCGTCCCGCTAGGTCATCGGAGCCCGACGATGCGCCACCATATCGCCGATCCCGTCGTTCACCGCGAGCATTGGCGCGAGCCGGAGGACGACCAACTCCGCCTCGAATGCGGCGTCTGCGGCGTCTGGGGCGCGGAGGAGGACGAAGGCTCGGCCATCGTCGCCCTGGGCCTGCACGCCCTGCAGCACCGCGGCCAGGAGGCCTGCGGCATCGCCAGCGTCAAGGACGAGCGCTTCCATACCGAACGCCACCAGGGCCTGGTCGGCGAGGCCTTCGGCAGCGCCGACCTGTCGACGCGCATGCCTGGCCGGGCGGCCGTGGGCCACACCCGCTATTCCACCGCCGGCGGCAGCTTCCTGCGCAACATACAGCCGATGTTCGCCGACCTGGACCAGGGCGGCATCGCCATCGCGCACAATGGCAACCTGACCAACTTCAAGCACCTGCACAACCAGTTGGTCGGCGAAGGCGCCATCTTCCAGTCGACCTCGGACTCCGAGGTGATCCTGCACCTGATCGCCCGCAGCCGTAAGGCCAAGATCATCGACCGGTTCATCGACGCCCTGGCGCGGATCGAGGGCGGCTACGCCCTGGTCGCCCAGACGCGCCACAAGATGATCGGCGCGCGCGACCCGCTGGGCATCCGGCCGCTGGTGCTGGGCCAGGTCGGCGACGCCTGGGTGCTGGCGTCCGAGACCTGCGCCCTGGACATGATCGGCGCGACCTTCGTGCGCGACGTCGAGCACGGAGAGGTCGTGGTCATCGACGAGACCGGCGTGGAATCCATCAAGCCCTTCCCCGCCCGCGCCGCCCGCCCCTGCCTGTTCGAATACGTCTATTTCGCCCGGCCGGACTCGGTGGTGAACGGCCGCTCGGTCTATGAGGTCCGGAAGGCGATGGGCCGCGGGCTGGCGCGCGAGCACCAGGTCGAGGCCGACATCGTGGTGCCCGTGCCCGACAGCGGCGTGCCGGCGGCCCTGGGCTACGCCCAGGAAAGCGGCATTCCCTACGAAATGGGGATCATCCGCAGCCACTATCTGGGCCGGACCTTCATCCAGCCCAGCCAGGGCGCCCGACAGAAGGGCGTGCGGATGAAGCACAGCCCCAACAAGTCGGCCCTGGCCGGCAAGCGCGTGGTTCTGATCGACGATTCCATCGTGCGCGGCACCACCTCGCTGAAGCTGGTCCGCGCCGTGCGCGCGGCCGGCGCGACGGAGGTCCACCTGCGCTCGGCCAGCCCGCAGATCCTCTATCCCGACTTCTACGGCATCGACATGCCCGAGCGCAGCCAGCTGATGGCCGCCAAGATGACCCTGGAGGAGATGACCCGGGAGCTGGAGGTCGATTCCCTGGGCTTCCTGTCGATCGACGGCCTGTACCGCGCCATGGGCGAGGACGGCCGGAACAACGCCCATCCGCAGTTCACCGACCACTATTTCACCGGCGACTATCCGACCCGCCTGCTGGACCGGGAGATGGAGGAAGGCGGCCGGGAATTCGCGGCGAAGCAACTTTCCCTGCTGGTCAGCGCTTAAGGCGCATGAACGATCGGCTCGGCTACTTCTTCTTCGAGACGCCCGACATCGCCAAGGCCAGGGCCTTCTACGGCGCGCTGTTCGGCTGGACCTTCGAGGAGGATCGATCCAGCCCCGCCTACGCCCACGTCAGAGCGTCGGACGCCGCCGGGGAACCCGCCTTCGGCGTCGTCAAGGGCGAGAAGAAGGACTTCTCCCACCTGTTCTTCCAGGTTCCCGACGTGGACGCGGCCTGCGAAAGGGTGACCGAACTGGGCGGACGCGCGGCGATCCCCTCCGACACGCCATCGGGCCGCAACGCCATCGTCTGCGACGACCAGGGCGTCAGCTTCGGCCTGTGGGCGCCGACGACGCAATAGCGGCTTGGCGGGCGTGAGCGACGCGCGCTATCAGGCCCCATGTCCGAACTTCCCCTTTCCGACCGCATCGCCCTGGTCGTCGGCGCCTCGCGCGGCATCGGCTTCGAGACCGCCCTGGCCCTGGCCGAGGCCGGCGCCCATGTCGTCGCCACGGCGCGGACCCAGGGCGGACTGGAGGATCTGGACGACGCCGTGTTCGCCGCCACCGGCCGGCACGCCACCCTGGTTCCATTCGATCTGGTCGACGGCGGGGCCATCGACCGCCTGGGCGGCGCCATCCACGAGCGGTTCGGCCGGCTGGACGTCTGGGTCCAGGCCGCCGCGACCATGGGGCCGTCGGGCCTGACGCCCGTCGCCCACGCCGACCCGCGCGAGTTCGCCAAGGTCGAGAAGACCAACTTCACCGCCGTCTATCGCCTGATCCGCTCGCTGGAGCCTCTGCTGCGGGCGTCGGACGCGGGCCGCGCCATCCACCTGACCAGCGGCGTGGCGACGACCCCGCGCGCCTTCTGGGGCATGTACGCCGCGACCAAGGCCGGCGCCGAGGCCCTGGTGAAGGCCTGGGCCGACGAGATCGAATCCACACCGATCCGCTGCTGCGTCCTCGACCCCGGCCGGATGCGAACCCAGATGCGCGCCCAGGCCTATCCGGGCGAGGACCCCGACACCCTGCCCCATCCGTCGGAGATCGGCCCCCTGATGGTCGAACTGGCCCGAGGCGACCTGACGCCGCCGCTGACGGCCTCGTTCCGCGAATGGAAGGCCGGCCTTCCGGCCGAGGCGCTGATCTAGGGAAGCCGCGCCAGCGGCGCGCAGCCAGCCCTCAGATTTCAGAACCCAATCATCGCGCGCGCCTAGCTTGAGATCGCGCCAGTCCATCCAGGATATCGGCCAGGTCGTCGGGCCAGATGGCGTCGTCGGAAGCGCGGATATCCGCCGCCGGCCACCAGCGATGTTCGACCAGCACGCGCCTTTCCTCCTCGGTCCATCCGCAGGGGGCCGGCTCGAAGGCGTCCGTCCGCAGCAGGAAGAAGCGCTGGTCGACCCGCGCCAGGCGGCCGTCGGGCAGGCGGAAGCTGACGACGCGCCGGGCGACCTGGGGGCCGGGGTCGGCGACGGTCAGGCCGGTCTCCTCGAACAGTTCGCGGCGGGCGGCGTCCTCATAGGTCTCGCCCGGGTCGACCGCGCCGCCGGGCGTGGCCCAGAAGACGGTCCCGGCCAGCGGTCCGTCGGAATAGACGAAGCGGAACAGCAGCGCGCGATCCCGGTCGTCCAGGATCAGCCAGCGCGAGGTCGGGCGTTCGGGAAGGCCCTTCGGCTCCGCCATGATCAGCGCTTGGCGCCGCCCTTCTGGCCCGTGCGCACGCGGCCCGAGCGGGACACCTGCCGCGCGCCGCCGCGCGCGCCCTTGCCGACGATGGCGTTGGTCCCGGCCTTCTTGGACGCGCTGGCCTTCAGCCCGCCCAGCGGCTTGACCTTCGGCTTGACGCCCGCCCTGGCCTTCTGCTCCAGCGCCTTGCCGGGCAGGTTCGACAGTTTCTCCGCCTTCTCCGCCTTGGCGATCCTGCGCGGGGCGGTCTTGGCCGCGCCCCTGAACCGTTCCGGTCCCGACTTGGCGCCGCCCTCGGCGTAGGGGTTGGCGCCGCCCGACTTGACCGTCATGCGGATGGGCGTACCCGGCAGGTCGAAGCTCTCGCGGATCGAGTTGACCAGATAGCGCTTGTAGTGATCCGGCATGGCCGAGGCGCGGCTGGCGAACATGACGAACGTCGGCGGTCGGGCCTTGGTCTGGGCGATGTATTTGGGCTTGATCCGCTTGCCGTCCACGGCGGGCGGCGGGTGCCTCTGGGTCGCCAGGGCCAGCCAGTCGTTCAGGTCGCGGGTCTTCACCTTCACCGACCAGGTGTCATAAGCCTGGATCACGGCGGGCATCAGCCGCTCCACGCCCCGGCCGCTATGCGACGACAGGGCCACGAAGGGCGAGCCGCGCAGTTGCGGCAGCTTGTCCTCGGCCAGGCGCTTCAGCTCGGCCAGCTTGGACTGCGGCTCCTCCTCCAGGTCCCACTTGGAGGCGACATAGACCAGGGCGCGCCCTTCCCGCTCCACCAGATCGGCCAGCTGCAGGTCCTGGGTGTCGAAGGCGTCGTCCTTGTCCATCACCAGGATCACCACCTCGGCGAAGGTGATGGCGCGGATGGTGTCGGCGACCGACAGCTTCTCCAGCTTTTCCTGCACGCGGGCCTTGCGGCGCATGCCGGCGGTGTCGACCAGGCGGATGTTCTTGCCTTCATAGACCCAGTCGACCGAGATGGAGTCGCGGGTGATGCCCGCCTCCGGCCCGGTCAGCAGGCGATCGTCGCCGATCAGGCGGTTGATCAGGGTCGACTTGCCGGCGTTCGGGCGACCGATCACGGCGATGCGGATCGGCTTTTCCGGCTCGTCCTCTTCCTCGATGAAGATGTCCTCGGACGCTGCGACGATGGCCTGGTAAAGGTCGGCCATGCCCTCGCCGTGCTCGGCCGAGATGGCGACCGGCTCGCCGAATCCCAGGGCGTGCGCCTCTCCGACGCCGCCGCCGGAGGCCTGGCTCTCGGACTTGTTGGCCAGCAGGATGACCGGCTTGTGCTGCTTGCGCAGGCGGTCGGCGAAGATGCGGTCCAGCTGGGTCACGCCCTCGCGGGCGTCCATTATGAACAGGATCAGGTCGGCGTCTTCCAGCGCGGCCTCGGTCTGCTCGCGCATCCGGGCCTCCAGGCTTTCGTCGGTGACGTCCTCGTACCCCGCCGTGTCGATCAGGGTCAGGTCCATGTCGCCGATGTTGCCGGCGGCATAGCGTCGGTCTCGGGTCACGCCAGGGCGATCATCGACCAGCGCCAGGCGCTTGCCGACGAGGCGGTTGAACAGGGTCGACTTGCCCACATTGGGGCGGCCGACGATGGCGACCTTGAGAGCCATGTCGGCCTTCTAACGCGTTTTGGGCCGAAACGTCAGCGGATGCAGATCAGCTGGCCGCTGTCGGTCAGGACATAGAGGGCGCCGTTGTAGGCGGCGGGAGCGATGAAGGCGGGCGCGCCCAGCTTCAGGGTCGTCTGCTGTTCACCGGTCTTCGGATCGAACGCCACGGCCTCGCCGAACGAATTGACCATGACCAGGCGATTGGACGCCAGGATCGGACCGGACCATTGCGGCCGGATGACGTGGTCGAAGAAGCCCAGGAAGCCGCCTTCCTTGCGCTGGCGGCCGTTGTTGATATCGCGGGTCCAGTAGACCTGGCCGGTGTCGCGATTGACGACCAGCAGTTGGCCGTTCTTGGCCACCGTATAGACCACGTCTCCCACCGGCAGCGGCGCGTTGACGCCGACCACCGGCAGTTCCCACTTGGGCTGGCCCGAGCGCAGGTCCAGGGCGCTGAGCACGCCGGAGTGGCTGACGCCATAGACCGCGCCGCGGCTGATGACCGGGCGGCCGGCGATGTCGCGGACCTCGGACAGGGCGCTGGTGCGGCTGGTGCGCGACAGGGTGTGTTCCCATACCGCCTGGCCGTTCGCGGCCCGCAGCGCCACCAGCTGGCCCGAGGCGAAGGGCGCGACCACCGTGTCGGCCGAGACCGCCGGGCTGGAGGCGCGCATGATCCGGGCCGGCTCGCCGATGCCGCGATAGGTCCAGGCCTGGGCGCCGGTGGCGACGTCGAAGGCGAACAGCTGGCCGTCGACATCCGAGACATACACCCGCGAGCCCGCCACCGTCGGCGCGCCGTGGATCGGCGAATCGACGTTGCGACGCCAGACGACCGCGCCCGTGGCCGCATCCAGCGCCACCATGGTGCGATAGCCGGACGAGACGAACACCTTGCCGCCGCCGACCGCCAGGCCGCCGCCGAAGCCGCCGCGATCGCGGTTCTCCTCGGGCTTCACGTCGGTCTGCCAGGCGATGGAGCCATTGTCGGCCGAGACCGCCGAGACGCGCGAGCCGCCGTCCATGACGAAGATCCGGCCGTCGGCGGCCACCACCGGCGACATGACGTTGCCGACCCGGGCCGAGCCGGAGCCGATGTCGCGGCGCCAGGCGATCTGGAAGTTCGGCGCCGCGATGACGTGCTCGACCAGGTTCTCGGGCGTGCCACCCGGCTGGGTCCAGGCGGTGGCGGCCTGCGGGCCCGGCAGGAAGAAGTCACGGCCCGACAGAGCGGCCGACGGCGTCAGCTGCTCCTCGAATTCGAGCACCGAGATGCGCTGGCCCGCCGAGGCCGTGGCCTGCGGACGGTCGTCGCGGCCCAGGCCGAAGGGCAGGTTCCGCCGCACGGTCCCGCACGAAGCCACCGTCGCGGCGACGCCGCAGACCAGGGCGACTTTCAAAGCTCGGTTCATGGAGAGCGTCCTGTCAGGGGTCGTCACTGTTGGGCGAGCGCGGCGGCCGGCGTCTCGGCCGGAGCCTGGGGTGCGGCCTTGGCGGCGTTCACGATGGCCGGCAGGGCGGCGGCCGTGCCGCTGTCGATGGCGTCAACGGCGATCTGGGCGCGCTGACGCAGCGGATCGGGCACGTCCTGGCCCAGTTGCAGCAGGACGAAGGCCTCGCGGGCCTCCTTGGTCTTGCCATGCTGGAGGCGGGCCAGGGCCAGGGCCTCCTGGGCGAAGGCGTGCAGCGGGCGCTTGTCGCTGGTCAGCGGCTCGAGCCGGCGCTCGATCTCGTCGAGGGCGGCGGTGTCCATCAGCAGCAGCGCGGCCTTGAACGCGGGCGGATCGGACAGAATCGGGTCGCGCGAGGCCTTGGCCGCCTCGTCGAACAGACGGACAGCGTCCGGGATCCTGTTGTCCGAAACGGCGATGCCCGCCTGCTGCTGCAGGGCCATGGACTTGTAGGCGGCGTTGCCGGTCTCGGCGGCCTCCTGGAAGGCGGCCTTGGCGTCGACCGGCTTGGAATCGCGCAGGGCCTCCATGCCGCGGTCATAGGCCTCCGCCGCCTTGCCGGCCCGGCCGGACTGGTAGCTGTCCCAGCCCCACCAGCCCAGGGCGCCGATCAGGGCGACCACCAGAACGACGCCGAGCACCGGCAGCCAGGTGCGGGCCAGACGCTTGTAGCGTTCGGAGCGGAGCTCCTCCTCGACCTGCTCGAAGACATCAACCACGGAAACGTCGCCCCAAATTTCTCAAATGCGATCCGGCCGCGGACCCTAGAGGTTCGCCCCCGCGCCCGCAACGGACGCCGTTACCGCGAAGCCGGCTTTTTCGAGAAGTAGGTTTCGACTTCGGCAGGAAAACGGCGGGACCGAACGTCGACGCATTCGCCCATGACATTGAACGACCAGACCGGCCTCGTCCGAGACCCCCGTCAGACGTCCTGCGACAGCCGGACCGCGCCCGCCGCCAGCAGGACCAGCACCGCGCCGGCGCCGATCCAGAAGGTCAGCAGGCCCGATCCGCTCATCAGGTCGACGGAACCGACGCCGAAGCTGTTCAGCCCGGCCTGCACGGCGCCCTGGGCCGTCGCGGCGGCCGCCTGGACCCCTTGGGTCACCGTCGCGCCCTCGTGCTGGGTCGCGAAGTTGAAGTTGACGCCCTCGCGCACCGCCACGCAACCGCCGACCACGCCCGCGGCGGTCAGGGCCAGGGTCCGCCAGCGCGACCGCTTCTCCAGCCGCGCCTGAAGCTCGGCCGTGAACAGGGCCTCGTCGGCCAGGGCCGGCGCCCGCGAGAACAGGCGCTCGATGGCCGGATCGAATTCATCAGCCGACATGAGCCGACCTCCCGCCTTGGTCCGCCGGCGAAAGCCGGGCGCGGAGTTTATCCAGACCACGTTTGACATGGGATTTCACCGTTCCGAGCGGCAAATTCATGGCCGCCGCGATTTCCGGGTGGGACAGGCCCGCGCCGTGGCACAGGGACACGCACACCCGCTCGGTTTCACCGAGCGTCTTCAGGGCCTCGTCCAGGTCCATGACGCCGGCGTGGTCGATGACGACATCGGCCTCCTCGGCCTCCGTCTCGGCGACGTAGCGGGCTTCGCGGGCGACGCGCTTCAGGTAGAGGCGTGCGGCGATCTTCTTGATCCAGCCGGCGAAGGTCCCCTGCCCCCGGAACTCGGCGCAGCGCTGGAAGCCCTGGAGGAAGGCGTCCTGCGCCACGTCGTCGGCCAGGGACGGCGCCGCGCCCATGCGGCGCAGCAGCCCCCGAACCGCCGACCCGTGCCGCCGGACCAGTTCCCCGTATTCCCGCCGCCCGCCGGCGGCCGCCTGGGCCGCCAGCTCGACGTCGTGGAGGTCTCGCAAGGATGGTTTCATGACGGGATCCCCCTGATGATCCGTCGTCAGTCCTTGGTCGGGTTGAAGAAGCTCAGGATGATGAAGGCGACGCCGATGGTGATCGGCACGCAGGCGATCCCCAGCAGGCCATTGTCGAACGGACCGTCATGCCAGCCATCGTCGCCCAATTCGTTGACCACCGAAAAGGCCGCCAGGCCGACGCCGGTCGCCAGCCAGACGACGCCGCGACGGATGTCCTTCAGACGCGACGGCAGGCTCTTCTGCACGTCCTTGGTCATGGCGTCGACCAGTTCGGGCGGCAGCGGCTGTCCCCGATCGATGGCCGTTCGCACCGTCTGTTGCATGTCCTTCTTCTCACGGTACTTGAGGAAGGTCGGCCCGACGATGATGGCCGTGATGGTGCCGAAGACGGCGAAGATGGCGAAGATCGGAATGAAGTCCTGCATGGCGCGAGCCCCTGTTGTCCCGTTGGCCAGCCTGATGCGGCGGCCTTCTGATCACAAGAGGCCGCCGGACGCGTTCCTGGATGCGGAGGCCTGGGTGAAATCTTCGTAAGGTTGGTTCGCCGGGGATTTCAGCCTTCGGGCGCCAGCCGGCCGGCCAGCCACAGGGCGACGCCGGCGGCCACCGCCGCGCCGGCCGCGGCGGACAGGCCCGCGCCCACCGGAACCAGGCCGGCGACGATCGTCTCCAGCGCCGGATGGGCGGCCCAAAGGGCGACGCCGGCCACGCCCGCCCACGGCGCGAGCGCCGCGACCGAGGCCAGGGCGCGGCGCCGCGCGATCCGTTCGGCC
>JAEWDF010000132.1 GCA_023390245.1 Pseudomonadota bacterium
GCACGAGAGCATGCTGCGCGCCTTCGACGACGTCAGTCTGGCCCTGACGCCGGACGGGACGCCCGCCGGCGCGCCGATCGGCCCGGCGGAGCTGGTCGAACGGCTGGCGGAGGGATCCGACGACGCCGGCGCGGCCATGCTGGCGCGCATCCGCACGCTGCACGCCGAGGCGGTGGACGAGCTGGTCCGGGCCGGCCGCGCCTTCGAGGGCCTGACCGCTCTGGACGACGAACCGTGGCGGATCGAGGGCCGCGTCGCGGGCGGGACCGCCTGGCTGCGCCTGTCGCCCGCCTCCAGCCTGACCCTGACGGGGGCCGAGGCGGCCGAGAGCGGCCTGGCCCTGCTGGCCGACGCCTCGCCGACGCCGACCTGGGTGGTGGACGGAGCCGGCAAGCTGGCCTGGGCCAACCGCGCCTGGCTGCGCGAGGTCGAGGCCGAGGACCTGGAGCAGGCGCTGGAGCAGGGGCTGGGCTTCGATCGCGGCGCCGACGCCCTGGCGGCCGAGGCGCGGCGGCTGGGCCTGCGGCAGGAAGGCTTCCGCTGGACCGGCGCGGGCGGCAAGCGTCGGGCCTGGCGCATCGTCGCCGAGCCGGCCGGCGGCGGGGCCGTCACCGTCTTCGCCCTGGACGTGACCGAGGCGGAGGAGACGCGCGACACCCTGCGCCGTCACGTCGAGGCGCACGACGAGACGCTGAACCACCTGGCCGACGCCGTGGCCATCTTCGGCCCATCCAAGCGGCTGGCCTTCCACAACACCGCCTTCCAGACCCTGTTCGACCTGGACCCGGCCTGGCTGGACGAGCGGCCGACCCACGCCGAACTGCTGGACCGGCTGCGCCAGCGGCGCCGGCTGCCCGAGGTGGTCGACTACGCCGGATGGAAGGCGCGCGAGCTGGATTTCTACGGCGCCGCCGAGGCCGCGCCGGACGACAGCTGGTCGCTGCCGGACGGACGGACGCTGCGGGTCGTGCGCCAGCCCCACCCGCTGGGCGGGATGCTGCTGATCCTGTCGGACATCACCGACGAACTGCAGCTGCGCAGCCGCTTCAACGCCCAGCTCCAGGTGCAGCGGGCGACGCTGGACAAGCTGAACGACGCGGTGGCGGTGTTCGGCTCCGACGGCCGGGTGCGGCTGCACAACGAGGCCTTCGAGCGGTTCTGGAAGCTGAGCGGGGACCGCATCGCGGCGGCCACGGATTTCGACGCCCTGGCCGAACTGTGCAAGACGGTGCTGCCGGACCCGACCCTGTGGCTGGGCCTGAAGGCGCGGGTGGCGGACCCCGATCCGGAAAGCCGGGTGCCGATCTCCGGCGAGGGACGCACCACCGACGGGCGCGTCGCCGCCTGGCAGACCCGGCCCCTGCCGGACGGCGCGACCCTGGTCGCCTTCTCCGACGTGACGGCGCGGCGCGAGCTGGAGCAGGCCCTGGTCCAGCGCGAGCAGGCCCTGGCCGAAAGCCAGGCGCTGAAGCGCGAGTTCGTCGGCAGCGTCTCGTACGAACTGCGCACCCCCCTGACCACCATCGTCGGCTATTCCGAACTTCTTGAATCAATGGTTGAGCTGCCCGAGCGCGGCCGCCAGCACGCCGGCGCCATCCGCGTGGCCGCCAGCCAGCTGGCCCGTTCGATCGACGACGTCCTCGACATGGCTCAGATCGACGCCGGCGAGATGGAGCTGACCCTGGGCGACGTGCGCGTCAGCGACCTGTTGGACGCCGCCGCCGACAAGATCCGGGCCAAGGTCGAAGGGCGCGGGGCGGCGCTGGTCGTCTCCTGCCCGCCCAGCCTGAAGCCCATCCGCGCCGACGCCCGCCGCGTCGGCCAGGCGCTGGACCATCTGGCCGAGAACGCCGCGCGCGCCGTGTCCGAAGGCGGCAGGGTCACGCTGGCGGCCGAGACCGGGTCCAATGAAGTCCGGCTGACGGTCGCGGACACCGGACGGGGCATTCCGTATCACCTGCAGGCCCACGTCTTCGACCGCTTCGTGCGGCGCGAGCGGGGCGGGCCGGGCGTCGGCCTGGCCCTGGTCAAGGCGCTGGTGGAGCTGCACGGGGGCTGGGCCGAGGTCGAAAGCGAACCCGGCAAGGGCGCGGCCTTCATCCTGCACCTGCCGCTGGGCGTCGCCATCCCCGCCGCCGCGCCGGAACTTGCGCTGGAAAGCGGCGCGGTCTGAGCCTCTAGCGCGCCAGCCAGTCCAGCGCGCCCCGCGCGGCGATAGCGCCCGAGGCGAAGCTGGCCTGGAGCAGATAGCCGCCGGTCGGGGCCTCCCAGTCCAGCATCTCGCCCGCGACGAACACGCCCGGCCGCGCCTTCAGCATCAAGGCGTCGGTCACGGCGTCCAGCCGCACCCCGCCGGCGGAGGAAATGGCTCGCTCCAGCCCCTGGACCCCTGTCAGGACCAGCGGCAGGGCCTTCAGCCGCGCGACCAAGGCGGCGGGCGCGTCGGGAATCGGACCGGCCTCCCGCAGCAGGCCGATGGCGACGGGCGCGAGGCCGGCGGCCTTGCGCAGATGATTGGACAGGCTGGCCTTGCCGCGCGGACGGGCCAAGCGGGCGGCCAGCTGGTCCAGCGTCAGGTCCGGTTTCAGGTCGATCGTCAGCGCCGCGCGGCCGTCGCGCGCCACCGCATCGCGCAGCGCCGCCGACAGGGCGTAGATGCCGCCCCCCTCGATCCCGTAGGCGGAGATCATCGCCTCGCCCCGCACGGCGTCCCGGCCATGGGACAGGGCCACGCTCTTCAGCGGCTGGCCGGCGAATCGCTCACGGAACAGCGCGGACCAGACGACGTCGAAACCGGCGTTGGCGGGACGGAAAGGCGCGACCGGAACACCGGCCGCCTCCAGCCAGGGCGTCCAGGCGGCGTCGGAGCCCAGGCGCGGCCAGCTGGCGCCGCCCAGGGCCAGGACCACGGCCGCCGGCGTCTCCAGCCGCTCGCCCACCGGCGTCTGGAAGCGCAACGCCCCGTCCACCCAGCCGGCCCAGCGCGAGCGCAGCCTCAGCTCCACCCCTTGGGCGGCCAGCCGCGCCAGCCAGGCGCGTAGCAGGGGCGAGGCCTTCATCGCCTCGGGAAAGACGCGCCCGCTGGCGCCGACGAAGGTCGACTGCCCCAGGGCGTCGGCCCAGGCGCGCAGGTCGGCGGGCGAAAAGGCGTCCAACCAGGACGCGACGCGATCGCGCGCGGGACCATAGCGGTCCAGGAAGCGGTCCGGCGGCTCCGAATGGGTCAGGTTCAGCCCGCCGCGTCCCGCCATCAGCAGCTTGCGGCCCGCCGAAGGCATGCGGTCGTGAACGACCACCCGGCGCCCGGCCCCGGCCAGGACTTCGGCCGCCATCAGCCCGGCGGGTCCGGCGCCGATCACATGGACGGCGGCGTCTGTGGAAGGGAAAGACGGCATCGTCCCGCTTTGCCCTGTCGCGGCGGCGCTGGCCATAGGCGCCGGATCGCCTATGTTCCGGACCATGAGCGTCGCCTTCACCCGGGAAGAGGATCTGGAAGCCACGGCGGCCGATCTGGCCGACCGTCCGATCTCGCCCCACCCCAACCTGGTCACGCCCGAAGGCCTGGCTCAACTCGAGGCGGAGCTGGCCTCGGCGCGCGCCGCCTATGCGGCCGCCCAGGTCGCCGGCTCGATCGAGAGCGACCGCACCGCCATGGCGCGGGCGACGCGCGACCTGCGCTACTGGTCGGCCCGCCGCGCCTCGGCCCAGTTGGTGGAGCCGGCAAAGGCGGACGGCACGGTGCGATTCGGCGGCGCGGCGTCGATCGAGCGGGAGGATGGCCGCGTCCAGACCTGGCGCATCGTCGGCGAGGACGAGGCCGACCCCAAGGCCGGCCGCATCAGCTATGTCTCGCCCCTGGCTCAGGCGCTTTTGGGCAAGCGGGTCGGGGACGAGGCGACGGCGGCGGGCCAGACGGTGGAGATCGTCGCGATCGACGATTGACGGCGCAGCTCAGCGCGTCGCTCCGGGCTTCCACTTCACGTCGCCCGCGCCGTTGGCGTTGGCGCGCCGGGCCGCGACGAACAGGTGATCCGATAGCCGGTTCAGATAGCGCAGCGCGTCCATGTTGATCGTCGCGCCGCCCTCGACCAGGCCGACGGTCTCGCGCTCGGCGCGGCGACAGACGGTGCGCGCCAGGTGCAGATGCGCCGACAGCGGCGCGCCGCCGGGCAGGATGAAGCTGTCCAGCGGCTTCAGGCTTTCGTTCATCCAGTCGATCTCCTGCTCCAGCCGTTCGACCTGGCCGGGCAGGATGCGCAGCGCCTCCCACTTGGGCGCGGGGTCCAGCGGCGTGGCCAGGTCGGCGCCCAGGTCGAACAGCTCGTTCTGGATGCGCGCCAGCATGGCGTCGATGCGGTCGTTCTGGCCGCTGGTCAGGCGGCCCACGCCAATGACGGCGTTCAGCTCGTCCACCGCGCCATAGGCGGCGACGCGGGCGTCGGTCTTGGACACTTCGGCGCCGGAGGCCAGGCGGGTGCGGCCCGCGTCGCCGGTCTTGGTGTAGATGCGATTGAGGACGACCATGGCGACAGTCTAGGCCCGGTCTCAGCCGCGCGCCATCGCCTGTTCGATGATCTTCGTCGACCGCGCCGGGCCCAGGCCGTAGGCGACGGAGGTGCGGAACTTCCCGTCCGGCCCCATCAGATAGACGCTGAGGGAGTGGTTCATGGTGTAGCCCTCGCCCTCGCCCACCTTCTGGTAGAAGGCGCGATAGGCCTTGGCCGCCTGGGCCACCTGCTCCGGCGTCCCGGTCAGGCCGATGGTCCCCTTGGGGAAGCCTTCGGACGACAGATAATCCTTCAGCTGACGCGGCGTGTCCCGCTCGGGGTCGATGGAGATGAAGACGATCTGCAGGTCGTCGGCCTTGGCGCCCAGCTGCTGCTGCACGGCCGCGAGCTCAGCCAGGGTGGTCGGGCAGTATTCCGGGCAGTAGGTGAAGCCGAAGAAGACCAGGCTCCACTTGCCGTCCAGCAGGGTCTGGTCCACCGGGCGGCCGTCCTGATCCACCAGCTGGAAGTCCCCGCCGATCAGCGGCTGGCCCGTCTCCGCCACCGCGCCCGGCGCGGCGGCGCGCTCGCGACCCGAGACGACCATCACCGTGACGATGGCCAGCACGGCGGCCAGGGCGACGCAGGCGCCGGCGAACAGGAGGATGGAGCGACGCGGCATGACGACCTCTCACGCTGGGGGAACGGCCGGTCTATAGAGGGGTCGTGAGCGCGACTGAACCCCGCATGACGCCGCAAGCGTCCGAACCGCCGGCCGAGCTGGACGAGGCGCGCGGCGCGCCGGGACGCGGCCGGGGATTCTCGCTGCGCACCCTGATCGTGCTGCGCTGGCTGACCATCCTGGGCCAGAGCGCGGCGGTGCTGACGGCGTCGCTGGCGTTGCATTTCCCGCTGCCGCTGTGGCCGTGCCTGACCGTCATCGCGGTCAGCGCGGCGGTGAACGCGGGAGCCATGGCGCGGGTGCGGCGGCTGGAGGCCAGCCTGCCCGACGGCCGCCAGACGGCGCTGCACCTGGGCTTCGACATCCTCCAGCTCGGCCTGCTTCTGGCCCTGACCGGCGGGCTGGAGAACCCCTTCTGCCTGCTGCTGGTCGCGCCGGTGACCATCGCGGCGGCCGCCCTTCCGGCGCGCCAGGCCCTGGCGCTGGGCCTGCTGGCGCTGGCGGCGGTCTGCCTGCTGTTCTTCTGGTCCGAGCCCCTGCCGTGGCGCCCGCACGAGCATTTCGCCCTGCCGACGCTCTACCGGTTCGGCATGGCCCTGGCGCTGGTGACGGGGGTGGTGTTCACCGCCGGCTACGCCTGGCGGGTGGCCGCCGACGCCGAGAAGCTGGAGCTGGCCCTGGCCACGACACAGGACGTGCTGCAGCGCGAGCAGCGGCTGGCGGCCCTGGGCGGGCTGGCGGCGGCGGCGGCGCACGAGCTGGGCACGCCGCTGGCGACCATTCAGGTGGTGGCCAAGGAGCTGCAACGCGCCGCCCCGCCCCAGGGCGAACTGGCCGAGGACGCCGGCCTGATCCTGCAGCAGGCCGAGCGCTGCCGCGCCATCCTGGCCCAGCTGTCGCGCCAGCCGGAGGCGGACGACGCCCTGTACGCCGACGTGGCGCTGAAGGCCCTGCTGGAGGAGGTGGCGGCGCCGCACCGCGGCTTCGACCTGGCCTTCGACATCGCCGTGCGCACCCCGCCGGGCCAGCCGGCGCCGCGCGTGCGGCGGCTGTCGGAGGTGGTGCATGGTCTGTCGACCCTGGTCGAGAACGCCGCCGACTTCGCCCGCTCGCGCGTCGAGATCCGCGCCCTGGTCGACGCCGGCTGGATCGAGATCGAGATCCTGGACGACGGACCGGGCTTTTCCAGCGACATCCTGCCCCGGCTGGGCGAGCCCTATGTGACCAGCCGGCCCCAGGGCAAGGCGCGCCGGGCGCTGGCGGCCCAGATCGCCGACGCCGCGCGGCGCCGTCCGCCGGCCGAGCCGCCCATCGCCCCCAGCCAGGGCGGCATGGGCCTGGGTTTCTTCATCGCCCGCACCCTGCTGGAGCGGACCGGCGGGCGGGTCAGCGTGGGCCAGGGCCTGCCCCAGCCGGACGGCAGGGGCCGGGGCGCACGCGTCGCCGTGCGCTGGGCCCGCCCGGCGCTGGAGGTGGCCTCTTGACGGCCGCGGAGGCGGGGCCAAGCGTCGCAGGGTCGTCCGCCAGCCTTGACCTGGGCCCGGCCCGCCCCGACTTCATCCGGCAGGAGAATATCGCATGTCCGATCTTGAGACCCGCGTCGCGGACCTGACCGACCGGTCGCTGCTGCTGCTCGACGACGACCAGGCGCTGCGCACGCGCCTGGGCCGTGCGCTGGAATCGCGCGGCTTCGAGGTCGTCACCGCCGCCTCGGTGGCCGAGGCGACCGCCGCCCTGAAGGAGAAGGCGCCGGCCTTCGCCGTGCTGGACATGCGCCTGGAGGACGGCAACGGCCTGAAGGTGGTCGAGGCCGTGCGCGAGCGGCGCGAGGACGCCCGCATCGTCATGCTGACCGGCTATGGCGCCATCGCCACGGCGGTGGCGGCGGTCAAGGCCGGCGCGGTCGACTACCTGTCCAAGCCCGCCGACGCCGACGACGTGGTCAAGGCCCTGCTCGCCGTCGGCGACGCGCCCGAGCCGCCCGAAAACCCGATGAGCGCCGACCGGGTCCGCTGGGAGCACATCCAGCGGGTCTATGAGCTGTGCGACCACAACGTCTCCGAAACCGCCCGCCGCCTTGGCATGCACCGCCGCACCCTGCAGCGCATCCTGGCCAAGCGCGCGCCGCGCTGACCGCACGTCTCCTCCCCACGACGTGGGGAGGTGGCTCGGAGCGCAGCGGAGAGACGGAGGGGTTCTTTACGCCGGAGCCGGTCCAAGAGCCCCTCCACCGCTTCGCGGTCCCCCTCCCCATTTCATGGGGAGGAGACAGTGGGCTATTCCCTCAACGTCCGCATCGCCCCTAGCCGGGCGAAGGCCAGCGTCAGCGCCTTCCTGCGCGCGGGGGCCAGGGGGGTGACGGGCGCCTCGCGCACCACCGCGCCGCCGAAGGCGTCGGCGACGATCAGGCCGGGTTCGTCGGGCAGGACCGCCTGCGGGAACTCGGGCGCGACGGCGAAATAGAAGGCGTCGCAGAACGGCCCGTACTCATGCCATTTGCGATCGACGCGA
Source organism: Pseudomonadota bacterium (assembly GCA_023390245.1). Lineage (GTDB taxonomy): Bacteria > Pseudomonadota > Alphaproteobacteria > Caulobacterales > Caulobacteraceae > Brevundimonas. The sequence continues at coordinate 7,681 of JAEWDF010000132.1, forward strand.
TAGTCGTCGACGCCGGACTTCACCTCGCAGATGACGATGTCGCCCTTGGGGCCCAGGGCCATGACGTCGGCGCGCCGCCCGTTGGGCAAACAGACCTCCAGCAACGGCGCATAGCCCAGGTCCAGCATCAGCCGCGCGGCGCCGCGCGTGACGGACAGGGTGGTCTCTGGGCGGCTGAAGACCAGTTCCAGGGAAACGGCGGCGGCGGGCATGCCTCTATTGTGTTCCGCCTATGTTCACGGCGCAAGCGTGACGGTCAGCCCAGGCGCGTCCGATTGCGGCGCCAGTCCTCGCGCGTCTGCCCCCACAGGTCGACGGCGTGATCCTGGAACGGCTCCGGGAGTGTTCCCGGCCCCCGATTGACCGAGCCGAGCCGCGTCGCGACCCGCGCCGATGCGTGGTTGTCCGGGTCGATGCAATGGATCACGTCGTCCCAGCCCAGCACGTCGAAGGCGTAGTCCAGCGTCGCCGCCGCCGCCTCGACGGCGTAACCCTTGCCGGTCGCGTCGCGGTGCAGGCTCCAGCCCACCTCGCGGCCGGGCCAGCCATAGGGATGCAGCGGCCCGATCCGGCCCAGCCACAGGCCGGTGGACTTCTCCAGGATCGAGAACATGCCCTCGCCGGTCAGGGCCCACATGCCCGCCATGGTGCAGAGCGCCCGCCAGACCTCGGCCCTGGACTGGACGCCGCCGATGAAGCGGGCGGTCTCCTGGTCGGCCATGAAGTCGGCCCAGCGCGGAAAGTCCTCGATCGCCGGCGGGCGCAGGATCAGCCGCGCCGTCTCGAGCGTCGGGCCCAGCGTCACGTGCGGCGGGAGGGCGTAGGCGTCGGCGGCGGTCACAACAGATACTCCCGCTCCAGCTGATAATGGCCGCCCTCGTCGGTCAGGACGCTGGAATAGAGGCCGAAGCGGTCGATGCGGATCGGCGGCGAATGCAGCAGGTTGTGCCCCGCGATCCAGGCGCCGATGCGGGCCGGATCGGCCTGCGGCTTCAGATAGGCCAGGGTCACGTGGGGGCGGTAGTCGCGCGCCTCCGTGGCGATCCCGGCGCGCTGGGCCGCCGTCCGGCAGCGGCCGGCCAGAACCGACAGCGGATCGTTCGGCGTCTCGACCCCGGCCCAGATCGTGTGGCTGCGGTGCGCGTCGCCGAAGGCGCCGACGCCCTTCAGCGCGATCTCGAACGGCGCGCCGCCCACGCGCGAAAGTTCGGAGGCCAGATCGTCGGCGCGCCGCTCGTCCACCTCGCCGTGGAAGGCCAGGGTGACATGAAGCGCCTCGACCGGTCGCCAGCGGGCGCCGGGCAGGCCCGACTGGCGCCGCGCCAGGGTCTCGGCGACGTCCTCGGGGATCGACAGGGCGGTGAACAGACGCAGCATGCGACGGTTGGTAGCGGTCGGAACGGCGCGCTCCAAGTCCGGTTTTCCTTGCAGGGAGGCCCCCGCGTCCCGATATTCGGCGCATACGACCGGGAAACGCCTTTTCCCGGCCCATGGGAGAAGGTTCGTCGCCATGAGCGATTTCAACAACGGCTACGCCCGCCCGCTTCCGCAGACGGCGGACATGTCGATCGACGCGGGCCTGCGCAGCTTCATGCTGGGCGTCTACAACAAGCTGGCGCTGGGCCTGGTGGTCGCCGCCGCCCTGGCCTACGTCACCGGCAATGTGCCGGCGGTGCAGCAGCTGTTCTACGCCCCGACGCCGGACGGCCGCCTGGGCATGACCTTCCTGGGCATGGCGGTGCAGTTCGCGCCGCTGGTGCTGATCTTCGGCTCCATGTTCTTCATGAAGAACCCGACGGCCCAGGGGACCAGCGTCCTCTACTGGCTGGTGGTCGCGACGATGGGCGCCTCGCTCGGTTGGGTGTTCCTGATCTACACCGGCGCCAGCGTGGCCTCGACCTTCCTGGTCACCGCCGCCGCCTTCGGCGGGCTCAGCCTGTTCGGCTATACGACCAAGCGCGACCTGTCGCCGATCGGCACCTTCCTGATCATGGGGGTGATCGGCCTGATCATCGCCTCGATCGTCAACATGTTCTGGCCGAACGGGACGCTGTACTGGATCATCAGCGCCGCCGGCGTGCTGATCTTCGCGGGCCTGATCGCCTTCGACACCCAGCGGCTGAAGATGACCTACTACGCCATCGGCGGCGACCGGAACGCCCTGGGCGTGGCCACCAGCTATGGCGCGCTGAGCCTGTTCATCAATTTCGTGAACCTGTTCCTCTTCCTGCTGCGCTTCATGGGCGGCAACCGGAACTGAGGCCGACGACAGTCGAATGCGGAAAGGGCCCCTCGCGGGGCCTTTTCTTTTTGCCTACTCCACGACCTGGAACCGCCGGGCGTCGAACACCCTGAGGGCCTGGGCCAGGTCGCGGCCGCGGCGCAGGACCTGGCCGCCGTCGCCGATGACGGCCCACTGGCCCTGGCGCTGCTGCAGGGCGGGGCGTTTCTCGATGCGGTAGGCGGGCGCGTCGCCCGAACGACGGAAAACGGCGAACTCGGCGAAATCCCTGTGGCCCGCCACCGAATAGTCGCGCCACTCTCCCTGCGCGACCATCCGCCCATAGACCCGCAGGATCAGGTCCAGTTCGCGGCGGTCGAAGAAAACGGGGCCGGCCAGCGGCGCGGCGGTCGGTTCCAGGCTCATCGTCCGTTCAACTTAGGCCGATCGGCGGCCGGCGCCAGCCCTGTGGGCCCACGCGGCGACAGACACGAAAAGGCCCTGTTTCGGTCCTTCGCCCGCCCGTTTGGAAGGCGACACACCGATCATCGGCTCGTCGGAGTTCGGAAGCGTCCGGATCCTGAACAGCCCCCCAGCCCCCTGGATGTTTCCATCAAAGGGCTCCGGCGGCCGATGCTTCCTCCAAGCGAGCGCCCGCCCTGCCGTCCCTCCCCCTCCCAGGCAAGGCGGGCGTTTCGCTGTCTGGAGCCGGCCGGATCGCCAGGGCTGGGGTCCATCGCCATTCGTCTACGATTGTCCTTCCGGGGCGTCCGCAGGACGAACCCGGAACCCAGGACGACAGCTCCGGCCCTTGATGCGGTCGCGCCCGCGAGCGCGGCCCCTGGATTCCGGGTTCTTTGCTCAGCCCCGGAAGGATGGCGTCGGAAGCGTGGAAACCTGAATGTCGATGGGCCTAGAGCGCCAGGGTCAGGGCCTGGACCTCGCCGTTGCGCGTCACCGACAGCTCCACCGATCCCGAGGCGGCTCGCAGCGCCGTCGCCGCCGCGCGCGCGTCCGCGACGGGCGCGCCGCCGACCGCCGTGATCACGTCTCCCGCCACGAGCCCGGCCTGGGCCATGGGGGATCCCGCCTCGACCGCCGCCGCCTGGGTTCCGCCGTCCGCGTCGCGCAGCGCCGCTCCATAAGCCAGTACGCCCGAGGCGCCGATGGCGACCGGCGCATGGCCCGGCGCCTCCACCGTCAGCACGGTCGCGGCCTCCTTCCCGTCGCGCAGATAGGCGACGTCCAGGCTGGAGCCCGGCGCGGCGACGCCGACGGTGGCGTTGACCGAGCCGGCGTTGGCGACCGGGCGGCCCTGGATGCGCGTGATCACGTCCTGGCGCCGCAGTCCCGCGCGTTCGGCCGGGGCCTCCGGCGCCACGTCGGCGACGACCGCGCCGCGCACGATGCGCAGGTTCAGCTCGCGCGCCCGCTGGGCGGTCAGGGAGCCGAAGATGGCCCCGGTCTCGCCGCGCCGCACCTCGCCGTTCCGGCGCAGTTGGTCGACGACATAGAGCATGATGCGGGTCGGCACGGCGAAGGCGATGCCGTCGTTGCCGCCACCGAAGCCGCCCGACAGGATGGAGGTGTTGATGCCGATCAGCCGGCCCCGGCTGTCCAGCAGCGGCCCGCCGGAATTGCCGGAATTCACCGCCGCGTCGGTCTGGATGTAGTCCTCCACCGCGTCGCCCAGGCCCGAGCGGTTCAGGCCCGACACCACGCCCATGGTCAGGGTCTGGTCCAGGCCCAGCGGATAGCCTACGGCGAAGGCCAGGTCGCCGGTGCGCAGGGTGTCGGAATCGACCGTCTGGACCTGGCGCAGGTTCAGCGGCCGGCCGTCCGGGACGATCTTCAGCACGGCGAGGTCTGTCGCCTTGTCGGCGCCGACCAGTACGGCGTCGAACAGCCGGCCGTCGGTCAGGTCGACCGTGAACTTCCGCCCGCCCTCGATCACATGGTTGTTGGTGACGATCACGCCCTCGGTCGCGTCGATCACCACGCCGGAGCCCGAGGCGTAGGGCTTGGGGTCGGCGGCGTCGCGGCTGGGCGCGCGCGCCTGGCCCAGGGTGGTCACCTGGACCACGGCCGGCAGGGAATCCTGCAGTCCCGAGGCGAAGCTGAACACCCCGCGCCGCGCATCGACCGGCGGGGCGGCCGTCGACTGGGCCAGGACGGGGGCGGCCCAGGCCGCGGTCAGCAGGGTCAGCGACAGGATGGACGGGCCCGAAAGGCGGTGCGACATGGACGATCCTCGTTCAGGACGCCGACCGTAGCGCGAGTTCGCGGGCCTGACGATGGGTCGCGGACGACTTCGCGGTCTTGGGCCTTGCGTTCGGGCCCGAGCGGCGAGACCATTGGACCATGCCTCCGGAATCCCGCATGAGCCAGACGACGATGGATCGGCCCCGCCGGGGTCCGACGCGCTTCGACCGACTGTTCCTCGACCACCCGCGCGAGGTCGGCGAAACCTATGGGCAGCACATGGCCGCCTCGGCCGCATTCGGCTTCAGGCTGATGCGCCTGGCCGGCTGCGCCTTCGCCCACGCCCTGGTCCCGGGAGTGCACCGGACCACGGTCTCCAGCGCCGTGCGCGGCATGGCCCGGGAGATGGGCGGCCGCGCCGAGGAGGCCCAGGAGACCCGCATGCGCGAGGCGGGGGTCTGGGACGTGGGGCTGTAGGGCTTGGGAAGCGCGGCGGGCTGTTCGCGGATATTCCTGATTCCCAAGCCCCAAGCCCAAGCTCTTTCTCCAGCCATGCAATCGCCCGGATCCGTGCTATATAGGCCGGCTCCACCCTGACAGGATCGCCGCCTTGAGCATCACGCTCGACCTTTCGCGCGCCACGGGCGCCGCCAAGACCGACTCGCCCGTCAACCTGTCCGGCATGACGCGCGAAGGCCTGCGCCAGGCGCTGGTCGAGGCGGGGATCTGCCCGCCGGAGAAGGCCAGGATGCGCGCCAGCCAGGTCTGGCGCTGGATCCACCACTACGGCGTCACCGATTTCGCCCAGATGAGCGACGTCGCCAAGGAGACGCGGGCGAAGCTGGCCGAGGCCTTCACCCTGGCCCGCCCCGAGATCGTCGAGCGCCAGGTGTCGAAGGACGGCACCCGCAAGTGGCTGATCCGCACCGCGCCGGGCATCGAGATCGAGACGGTCTACATTCCCGACGTGGGCCGGGCCGGGGCCCTGTGCGTGTCGAGCCAGGTCGGCTGCACCCTGAACTGCACCTTCTGCCACACGGGCACCCAGAAGCTGGTCCGCAACCTGACCGCCGCCGAGATCGTGGCCCAGGTCCAGGTCGCGCGCGACGACCTGGGCGAATGGCCCTCGCCCAAGGAAGACCGCCGTCTGTCCAACATCGTCTTCATGGGCATGGGCGAGCCGCTCTACAATCTGGACAACGTCTCCGACGCCATCGACATCATCGCCGACAACGAGGGCATCGCCATCTCGCGCCGGCGCATCACCGTCTCGACCTCGGGCGTCGTGCCGATGATCCCGGAACTGGGCGAGCGCACCGGAACGATGCTGGCCATCAGCCTGCACGCCACCAACGATCCGCTGCGCGACGTCCTGGTGCCGCTGAACAAGAAGTATCCGCTGGTCCAACTGATGGACGCCATCCGCGCCTATCCGGGCCTGGGCAACGCCAAGCGGGTGACGTTCGAATACGTCATGCTCAAGGGCGTCAACGACAGCGCGGACGAGGCGCGGGCGCTGGTGAAGCTGATCTCCGGCATTCCCGCCAAGATCAACCTGATCCCGTTCAACCCCTGGCCGGGCACGGACTACCAGTGCTCGGACTGGAAGACGATCGAGGCCTTCGCCGCCATCCTGAACCGCGCCGGCTACGCCAGCCCGATCCGCACGCCGCGCGGCCGCGACATCCTGGCCGCCTGCGGCCAGCTGAAGTCCGAGAGCGAGAAAATCCGCGCCAGCGCCCTGAAGAAGGCCCGGCAGGAGAAGGCGCAGCCGGCCGCCGCCTGAGGCGTCGGATCGTGGCAACGGTCGCTGCGCCCGCGCGTTGTTCGATCCGCCGTCGGCCAAGCTTTGGCGCTCGTCGATGAACAGGCCTTCATCGCGGCGCCGGAATATGGTCAGGCTGGCGTCATCACGACGCCAAGCCCGCCGGGCATGACGGCCGCATCGACAACCATCCCGAACGGGAGATCGACATGACCCAACGCGCTCTCGCGCCCGCCGCCGTCCGCACGGACCCGCCCCGCCGCCAGATCCTGCTGGGCGCAGGCCTGTTGCTGGGCGCCGCCGCCCTGGGGGCCCGCCCGGCCGACGCCCAGGCCAGCCTATCGGCCGACGACCGCGCCGTGCTGCAGCGGGCCCAGGCCTACCTTCAGGCCCTGACCTCCGCCCAGGGGACCTTCGTCGAGACCGGGCCGGGCGGCCAGCGCCGCGAAGGCCGCTTCTATCTGCAGCGCCCCGGCAAGATGCGCTTCGAATACACCAATCCGGCCGGCCTGCTGGTCGTGTCGGACGGCTACAACGTCAAGCGCTACGACCCGCGCTTGGAGGTGTTCCGTCAGGTGCCGCTGGGCCAGACGCCGCTGTCGACCTTCCTGGCGCGCGAGGTCCGTCTGGACCAGGGCGTCCGCATCGACCGGGTGACGCGGATGGACTCCGGCGCCTTCGCCATCACCGCGCGAGACCAGCGTCGGCCGAACGACGGCTCGGTGATCCTGGCCTTCGCCGGCAGTCCGATGCGGCTGCATGAATGGACCATCACGGACGCGCAAGGCTCGCGCACGCGCACCCAGCTGACCTCGCTGCAGCCGGCCTCGAACCTGTCGGCCAGCCTGTTCCAGCTGCGCGATCCGACCCGCCGACCGGGGCGGAACTGACCGCGGCCCTTGCGAGATCGTGGTTATCGATCCGTAACCGGAAGATCACAGGCAAATCCGGAAATATGACAATTTGACCTTTTCTCTTCGGCGTGACACTTTAAGCACAGGGCGGCGGCGGCCGTCCTACCGCCACGGATGTCATCCCCCTCCCGGCGGCGAGAGAGACGAACCTTCCCGAGCCCGGCCCTTTGCGGCCGGGCCTTTTTTATGCGCGCCGGCCTGCTAGGACAGAGCATGACCCTTCGCCTCGCCACCTGGAACATCAACTCCGTCCGCCTGCGCATCGACCAGGTCGCCCGCTTCGTCGAGGCTCGCGCGCCCGATGTCCTGCTGCTGCAGGAGATCAAGTGCACGACCGACCAGTTCCCGCGCGCCGCCTTCGAGGCGATGGGGCTGCCGCACCTGAAGGTCGCCGGCCAGAAGGGCTGGCACGGGGTGGCGATCGCCAGCCGCCTGCCGATCGAGGCGAATACAACGCTGGAGGTCTGCAAGCTGGGCCATGCGCGCTGCGTCTCGGCCCGCATCGCCGGGATCGACGTCCAGAATTTCTACATCCCGGCCGGCGGCGACACGCCGGACCGCGCGCTGAACCCCAAGTTCGATCACAAGATGGACTTCTACGAGCGGCTGACGGCCGAGATCGCGACGCGGGACAAGGCCGCGCCCCTGGTGCTGGCCGGCGACTTCAACATCGCGCCGGGCGAGAACGACGTCTGGAACCACCGCTACATGTCCAAGATCGTCAGCCACACGCCGGTCGAGGTGGAGACGCTGAACCGGCTGCAGGAGACGGGCGGCTTCGCCGACGTGGTGCGCGACCGCTTTCCGGAGCCGCAGAAGCTGGCCAGCTGGTGGAGCTATCGCGCCGCCGACTTCCGCAAATCCAACCGCGGCCTGCGCCTGGACCACATCTGGACCTCGCCGGGCCTGACGCCGGCGGTGGTCGCCGACAGCGCCCGCATCCATGACGATGTGCGCGAATGGGAGCGGCCCAGCGACCACGCCCCCGTCACTGTCGATCTGGACGTCTAGAGCGCCATCACCGTGCCCAGCAGCACGCGCGCACCGGGGCGGCGCAGCGCGCTGTCGGCGGCGCGCTGCAGGGCGGCGGCCAGCTGGTCGATATCGGGCGGCCAGCCGGGGCGCAGGCCGGCGGCGAACCCCTGGGCGGCGGTGTTGAACGCGGCCCGCAGCCGAGGCGCCGATTGCTGAGCCCGAATTCGCAGCGCCTCATCTGGGACATTCACCCCGATCTCGATCGACAGCACGCCGCGTCGCCCATCCGCATGGGCAAAGGAGGCTGTGCTGATCGGCAAGCCAATATAGGCGTCGGTCGATGCCATGTTCCCGTTGCCTGAAGACGCACCTGCGGTATCCGGCGTCATGGCGGGCGCAAGCGTGACAGCGGCGAGGCTGAGGAGGGCACGACGATTCATGCGCCTATTTCACCGCCGCAGATTTTAAAGTCGTCTTACACAAACCGCGATCAGGTCTGGAAAGTCACTTCGCCACGACGAAGATCGATAGCGACTGATTCAAACAAGCCAAGCATGTCGACACCCAAAAGCATCGCAGGCGTTTCACTCAAGCCCCAAAGGTTGAAAGTATGAAGGTCATTGATCAACAAGGGAAATTGTTTGAGCGAGGTTCCCGCCACCCTGAAACCGGAAACCAACTGAAGCGAGGCGTCGGCCTTCAGCCCAGTTGGCGACTGGATTTGGGCTATACGCTCTCCATTTGAAAAGAGTTGAGGTATTGCGCGGCTCGCGCGCGCGAGCGCGGTGTTACCGATGCTGATCTCGGCGCCGGTATCGAGTATGGCCACCACCGGCGTCTGTCCTACATGAGCGGTGATGGTGCATATCTGGCCAAACCGCTGCTCGGAGGCAGACGTAATGCGCACCCGGCTACGCCGCAGATCGAAAAACCCACCCGCCCCACGCGCACGCGAATGGGTGATGCGCATGCGTTGAATTCTTCGGAATCTCAGATCCAGCCGTAGATCGGCCAACAGATCGGTCCCAATTAGACCATCGGCGCCCAAGGCGTCACGGACCCCGAGCGCCAGGCGCACAGGTGAAACATCGAGCGCGCCTGAGCGAAACCGAGGCGCGATGACGGTTTGCACCGTCTCGCGCGCGATCAGGGTGTTCATGAAGATCGGCCCGCCAGGCGGCAACATCAGCCGTTGCGCCAGATCGTCGGCGATGACCGAGGCGTTGGCGGCGCTGTCGATGGCAAATTGGAGAGGCGCGGAATCGCCAATATGCGCCGACACCGTCAACAGATCATTCGAGCGACCGGTGCTAGTGACGTCCGAGGCTTCGCGGGCTGCTGACGGCGTGGAGCAGCCGCCAACCATGGCCAAGCCCCCTATCATGACCAACCGTCGATCCATGTCGTTCATTCAGGCTCTCCCCCCTTTGCGTGAATCGCATGATTTCGGAGGGAAGACGAGGCGGTTGTCTCCCTGAGATATAAAGATGTCCTTATATGTTTCTTGCGTAAACATGGACGGTCACGATATGAGGCCTCCAAATACCACCTTCCGGAGCCCCGCACCCATGCCCGACTACATCATCCGCGACATCGGCCTGGCCGACTGGGGCAAGAAGGAAATCGCCATCGCCGAGACCGAGATGCCGGGACTGATGGCCCTGCGCGACGAGTTCGGCAAGGACCAGCCGCTGAAGGGCGCCCGCATCGCCGGCAGCCTGCACATGACCATCCAGACGGCGGTGCTGATCCAGACGCTGGAAGCCTTGGGCGCCGAGGTGCGCTGGGCGTCCTGCAACATCTTCTCGACCCAGGATCACGCCGCCGCCGCCATCGCCGCCTCGGGCACGCCGGTGTTCGCCGTCAAGGGCGAGACGCTGGAGGAGTACTGGGACTACGCCCACAAGATCTTCGAATGGGCCGACGGCGGCTATCCGAACCTGATCCTGGACGACGGCGGCGACGCCACCCTGCTGTGCGTCCTGGGACCGAAGGCCGAGAAGGATGCCAGCGTCCTGGACAATCCGCAGAACGAGGAGGAGGAAGCCCTCTTCGCCGTGATGAAGCGATATCTGAAGGAGAAGCCCGGCTTCTATTCGGCCATCCGCGACGCCATCGGCGGCGTGTCGGAAGAGACCACCACGGGCGTCCATCGCCTGTATCAGATGTCCGAGCGGGGCGAACTGCCGTTCCCGGCCATCAACGTCAACGACAGCGTCACCAAGTCCAAGTTCGACAATCTGTACGGCTGCCGGGAATCGCTGGTGGACGCCATCCGCCGCGGCACCGACGTCATGCTGTCGGGCAAGGTGGCGGTGGTCTGCGGCTATGGCGACGTGGGCAAGGGCTCGGCGGCCTCGCTGCGTCAGGGCGGCGCCCGCGTGATCGTGACCGAGATCGACCCGATCTGCGCGCTGCAGGCGGCGATGGAAGGCTATGACGTCCAGACCCTGGACGACGTGGCCGACAAGGCCGACATCTTCGTCACCGCCACCGGCAACAAGGACGTGATCACCGTCGATCACATGCGCCGGATGAAGAACAACGCCATCGTCTGCAACATCGGCCACTTCGACAGCGAGATTCAGGTCGCGGGCCTGAAGAACTTCAAGTGGGACGAGATCAAGCCGCAGGTCCACCACATCGAATTCCCCGGCGGGAACAAGATCATCCTGCTGTCGGAAGGCCGGCTGGTGAACCTGGGCAACGCCACGGGCCACCCGTCCTTCGTGATGTCGGCCTCCTTCACCAACCAGACCCTGGCCCAGATCGAACTCTGGACCAACAAGTCGGCCTATGAGACCAAGGTCTACACCCTGCCCAAGCACCTGGACGAGAAGGTCGCGGCCCTGCACCTGGGCAAGCTGGGCGCCAAGCTGACCGTGCTGAACAAGGAACAGGCCGATTACATCTCCGTGCCGGTCGAGGGGCCGTTCAAGCCCGGCCACTACCGCTACTAGGACGCCTCTTCCGGAGCCGGTCTCGTGAGCCGGGCGTCGGTCGATGTCCTGGTGGTCGGGGCCGGCGCCGCCGGCATGATGTGCGCCGCGGAAGCCGGTCGGCGCGGGCGTCGGGTGCTGGTCGTGGACCACGCGGCCGCGCCGGGCGAGAAGATCCGCATCTCCGGCGGCGGGCGGTGCAACTTCACCAACCTGGGCTGCGGGCCGGCGAACGTCCTGGGCGAGAACCCGAGGTTCGCCACCTCGGCCCTGCGTCGCTTCACCCAGCACGATTTCATCAAGCGCGTCGATCGGGCCGGGATCGCCTGGCACGAGAAGACGCTGGGCCAGTTGTTCTGCGACGGCAGCGCCAGGCAGATCATCGGGATGCTGACCGACGACATGGCGGCGGCGGACGTCGTGCTGCGCCTGAAGACCGGTGTGGACCGCGTGGCCCGCGCGGCGGACGGCTGGTCCGTCGGCCTGTCGGACGGATCGGAGGTCGCGGCGGCGTCGCTGGTCGTCGCCTCCGGCGGCAAGTCCATCCCCAAGATGGGCGCGACCGGCTGGGCCTATGAGATCGCGCGCCAGTTCGGCCTGCGCGTGACCGAGACGCGACCCGCCCTGGTCCCGCTGACCTTCGAGGCGGGACTGCTGGAGACGCTGGCGCCGCTGGCCGGGGTGGCGGTGGAGGCCCGCGTCGCCTCGGTCCCGGCGAAGAAGGCGCGCCGGGCCGCCTTCGACGAGGCCCTGCTGTTCACCCATCGCGGGCTGAGCGGCCCGGCCGTGCTGCAGGTCAGTTCCTACTGGCGCGAGGGCGAGGCGATCGCCGTGTCGATGGCGCCGGGCCGGGACGTCTTCGCCGAACTGAAGGCGGCGAAGGCCGCGAACGGGCGTCAGGCGATCCACACCGCCCTGTCGCACATCGTCCCGCGCCGGCTGGCCGAGAGCCTGTGCGCGCGCGAAGGCGTCGCCGGCAACTTGGCCGACGCCTCGGACAAGGCGTTGCGGCGGCTGGACCAGGCGGTCAACGCCTGGACGGTCAAGCCCGTGGGATCGGAAGGATACCGCACCGCCGAGGTGACGCTGGGCGGCGTCGACACCGCCGCCCTGGACCAGCAGTCGATGCAGGTCCGGACCCTGCCCGGCCTGTTCTTCATCGGCGAGGCGGTGGACGTGACCGGCTGGCTGGGCGGCTACAATTTCCAGTGGGCCTGGTCCTCCGGCTGGGCGGCGGGACAGGCCTGCTGAGCGGACAAGCCTGTGGAGTCAGGCCACGGCGGCCAGCCCCGCCGTGCGCATCAGTCCCTTGAAGCCGGCCAGCAATTCGGGCGCCTCGGCCAGCGCCGCCTGGGCGTCCGGCGCGCGGAGCAGGCGC